>JAFTOK010000179.1 GCA_017463815.1 Clostridia bacterium | reverse complement strand
GCGCGCCGCTCTTGGAAGCCTCTCTCCGCTACGCTCCGTTCGGCTTCCAAGAGCATTGACTTAAACGAATGCAAAACTGTTACCAATCATCTTGCACAATTGTTTACAATCTTGCTCTTGACAGAGGACGTCGCCCCCTACAATAATCATCTCGTGCCCGCGAGGCAGGTCGGTGATTTCATTTAAGGAGAAATAAAAATGGGTTTTGGAATAATGTTTTTCGGTTGCATACTGCTCGCGGAAACGGCGGGCACGGAGCTTGCGGGTTTTCTGCTTATGTACTTCGGTATGCGCGTGGCGTGCGAGCATTGCGACTGCTTTGTGTTGCCGAAAAAGCTCTGCTATGCGGGTATGGCGCTCTCCGCCGTAAAACTCGCTATGCAGATAGCGGGCTTCTTTGAAATAACGCTTATGAACGCCACGGCAGAGGGCTTTTTTGCCAGCGTGTACACGGCGTTTATGGTGTTTTTCTATGCCGCTTTCTTCGTTGGCATAGCAAAAATAGCCGACGAAACGGGCTTGCCCTCTATAACAAGTATGGCGTATTCCAACATCGTGCTTTCCTCTCTGCTTATGGTGCTTTCGCGCGTGTGCTATGCGCTCGTTTCCTTTGCGCCTGCGGAGCTTCTTGGCGAGCACAAGGCGCAGGTGCTCGGCACGGCTATGCTTTTGCCCATAGTGGTTATGGTGCTTTCCGCCGTGCTCGTTTTCCGCTGCTATATGCGAATTTGCCTGGAGGGGGACGAGGATATGGAGCAGAAGAAAAACTCCTTTAAATCCCCCGTGGAATTTTATGAAAAAGACAGGTTTAAAAGGCAGAATACACAAAGCAAAAATATACATCACAAAAAGAAAAAATAACTTTAACGGAGCTGAAAATGGGAATAAACTTTATTATTGCGGGTATGATTTTTCTGTTCAACCCGTTTATAAGCCTTTTCGATATTTTGCCCGACGTTATAGGCTATGCGCTTATTGTCTACGGACTTTCCAAAATAGCGGATGTGGAGCTTAAGGTTATGGAAGCGAAAAGGCGTATGACACAGGTGCTTTACGTGGGCGCAGGCAGGCTCGCGTTTATGCTTATGGCGCTTTTTATGGAGTTTGACTCCACGCTTACGCTCGTTTTCGCGTTCTCTTTTGCCACGCTGGAGTTTTTCTTTATGATTCCCGCGTTCAATATGTTTTTCGAGAGCCTGGAATATTCCCGTATGCGTTTTGCGGAAAGTTCCTCCTCTTTGAGCACAAAAGCGGAAAACGCCGCAAAGATGACGCCTATTTTTATAATCGTGCGCGCTGTTGCCTCTGTTGTGCCCGAGCTTACCTCGCTCAAAACAGACTACGGCTACGTGGGTGACGAAACGGGGCTGGATGATTCCGGCGTTATAAGAATAGCGCTTTTGGCTCTTTGCGCGCTCGTTGCTCTCGTTTTCGGCGCCGTGTGGCTTTCTATGGTGCTTTCCTACCTTAAAGAGCTCAGGAAAAGCTCCGCTTTCTGGGCGTATATGAAAGAAAAATATGAAAATACCGTGCTCACGGACAAAGCTCTTGCTATGCAAAGAAGCGTGAAGCGCTTTTGGAGCTTTACGTTTGCCTCCGTTTTCTTCCTCACGTGTATTTCCATAGACGGATATTATCTTATTCCCGAGTTTATAAGCGCTTTACTTATGTTTTTTGCGTTCTTCTTCTCCAAAAGATACGTTGCGGAATATAAAAAGGTCATTACGGCTTGTTTTGCCGCCATTGTTGCGGGTGTGCTTGCATATGTTATGCTTTTCCGCTATTCTTCCGAGCTTGGATACGTGCTTTATGCGTACAAGGCAGAAGGCTTCTGGGGCTATTTCCTGCCGTATATCGCCATCGCCGCGGTATTCTACGCCTTGCTCATATGGCTTGCCGTAAAGGGCAAAGCAGCGGCGAAAAATATGGTGGAAGACGCCGTGGGCGTGCGCGGCACGCAGGACGTGCGCAGGCGCGAAATAGACGAGCACAGAAAGGCGGAGCTTTGCAAATATATAGACAGGCTTTTCGTGCTCGAATGTATAACCATCGGCGGCGGTGCGGTATTTATGGCGCTTATGCCTTGGTTTGACCTCGCGTGGACGGCGCGCACGGTGCTAGCCGTTATAACGGCTATATACGCATATAACATTATGTGCGATATAAACGAGGAAGCCGAAAAAGCGGTATAATGCTTCCCGAAAGGAGTTTTGGTATGAATGAATTTAACACAGAAAATCGCCCCTGCGGCGAAATGAAAAATACAAGGCCGCAGAAAAGCGGAGCTTCGCTTTTCTACGAGGCGGTAGAAATCATCTCCATAGCGCTAATAGTCGTTATTATGATAAACCTGTTTGTGGGCAGAATGACCACCGTTGTGGGCGATTCTATGTACCCGACGCTCCACAACACGGAAAGGCTATGGGTTTCGCGCCTCGGCTATACGCCCGAAAACGGCGATATAGTGGTTATACAGGAAAACAACTCCGCTATAAGCGAACCGATAGTAAAACGTATCATAGCCACGGAAAACCAGACGGTGAAGTTTGATTTTGAAAACTGGAAGGTCTATGTGGACGGCGTTGAGCTTCTGGAAGACTATATAAACTACGAGGATTGGTGCGCTATGAAAACGTACGGTTGCCCCGAAGAGGTGACGGTGCCGCCCGGCTACGTTTTTGTGCTTGGCGACAACCGCAATCATTCCACCGACAGCCGCGACCCGCGCGTGGGCGTGATTAGCGAGGACGACATTCTCGGCAAGGTCGTGGCGCGCATTCTTCCGCTCAATAAATTCGGTGCGGTAAGCTGAAACAATGAGGAAAGAGAAAGGACGTATATTTTATGCCTTCAGAGATAATACAATGGTTTCCGGGACATATGGCGAAAACGCGCCGTGAAATTTCCGAAAACCTTAAAAACGTAGATTTTGTTATAGAGCTTCTGGATGCGCGTATACCGCGCAGTTCGGAAAACCCCGAAATAGCGCGCATTTGCGGCGATAAGCCGCGCCTGCGCCTGCTTAGCCGCCTTTCGATTGCCGACCCGAAGTGCACGAAGGAGTGGAAAGCATATTTTGCCGAAAAGGGCGAAACGTGCATTTTCTACGACTGCATAACGGGCGAGGGCTTTGGCGAAATTATGCCTGCGGCACGCACGCTTCTGGCGGATAAGCTCGAGCGCTACCGCGAAAAGGGTATGGCGGGCAGAAGGCTGAAAGCGATGATTGTGGGCATACCGAACGTGGGCAAAAGCTCCATTATAAACAAGCTTTCGGGAACAAAGAGCGCCAAGGTGGAAAACCGCCCGGGTGTTACTCGCCAGAAGCAGTGGATACCCACAAACCTCGGCTTTGACCTGCTGGACACGCCCGGCGTGCTCTGGCCGAAGTTTAACGACCAGAAAATCGGCGAAAACCTCGCCATAACGGGCGCGATAAAAGACGATATACTCGATATAGAAACGCTCGCAGCCACGCTCGTGGGCAGAATGCGCGAGCTTTACCCCGAAAAGCTTGTGGAAAGATACAAGCTCAAGGACGGTGCGCTTGCAGAGGAGCTTACAAACTTCGACGTTCTCGAAAAAATCGGCAAAGCGCGTGGTTTCCTCGTTTCGGGCGGTGAAATAGACACGGAGCGCACGGCGAAAATGCTTCTGGAAGAATTCAGAAACGGCAAACTCGGCAGGCTCACGCTGGACAGGGTGAAGAATGCAGAGTGATTGGTGAAAAAATGGAACTTGAATATTACCTTGAAAAAGAGGCGTGCGACGCGGGCTTTTCCGCCGTTTGCGGCGTGGACGAAGCGGGCAGAGGGCCGCTTGCGGGCAACGTGGTTGCCGCGGCGGTCATTTTGCCGCAGGGGCTTGTGATAGAGGGGCTTAACGACTCCAAAAAGCTTTCCGAAAAGAAGCGCGACGCACTCTACGACGTTATTATAAAAGAAGCGCTCGCATATTCCATCGCGTGGGCGACCCCCGCGGAAATAGACGAGCACAATATTCTCGGCGCCACGATGCTTGCGATGAACCGCGCGGTGAATGGGCTTGATATACAGGCGGATTTCGCGCTTATCGACGGCAACTGTGCGCGCGGGTTTGACATACCCACGCAGACGGTGGTAAAGGGCGACGCAAAGAGCCCGAGCATTGCCGCGGCATCCATACTTGCGAAAGTAACGAGGGACAGGCAGTGTGCAGAGCTACACGAAAAATACCCCGAATACGGCTTCGCAAAGCACAAGGGCTACCCCACGAAAGAGCATATGCAGAAGGTGCGCGAGCTCGGCCCGTGCCCCGAGCACAGAAAGAGCTTTCTTTCGTTCCTTAACAAATGAGTAGCAAGAGCGAAACGGGAAAAACGGGCGAAAATATTGCCTGCAGATACCTTGAGGCGCAAGGATTTGAGGTAACGCACCGCAATTTCCGTGCGGGGCACCTGGAAACGGACATCATCTGCGAAAACGGGGAATATATCCTTTTCGTGGAGGTCAAGACGCGCAGGGCCACGGGCGCTGTTACTCGTTACGGCTCCGCCCGTGATGCCGTGGACGTACGAAAGAGAGAAAACCTCGTTGCGTGCGCAAAGGAATATCTGCGCGCACACAAAACGGGAAAGAAGCCGCGCATAGACGTTATAGAGGTCTACCTCTCGCGCGAAGAAGCGCCGAGGATAAAGCATATAAAGAATATTTTATGTTGAGGCTTCCCCTTGAGGGGAAGCTGTCCAGCAGGGACTGATGAGGTGTCTATGAATATAAAAATATATCCTTTGGAACGCATCGAAATAGACGGTATTTTGCTTCGGTTCGGAATGGGGAAAGCCGATGTTGAAAATTTAATCGGAAAAGGCTTTTTTGCAGGGAATAAATATTATTATTTTGGCAATGAAATGTCAATATCGTATGATAAATACGGCAAAATGGAATATGTAGAATTTTTGGGCGGTATTGACGGTATATTAAAACCCGAAATTTACGGTGTTTCTGTGTTTGAAACAGATGCGGAAACATTGGTGACATTTTTAAAACAAAAAAATAATGGGGAAGTTGCCGATATTGAAAGCGGACATTCTTATTGTTTTGCAAATATAAGTGTTGGCGTATATCGTGAAATGAGCCCGAAAGATATAATGGAAATGATTGAGGAAATAAAATCTTTCGGTATATCTGCGGAAAATAACGAGGATTTGGAAAACGATAAAAGAAAAGCTTTATATTTTGCGACTATCGGTGCAGGTGCTGCCGGATATTATAAAGCGCAAAAGTAAAAATACACCTCATCCGTCGGCTGTGCCGCCACCTTCCCCTCGAGGGGAAGGCAAAACAAAGTGCGGAGCACTTTTGCTAAACAAAAAATACACCTTTCGGTGTATTTTTTGAGGAGTTATTCCGCGCTCTTCTGTTTGAATGTAGCGCAAACCGTGTCTGTGCAGGATGTTGCGTAGCTGGGTCCTACGTTGATTGTTTCTGCCGTGCAAGTGGAGCTGCCGTCGTGATAAACGCAGTTGGAAACGTCGCATACAACGCCGTTATTACATTTGCACGTGTTCTTTTCGTCTTTGTTATTCATCATTATAAAAAACTCCTTTCTGTGAGTTCGTTTTTATTTTGCACGCACGCGGTGCGTTTTATTCGCATAGACATTGCATTTATTTGGAATTTTTGAAATTTGGAGGAAAGAGATGTCGCTTTTCGTTATAGGAGATACGCATCTTTCGCTTTCTACGGAAAAGCCTATGGATATTTTCGGCCCGCGTTGGCGCGGGTACGTGGAAAAGCTGGAAACGCAGTGGCGCGAACTTGTGCGCGACGGCGATACCGTCGTGGTGGCGGGGGATATTTCCTGGGCTATGACAACGGAAGAAGCAAAAGCGGATTTCGATTTTCTTGAAGCCCTGCCCGGGCAGAAAATCATATTAAAGGGCAACCACGACTATTGGTGGCAGACAATGGCGAAGCTGAACGCCTTTCTCGCCAAAAACGAATACAAAACAATCACTTTTTTGCATAACAACGCATACGTTTGCGAGGATTTTATAATCTGCGGTTCACGCGGGTGGTATAACGACGATAAAAACACACCTATGCGCGGGGCAGACAGCGAAAAAATCGTCGCCCGCGAGGTGGTGCGCCTCGGTATAAGCCTGGACGAAGGCTTGCGCCTGCGCGAGGAGGCAAGGGCGCGGGACGGCAAGGAAAGGGAAATGCTCGCCTTTCTGCATTTTCCTCCCATCTTCAAAGGCTATATGTGCGATGAAATTATAATGGAGCTCTACAAAAAAGAGGTCAGCCGCTGTTTCTTCGGGCACATACACGGCTCTTACGATGCGCCGTTGAAGGTAAATTACGCCGATATTGATTTTTTTTTCGTTTCCGCAGACTATTTAGCCTTCAGACCGTACAAAATTGAACCGAAAAATATGTAAAATTTGACGATAACAGTTGACTTTGCAAAATCAAAGTGATATAATAACTGATGATTATAATAAAATAAATTCATTATGAATTTACGGAGGATAAAATGAAATTACTCAACATCACAGATGCGGAAAAGAACCAGAAGGTTATCGAATTTTCCGTTGACAAAGCTACATTTGATGCGGCTGTTGATAAAGCTTATAAGAAAAACGTTTCTAAAATCAACATCCCCGGTTTCAGACGCGGCAAAGCTCCCAAAAGTATGATTGAAAAAATGTACGGCAAAGGCTTCTTCTATGAAGATGCGATTAACGACATTCTTCCCGCAGCTTACGAAGCAGCTCTCAAAGAATCTGCTCTCGACGTTGTAAGCCAGCCCGAAATCGACATCAAAACAATCGACGAAAACGGCGTTGTTATAACAGCTCTCGTTTACGTTAAACCCGAAGTTAAGCTCGGCGAATACAAAGGCCTTGCAGCTACACGCGAAGACGTAAAAGTTACAGACGAAGCTGTTGACGCTGAAATCGCAAAAGCGCTCGAAGGTCAGGCTCGTGAAACAGAAGTAACAGACAGAGCTTGCGAAATGGGCGACGAAGTTGTATTCGACTTCGACGGCTACGTAGACGGCACCCCCTTCGACGGCGGTAAATCCGAAAACTACAACCTCAAACTCGGCTCCGGTGCGTTCCTCCCCGGCTTCGAAGAACAGATTGTAGGCAAAGCAATCGGCGAAAACTTCGACGTAAACGTAACATTCCCCGCTGACTACCACGCAGAAAACCTCGCAGGTAAAGAAGCTGTGTTCAAATGCCTCGTTCACGCAATCAAAGTTCGTGAACTTCCCGAACTCGACGATGAATTCGTGAAAGACGTTTCCGAATTCGACACAGTTGATGAATATCGTGCAGACATTACGGCAAAACTCCAGGCAGAAGCAGACAAAGCAGAAGATGCTAAAGTTGACGCTCAGCTTATGGACAAACTCGTAGAAGCTATGGAAGCAGACATTCCCGAAGCTATGTTCGCAAACGAAACAGACGCTATGATGCGCGACTACGAAACAAGACTCCGCTACCAGGGCCTTGACCTCAATATGTTTATGAAGTACACAGGACAGACTGTTGAAACAATGAAGGAACAGTTCCGCCCTCAGGCTGAAAAACAGGTTAAGACAAGACTCGCTCTCGAAGCAGTTGCAAAAGCCGAAAACTTCGAAGCAACAGCAGAAGAAATCGATGCTGAATACACAAAAATCGCAGAAGCTTACAACGTTAAAGTTGAAGACGTACGCGCTCAGATTGACAGCTCCGCTATTGCCGCTGACCTCGTTGTCGGCAAAGCTGCCCAGCTCGTTCGCGACACGGCAGTTCTTTCTGCAAAAGACGCTGAATAATTATAGTCAATATCAGTTAAATTCGCAGACGTTTCGTCTGCGAATTTGATTAAAAGCGTGTTTTGTCGAAAAAAATATAAAAACGCGAAAAACAAACAAATTCTTTTTGAGCGAAGCTTTTGCGGAGCTTTTCTCGAAAAGCGACACGGAAAGGAGATAAAATTATGGCACTTGTACCAATGGTTGTTGAACAGACGGGCAGAGGAGAACGCTCCTATGACATTTATTCCCGCCTTCTCAACGAAAGAATCGTATTTTTGACGGACGAAGTTAACGACGTTACGGCATCTCTTGTTGTTGCGCAGCTTCTCCACCTCGAATCTCAGGACCCCGATAAGGATATTTGCCTCTATATCAATAGCCCCGGCGGCTCTGTTTCCGCAGGTTTTGCGATTTTCGATACGATGAATTATATCAAATGCGACGTATCCACGGTTTGTATGGGTATGGCAGCTTCTATGGGCGCATTCCTGCTTGCAGCAGGCGCACCCGGCAAGCGTTTTGCTCTTCCCAATAGCGAAATTATGATTCACCAGCCCCTCGGCGGTATGCAGGGTCAGGCGAGCGATATTAAAATCCACGCAGACCACATTTTGCGCACACGCCAGAAGCTCAACGAAATTCTCGCGCGCGAAACGGGTAAATCTGTGGAACAAATCGCGCTCGATACGGAAAGAGATAACTTTATGACGGCAGAAGAGGCTTGCGCATACGGTCTTATAGATAAGGTTATCGATAAAAGAGCGTAAACACGAGGTATAAAAATGGCAGACAACAGAAGTACAGAACGCAGATGTTGCTTTTGCGGCAGAACGGAACGCCAGGCAGAGGTGCTCATTCCCTCGCCCACGGGCTTCTATATCTGCAACCACTGCGTTGACGCTTGCAGCGAAATACTCGATGAAATCGAAATGGAAAACCGCCCCGAAGCGGAGCTTCCCGAGCTTGCGGAGCTTCCAAAACCCAAGGATATAAAAAGAATACTCGATGATTACGTTATAGGCCAGGAAAACGCGAAAAAAGCGCTCGCTGTGGCGGTTTACAACCACTACAAGCGTATTTCGCAGAAAAAAGACGGCGAGGACGACGGCGTTGAAATCCAGAAGAGCAACGTGCTTCTTCTGGGTCCCACGGGTGTTGGCAAGACGTTCCTCGCGCAGACGCTGGCGAAAACGCTCAAAGTACCTTTCGCCATTGCAGACGCCACAACGCTTACAGAAGCGGGCTACGTTGGCGAGGACGTGGAAAATATACTCCTGCGCCTTATTCAGGCGGCGGATTTCGACGTGGAGCTCGCAGAGCGCGGCATTATCTATATAGACGAGCTTGATAAAATCGCCCGCAAGAGCGAAAACCCCTCTATTACTCGCGACGTTTCGGGCGAGGGCGTGCAGCAGGCATTGCTCAAGATTTTGGAAGGTACTGTGGCAAACGTGCCCCCGCAGGGCGGCAGAAAGCACCCCGGGCAGGAATTTATACAGATAAATACGGAAAATATCCTCTTTATCTGCGGCGGCGCATTTGACGGCCTCGGCAAAATTATAGAGAAGCGCGGCGGCAAGCAGGGCATTGGTTTTGGCGGCGAAGTAAAGAGCAAAGCCGAAAAATCGCAGGAAAGCGTTTTCAAGGACGCCACGGCGCACGATATTGTCAAATATGGCTTGATTCCCGAGCTTGTGGGGCGTATTCCCGTGATTGTAAGCCTGGAGCCCCTCGACACAGAAGCGCTCACACGCATTCTTAAAGAGCCTAAAAACGCTATACTTAAACAGTACAGAAAGCTTTTCTCATTCGATAACATCGAAATAGAGTTCACCGATGAAGCGGTAAACGCCATAGCCGAGCTTGCCAAAGAGCGCGGCACGGGCGCACGCGGTTTGCGCGCTATTATGGAGGAGATTATGCAGCCCATTATGTATGAATCCCCCACGCTGCGCGAGGAAAAGGGTATTACCAAAATCGTGATTACGGAAAAGACTGTTAAGGAAAAGGCAGAACCCGAATATATCGCATAAATAAAAAACGCAACCGAAAAGTGTCGTACTCTTAAGGACAGTTTTTGAATTAAATAGAATACGTTACCTACCGGCAGGAAAAGGACAGAGAGTATAGCTTTCTGTCCTTTTTGTTTGCCCTACGGAGAATTATAGATAGCCTTCTCCTGCGGGAGAAGGGGGACCGCGATAGCGGTGGATGAGGAGTAACCTTGCGTTCAGGACACCTCATCCGTCAGCCTTCGGCTGCCACCTTCCCCCACTGGGGAAGGCTTTGGGTTTTTGCCCGAAAGTATATCTTATTTTTCTCGCGAGCACTGCATTTGTGCCCACAAAAACAAAATACGGCATACCTCTTTCGAGATATACCGTATTATTGCAAAACTGTCCTTTAGAGTTACGCTCTAAGGTTGCGTTTTTTGCGGCGTAAACTTTGAAAATCAAAGCCAAACTATACTTTGTGTATAAAAATACTTCGTGGAAAAAGTTTAAATATTTGGTATAATATAATCACAAAAGCGCTTTTGAATAATTTTTGGAGGAAAAATATATGTCTATTGGTTCTACTGTAAAACGCCTGCGCCGCGAAAAGGACATTACGCAGGAACAGCTCGCCGAATACCTCGGAGTTACTTCGCGCGCCGTTTCCCAATGGGAATGTGACCGCACAGCGCCCGATATTTCGCAGATTCCCGCGCTCTGCCACATCTTTGACGTAAGCTCGGACGTGCTTCTCGGCATTGATATCGAGAAAACGAAAGAAGAAATTCAAAAACATTTAAATGAAGCAAAAAACGCTCTTTACAACGGTCAGTTTGAAAAGAACGCCGAAATACTGCGCGAGGCAAACCGCAAATTCCCAAAATCTTATGAGATAATGGCAGAGCTGGCAAGTGCGCTCGTCAGCGTTTATTCACGAAAGGGAATAAAGGAATACGACGAGGTTTTTGCGCTTTGCAACCGAATCCTTGCGGAATGCACAGACAGCAAAACGCGCTGTGGCGCTATGCGAACGCTCGGCACGGCGTATAATTATGCGGGAAAGAAAGAGGAAATGTTGCAGCTGGCAGAGGAAATGCCACGTTCCCACCTTTCCTATGAAAATTTTATGCTTTATAGCTGGGAGGGCGACAAGGGCTTGGAAGAACGCCGTTTGTATATGGCGTATCTGATAAACCAAATGTTATCCTCTGTACATTTACTTGCGGGTCACAGAGGCGACAACGGAAAATACGTTTATTCCTTGGAGGAAAGAAAAAAACTGTGGCAGCTTGAAATAGAGCTTTTAGAGCTATTTCACCCCGACGGCGATTATCAGTATAACGCGCAAGAGGGTAACATCGCGTGCAGCCGCTTAGTAGCCTCATATTTAAACGAGAAAGATTATGAAAAAGTGTGGCATTGGCTTGAAAAAGGAGCAGATTTTGCGATAAATAACGACACTTACGGTTTCGGCACACCGCACACCTCGCTCGTTTTGAAAGGTTATGTGCACGGCGGTTGGATAATGGAAGAGTACGGTAACTGCTCGCAGGTTATGCTTGATTGGCTCACAACTGATAAAGATATGGAAATTCTCCGTTCCGATGAGCGATACAAAGCGCTTGTGAACCGCTTGAAAGCAGTTGCAAAGAAGCCCGAATAAATCACAAAAACGCAACCTTTCGGTTGCGTTTTTTCAATGGTATATAAAATTATTTTTTATTCTTCCCGAGCTTCTTAAGTTTCTGCGGCACGAGGCTGAGCGCGAGAAGCACCTGCGAGGGAAGATAGAGCACGTACGTCAGGTCCACATCCGAGTTGGAGATATGGTAAGCCATAGACCTTCTGGAAACAAACATATACTTTTCAAGGTTGTTGATGCCTATAAGTGTGTCTGAAAGAATGAAAAGCAGGAGTGCTACGGCAAAAAGACCGTGCTTTTTGAAGTTTATAAAAGAGAACACTACGTTGAGCAGGAGGTTTGCATAATAGAACATAGAAACGAGCGCCACGGCGTCCGCCGCAGGGCCGAGCACGGCGAACGTGAGGCATACGGCAAGCACGGAGGCTGTTATGCGCAAGACAAAATGCACCCTGCGGCGTGCGGCATTTTCATCTGTGGAATATACCATAAAGAAATAGAAAAGCTGCGCCACAGCGAAAAAGAGCATACCGGGCAGACGCTGCTGCTCGGGCAGAAGCACGAGGAAAAAGTCTGCGCCGACGGTGCAGGCAAGGCCAAACTGCGTGAAGATATATTTATTTGAAGGCTCGGCGCAAAGCGCGCAGAAAACGCACGCACAAATTACAAAAAGGAAAGAAGAAACCGAAAAACCGCCGCTTACGTTATACATCGTGTACGTGAGCGTGCATTCGAGCAAAAGGAAAAGCGCCGTTATGAAAATTATGAATTTTTTATTGTTCAATATTTTGCCGAAGTTGTTGGTTTGCGGGAAATACTGTGTTTGTGTGGATAAAGACATAGGAGAACTCCGTTCTTGGGTTAAAACTGTATAAATTGTAGCATATTTTAAATCAAAAAACAATATATTTGAAACAATTTATACAGAAAATCTTAATAAAATCTTAAGAATTTGCCATTTCGTAAAAAATCCGCCGTGAAGCGTTAAGCCTCACGGCGGGATTTTTGTAAGCATTTAATTTTATTGTTTTTCGCCTTTATGTTTGGTTTTGGAGCAGAGCGTAACTATGCCTTTTTCAATGGCATATACGGCGGCAGAAAGAAGGGCAAAACCGAGTATGTAAATAACCAAAAATGCGGGGTAGGGTACAGCGGGATATATGCTTGAGAGCACGGGCAATGTGCAATCGAAATACGGGCTGATGTAGAACATATTGAAATTCTGTGTGGGGAGCAAATTGTGAACCACTATGTTCATAACCATTGCCACCGTTGCGAGTATAGAGAAAACAATCATACACCAGGCGAAAAAGCGTTTATTCAGGTGATGGCGGTTATACGCAACGAGAAGCACGCCCATTACCACCTGCAAGCCGTGGTGGAGCATTGTCTGTACGTTGATGCCGATAATGCCTATAAACACGTCGTTGGGGTAAATCATAACCGCGAGCCCTGCGAAAAGCGAGAAGGTTGCCATATAAGCCATAACGGCGTTTCGAACCTTGCCGTCTTTGGCGAAAATCAAAATGGGCAAAAGATAAAGGGGCGTGGAGCAGAACTGGAAAGGGAAAGCATACCATTGGTAGGACCACGTAGCCGTAACGCCATCGCTTTCCATAGAGAAAACGACTTGCTTGTAGATTTCCGAAACCACCATAGCTACCCAAGCTATGAGCAAAATGCGGCGCAGGGTTTTATCGTCGCTGTCTTTAAACTTCCATACGAGAACTGCCGCCAAGGCGAGCATAAGCACAAAGGAGGTTATGTGCCACGCGCCGTAGCTGGGCGGAACTTCCATATCTGCTTTAAGAAAATAAACAATTTTTTCAAAAAAATTCATAAAATTGCCTCTCTTGCGTTATTCTTGATTAGAATTATATCATATTTTTTAATATATCACAATGGATTTATGCTTGATTTAAGGAAATCTTAAGAAATAGAAACCCGCAAGATGTATTTCTTACGGGTTTTTAGCTTAGTTTGCTTTTTCGCTTTCTTCTGTAAAGGTTTCTGCCTCTTTTTCTTCTGCGCCGAGCCTTGTGCGGTATTTTTTAAGCAACTCGGAAAGGCAGAAGAGCGAGAAAAGCAGGCATATGTTCAAAACGAGCGCAACGGGCTCTATGGAAAGGTGGATTATATCGAGAACGACAGATGCCAAATATAACCCCGATATGATTTTGCTTGCCCAAATGGCAAATGAAGAATGCTTCACGCATTTTTGGGCGCCGAGGAACGTGTATTTCACGCCGTCTAAAACCCTCGCGAGTTCTATAAAAAATATAAACGGAAGCGCGAGAATGATAAGCGCGAGCACGAACGCGGCGTTGATAAGCGAACTCGGCGAAAGGGAGAATATTAAAAATAGTGCCTCCGCTATAATCGCTGCCCAATATGCCATTTGCGCAAAGCACATAAAGCGCAGAACGAGCGCACCGCGCGAGGCCATATAGTCGTCCTCTTTCTTTGCGCCGAAGTAAAGTGCGAGCATACCTATGACCGCGAGCACGGGGCAAATGAGCCCCACGAGGTTTATGGCAAGCGAAACCGAATCGAGCACGGGGAGAATGGCTTCGAGTTTTGCCATAATTTCCGCAATGGCGGGGCTTTCTGTGCCGGAGATGATTTCTTTAAGCTCTGAAAGTGCTCTTGCAAACGCGCCGTTATTCAAAAACGCCTGAACCGCTTCGAAAATAAGGCGGACGCCTTGTGCAACGGCGAGCGCGATGAACAGTTTGCTTGCGGCGAGCCTGCGCAGTGTTTCCACGGCGTATGATGTTGTTTTGGTTTCTGTATTTTGTGTCATTTAAACCTGTTTCCTTTAACTTGAAAACGGGGCGTAAACCGCCCCGTTTTTTTGCTTGATTTAAGCCTCTGTATCTGGTGTTTCTTCGTCTGTGGGAGCTTGCTCGTTCTGTGCGCCGAGCGCCGCTTTGCCGCCCGCAAATCCTGCGATGAGCGTGGAAAGGTCGATGCCTGTGGATTCTTTCACGCCCTCCATAATCTGGTTTGCGCTGTTCATAACGTCACGCACAACTTTGGTGGAGTTGCCATCGCCGTACATAACGATTTTGTCTGTGCGGGAAAGGGGTTCTGCGGCGTTCTTGACAACCTCGGGAAGAGCTGTGAGGTACATTTCGAGCACGGATGCTTCGCCCATCTTCTTCTGCGCTTCGGCTTTCTTTTCGATTGCCTCGGCTTCTGCAAGACCTTTGGCGCGGATACCTTCCGCCTCCTGCTCCATAGCGAAGCGGAGCGCTTCTGCCTCTGCCTTTTTAGCCTCTGCCGCCTGCAAAGCTTCGTATTTTTTAGCTTCTGCTTCGCGCTGGCGTTTGATGAGGTCGGCTTCTGCTTCTTTTTCCGTCTGGTATTTCATAGCGTCTGCCTGTTTGATGATTTCCGCTTCGAGCTCGCGCTCTTTAATCGCAATGTCTTTTTCTGCGAGTTCCGCTTCTTTTTCGCGGCGTGCAATGTCTGCTTCTGTTTTTGCGATTTCAATTACTTTACGCTGTGCTTCCTGCTGAATGGAGTATGCGGCGTCGGCTTCTGCCTTCTTTGTGTCGGCTTTCACCTTCATATCTGCCTGCTGAACGGCGAGTTCCGCATCCTGCTCGGCAATCTTTTTCTCGGATTGAACGCGGACTGCGTTCGCTTCTTCCTGCGCTTTTGCCGTTGCAATAGCTATATCGCGCTGTGCGTTCGCTTTTGCAATCTGCGCGTTTTTGCGAATCTGCTCTACGTTGTCGATACCCATATTTTCAATGGTGCCTGCGGCATCTTTGAAGTTCTGGATATTGAAGTTTACAACCTCGATACCGAGCTTTTTCATATCGGGAACGACGTTTTCCGTAATCTTTTTCGCAACGCCCTGGCGGTCCTGAACCATTTCTTTAAGACCAACCGAGCCCACGATTTCACGCATATTGCCCTCCAGCACCTGCGTAACAAGGCTTACAAGGTCCTGCTGGCGCATACCGAGGAGCGATTCTGCCGCGAGCTTGAGCGCATCGGGGTCGGAAGAGATTTTGATGTTCGCAACGCCGTCTACCGTTACGTTGATGAATTCGTTTGTGGGAACTGCTTCGCTCGTTTTAACGTCAACTTGCATTACGCGCAAGGAAAGGCGGTCTACACGCTCGAAGAAGGGGCAACGCCAGCCCGCTTTACCTATAAGTATGCGGCGTTTTTTGCCAAGGCCTGAGATAATGTACGCTGTGTCGGGCGGGGCTTTAAGATAGCCGCCCGCAAAGAATATAACCACTATGAGAACTACTGCACCAATAATGAAAGGCATAAAATTTTCCTCCTGATAAAAAATATTATTGTTTTGAGTTTACTGCAAGCGGGGGAGTATTTGTTTTTTCTTTGCAACGATAAAACAAAAAGACTTTTACCGCTTAACAGTAAAAGTCTTGTAAAATCATTTTAAGATTTGCGCTTGCCGAGCATCTGCAGCTGCTGTCGTGACGGCAAACACACATTGGTGTGAGCAATGTACTACTCCCTTTTGACATTTATAGTATAGCATATTCCCAAGATATTGTCAATAGGGTAGGCACAAATTTTTACAAAAAATTGAATTATTTGGCAAAATGAGCGCGCATAGCAACAAAATTTACGTATGGGAGCATAGTATATTCCCGAGGCTCCCTCCGGGAGGGAGCTGGATTCGCCCCAAAGGCGAAGACTGAAGGAGTGGGCGTGCACCCAAAGTTTTGCGAAAATAAATTTGTTTATCTTGGGTAACTCCTTCCACCGCACATCGAGAACCCCAAACGATGCTTCGCGTCATTTGAGGTCCCCGTGCGGTCCCCCTCCCTCGGAGATGGAGGCTTCAAAGCAACAAAAAAGGCAGGTGAAACCTGCCTTTTAATGTCTAAATTAAATTAGTTGAAGAGAGCTGCTGCGTTGTTGTATGCTGTCTTAACCTGTTCGGGGTTGAGAGCTACATTATAGAACTTAATGTCAACAACTGTGCAGTCTGTTGTCGGGAAGCCTGCGTTACCAATGTCGTTGCAGATGGAAAGCTGGTTAGCGAAAGGAGCATATCTGCTATCTGTCATCCAAACTTTACCGGGGATTGTCTGAGAGTCAACGAGTGCGCCGTTTACGTATACGCCTGTGTAGATATTGTTTTCATATACGATGGCTGTGGAGATAACGTGTGTGAGCTCTGTTGCAGAAGAAACTTTTGTATCTGCTGTGTAGTAGTATGTCTTCTTGGAGTCGCCGTATACGCAAAGACCGGGCATACCGCCGCCTTTTTCAGCAAAGCCGAGACCGCCGTATTCTGTTGCACAGAAGATACCCTGTGTACCGGATTTAGAACGGTTTACATAGAACGCTTCGATAGAGAAGCCGCTTGCACCGTTGTAGAGAGCGCTCATATCTTCAAGAGTGTAATCTGTGAATGTGAACGTACCGGAATCGCCGGATGCGCTGGAGTGAATACCAACCATCGGTTTTGTAACGCCTTTGAATGTTACGTCTTTGGAGCTGATTGTAGCGCCGCCAACGAGTGTTACCGTACCTGTGCCTTTTTTGTCTGTAGCTGTACCGTCTGCGTTGAAGTCGATGTCAACGAGAGCTTCGGGAAGTGTGCCGTCAAAGCCTACGGGAACTTCAAACGTTGTTGTTGTTACAACGTCACTCTTAGCGCCCCAAGAGTCAACTGCTGCGATTTCTACTTTGTATGTGTTACCGCCGATAACAGTGCCGAGACCGAATACAATGGATTTAGCCATATCTTCGGGATTTGTATTTACCCAGAAGTCGGAAAGGTATTTAACGTCTTTGAGAACTGTGTTGTCTGTTGTGTTTGTAACTTTGATTGTGTAGTGGTGAACGAAGGAATCGTCGGAGCCTGCGCCGAATGTGAGGTTAGCAATGCGGTTGCCGCCGATTGTGTTTATGTCAACTTTTGCTGTGGCGCCTGTCATTGTAGGTGCAGCATTGTTGTTTGCACGGTCTTTTGTATAGGATTTGAGGTGAGAACCGTCTGCTGTGGGAGCGTTGAGAACCCAAGCATCGCCCATTGTTTCGCCTGTTGTGAAGTTGAGTCTTGTAACTCTTACGTTGCCGTTGGAGTCAACTTCAACGATGTGGCCGGAGGATGTGTTGCCTGCGCCGGAGGGAACTGTGCCGCTAACGTTTGCATAGCCGTTTTCGATAGCGAGGTATGCAACGGAGCCTGTGCCGATAGATGTGAACTTGTTCTGCATAATGGAACGTTCATCGTTAATCGGGAAGTGGAGGTGGCCGGAGAATGTGATAACCTGAGGATATTTTTCGAGTGTGCTTGTAAGGTCGGATGTGTACCAGTAAGAACCGTTGCTGCCGCCGTATACGTCAACTTCGAGGTCGCTGCCGTAGCAAGTTTCTTCAATCATAGCGTGAACGAGAACGTAAACGTATGCGTTGGGGTTAGCTGTTGTGATTTCGTTGAGTTTGGAATCGAGCCAAGCAACTGTTTCGGAAGAGAAAGTAACTTTGTCGCCGTTTGCTTCAGAACCGTAGGATTCGGGCTGAACTACGATGAAGTGCTGGCCGTTTACTTCGTAGTGACGGTCGCCTGTGTCGAGGTTGTTGTAAGCGTTGCCGAAATATGCATCGCCGAGAACTTCTTTGTATTCTTTAAGTGTGAGAGCCTGTTCGGAATACTTAGCTTCCTGGTCGTGGTTGCCGAGAGTGAAGATAAGTTCGCCGGGGAGGTTCATACCTTCGTAGATGTTTTTGAATGTTGTAATCTGTTCTTTTGTTTCGCAGATGTCGCCTACGATAGCAACTGCATCGAGAATGTTGCCGCGGTCGTCTGCAAATGCGAGGAGCTGGTTGAGAGCTGCCTGGAATTTAGCTTCTGTGCCGTAAGTGGTGTTCTTTTCAAGGTGGATATCAGAAATCGCACCGAATGTGAAAACAACATCGCCTTCGTCGAAGCCGGGGTTTGTGGTTGCAGGGGGTGTTGTCGTGCCTGTTGTAGAATTGCTTGTATTTTTGTTGGGGTCTTTTGTGCCGCCTGTTGTTTCAGCGGGTTTGTTTCCGCCGCAAGCAACTATAGCAAATACCATAGCAACAACGAGCAAGATGGAAAGAATCTTTTTCATAGTTTTTCTCCTTTTGAAAAATTAAAATTAACTATGAATGTAGTATATCACAAGTTTTAGGTTTTGTCAACATTCACTTATTTTCCAAAATTAAAACCGAGGATATTTGTCGAAACAGACAAAAATTAAACAAACAATATGTTAAAAATGCTCTGTAAAATTATCAGCAAAATAAGAAATGTAAAGTTAAATATAGAGAATTTGAACAAATAACGCCCCGTGTTTTTTGGATAGTGTGAAGAATATTCTCTGAACGTGATAAGAGAGGCGAGCGAGGAGATAAGCGTGCCGACACCGCCTATGTTTACACCGAGCAAAAGCTCGCGTTAGTTTTCGGTGAAGTTGGAAAGAAGAATGGCAGAGGGCACGTTGCTTATAAACTGGCAAGAAAGCGCGGAAAATACGAGCGTGTTTACGTTCAGAAGACCTGAGAAGAGCTCACGCACGAGCTCTATGCGCGACATATTGCCAGAGAATATGAAGAAAGCACAAAACGTAAGCAGCAAGCCGTAGTCCACCTTGGCGAGCGCCTTGTGGTCCATCACGGCGAGCACGATTACTATGAGCCATACCACTATCATATAGTGAATGATATTGAACACCGCTACGATGGAAAGCACAAAGAGCACGGAATAAACAATCGCGCGCGGCACGTTCAGCTTTTCTTCCACGGGGTTTACTATAAGCGGCTCGTTTTTAACGAATATGAAGCAGAAAACCGTTATAATCGCGATTGACACAACAAAGGGGAAAAGCATTATAAGCGTGAACTCGCCTGTGGGAATGTTGAATTTATTATATATGTAGAGGTTTTGCGGGTTGCCGAACGGCGTGAGCATACCGCCGAGGTTGGCGGCGATGTTCTGCATAATGAATGTGAACGACATATATTTCTGCTTGCCCGTGCTGTCGAGCGCAAAAAAGCCGAGGGGCAGAAACGTAATAAGCGCCATATCGTTGGCTATGAGCATAGAGCCGATAAAGGTTATATACACGAGCGCTACCACGCAAAGGCGCGCGTTTTTGCATAGTTTTACGATTTTTCGCGCGAGGATTGTGAAAAATCTGATATTTCTCAGGGCGCAAACCACCGCAAGAACAGAAAAAAGGCAGGCGAGCGTTTTGAAATCGAAATATCCGAGATATTCTTTATCGGGCGGAACGAAAATTGCCGTGATGCACGCCGCAGCGAGCGCTATTAAAAATACGGCGTTTCGCTTTGCGAAATCCGATATTTCTTTAAATATTTCTTGCTTTGAGATATGTTTTCCGTTGGTTTTCATAAAATTGACCTTCGTTTTAAAAAAGATTCTGTTTTTTACGCAGTATTATTACTATTATAATACTTTCTTGCGGTTTTGTCACTAAAAATAATGCTATTTTTATGGAAAAGCGATAATTTTGTGATAGAACGCGGAAAAACGGCAAAAATATATTTGAAAACGAAGTTTAAAAGGAGTTTTTGTTTATGAAAAAAATTGTTGCTTGGGTTTTGGCGTGCGGCGCGGCGCTCGCGCTGTGCGCCTGCGGCAAAAAAAGCGGGGAAGTGCGCTTCGGTATGGGTGCGCACGCATATTATTCCGCAGAAAAGAGCGCGAGCGAAGAAGCGGCGGGCTATGGAAAGGTTATAGTGGCTGTGGCGGCGGTGGTGACGGATGAAAACGGCAAAATCCTCGCCTGCGAGCTCGATATGGCGGAAAACAAGGGCGAATTTACCCACGATGGCAAATGCGTGGCGGCAAGCGGCTTTAAAACGAAGGGCGAGCTCGGTGACGGCTACGGTATGAAAGGCGCGAGCGACATAGGCAAGGAGTGGTATGAGCAAGCGGAAGCCTTCGAGAATGCGGCAAAGGGAAAAACGCTCGACGAGGTTAAAACCTTGCTCGCCACGGGCGAAAGCGAAATCGTACGCGCCGGGTGTACGATAGATACGGGCGATTTTATAGCGGCGGTGGAAAAAGCGATTCAAAGCGCCAAAAGCGTATCCGTGCGCGGCGATTACGACGTGGAAATGGAGATTTCTTCTGCACAGATTGAATGCCGCGACGCGAGCGAAACCGAAAACGGCACAAACAGAATAAAAACCGTGTTCAGCGCAGTTCTCGAAGGCGAAGATGATACGGAGCTCCTGCGCTTCAGCGACGAAGCCGAGGCGGAGTTTACCTTTGACGCGCACGGACACGCTGTGTTCGATATTTCCGCCGAGCTGAAAACGGAGAACGAAAAGAAATAGTATGCGCAGGGGGCTTGCGTGCTTTTTGCTCGCCGTGTGGGTGTTTTCGTTATGCGCCTGCGCGCAGGAAAAGGAAAAGTATACCTCATACAGCTTTGAGTATTTCGATACCGTTACGAGCATAACGGGTTACGCGCAAAGCCGCGCGGAGTTTGACGCCGTTTGCGCCGAGGTTTATGAAATTCTGGGCGAATACCACAGGCTCTACGATATATACCACACCTACGGCGGCATAAACAATCTTCGCACGGTGAACGAGGCGGAGGGAAAAGCCGTGGAGGTGGACACGAAAATAATAGATTTGCTCGAATATGCAAAATCGGCGTATGAGCTTACGGGTGGGTACACCAACGCCGCTATGGGAAGCGTGCTTTCCATCTGGCACGAATACCGCGAAACAGGCGAGGGCGTGCCCGATATGGTGGCTTTGCGCCGTGCCGCGTGCCACACGGATATAAATAATATAATAATAAATAAGGAAGAAAGCACGGTTTGCCTTGACGATGCGGAGATGAAAATAGACGTGGGCGCGCTTGCAAAAGGCTATGCCGCTGAAATGGCGGTAAGAGCCTTGGAGGCGCGCGGAGTGAGCGGATATATACTGAATGTGGGAGGCAACGTGTGCGTGCTCGGCGCGAAAGCAGACGGCGGCGCCTGGACGGTGGGCATAGAAGACCCGAGCGGAGATGGATATGTGGAATATCTCTCGCTTACGGGCGGCGCGGTTGTCACAAGCGGCTCTTACCAGCGGTTTTATTACGTAGACGGCGTGCGCTACCACCACATCATCTCGCCCGACACGCTTATGCCCGAAAACACGTATGTTTCCGTAACCGTTGTGGCGCAAAGCTCCGCTTTGGGCGACGCACTTTCCACGGCGCTTTTCTCTATGGAGCAAAGCGAGGGGCTTGCGCTTATAGAGAGCATCGACGTGGCAGAGGCTATGTGGGTGTACGCGAGCGGGGAAAAAATATATTCATCAAATTTTGCGAAATTTATATTAAAAAAGTGAAAAAACTTTTAAAAAAGTATTGACAAACGGAAATGAATATGATATACTAATCAGCGTTGTGAGGAAGTGGTTTGCACGTTCCTGAAGTGGCGGAATAGCTCAGTTGGCTAGAGCGCTCGGTTCATACCCGAAAGGTCGTGGGTTCAAATCCAACTTCCGCTACCACAATGGCCCGTTGGT
>JAFTOK010000178.1 GCA_017463815.1 Clostridia bacterium | reverse complement strand
TTTTTTGAAAAAATTTTAAAAAATTTTGCGTTTGGAACTTTTGTGCATACAAAATGAACACCCCACTGTTCGCTTGTGCACTTTTGCCATACCTTTTTGCCAAATACCGCGAAATATGCCGAAACAGCGCCCCAAAAACCAAAAAATGCTCGCTAAATTTTGAAAAATTCTTTTTGCTTTTTTGAAAAGTTTTTTGAAAAAAGCATAGAAAAAGACCCCCGCTTCCCATATTGCGAGGGTCAAATAAAAGGAGAGAAACTTGTTAATAATTACACTAAAGCAGCGCCCAATGCTTTACAAGCTGCCAAAGCATCGTCATCCGGAGCTTCGTTACAAATCACAGAATCGCAAGCCATTACAGCGCCATCCGCTATGCAAGCCTCTTCCCAGTTTCTCATCCATTCGCCGTCACCCCAGCCATAGGAACCGAAAAGAGCAATCTTTTTGCCCGAAATGGCAGATTCGCAAGAATTGAACATAGGTTCAAATTCGTTTTCTTCCAAGGATTCGCAACCCATAGAGGGGCAACCGAACGCGATGGAATCGAAGGAATTAACCATAGAAGCATCAAATTCCGCCGCTGTAAAGCACGTAGCTTCTGCGCCTGCATTTTTTGCACCATCTGCAACAGCAAACGCCATAGCTTCCGTATTTCCCGTGCCGCTCCAATAAACAACTGCAATTTTACTCATTTTTATATACCTTACCTTTCAAAATAATTATAATATATATCAAACAGCAACTGTGAGCCGTTCAATTGTGTTTCCATTAGCCCACTGCTCGCAGTAGAGCTTCGTGCATTTTTCATATTTTGCGAAAAGTTTTTTTGCTTTTTGCTCGTCGCCGTATACCTTCCAATGACCAACACATTTATAATGCTCTGCTTTATTTTCGATAAAGCCCTTCACATCTTCAGGAGGATAGCCGAGAAAAAGGCCTATTTCGTGCGGAAAATCGTCTGTATGACGCAAACGCTTTGCAAGTTTTGCCACGCACGCTTCCGCGTTTTCGCATTTATATCCGCACCCGTTCAAAATTTCGCAGGTTTCCGAATTACAAAAATCTCTTTTCAAAAAATTCGGGCGATAAACGTATATAAGCGCCCTGCCTTTTTTGCAGTTTAGCGGTATAATTCGCAAACCTTTGCGAGAAAGTCCTCTATTTAAGGCACGAATGCACCTTTTCAATTTTTCAAAATCGTTCGCCGGGCAGGAAAAGAGGTTCCCTGTTTTTATTCCTGCCAAAGTAGGTGAACAATGCAAAACAAGCATATTTTCGGACATTACTTACACCACCCTTCCAAAATGTTCTTGCATAATATTTTTAAGTGCCGCAATGGAACTGCTGTGAGAACGTGCAATTTTTATATTTTTGCCGTCTGCCTTGCTAAGTGCGCAACGCACCATTTTATGCGAAACCGTTCCCGTAAATAAAATAAGTAGTTCCGGGGTTCCAAATCCATCTATGCTTCCGTTTGTTTTTTGAAATATTTTCGCTTTACAATTATATGCCTTGCAAACATTTGCATATTCACGGGACATACATTCGTTCCCACCTATAATTACAACACTCAAAAATTTATCTCCTCTTTTTTGAGTTAGCATATGCTAACTCGCCCTTTTAAAATTAACGCCCCAACGGCGTATATGTTTTTTGCATATTCAGTTAGCCTCTGCTAACTGAATAGAGTATATTATATAAATCGGTTTTTGTCAATACCTTTTTTTATTTTTTCAAAAAAACATTTCCGCAATCAAATAATTGCGGAAATGTTTTTTCTATCTCTTTATAACCGTAAGCCTGTATTCGTTTTTGCTTACCACCAGACCGCGGACTTCTATGTTATATTTCACCAAAAGTCTGCCGCCTTCGAGCGAAAGCGTGTTCGTGAGTTCTTTTGTAACCATACAAAAGTCAAGCGATATGCCATCTGCCATACTGTAAACACAGTTAAAACGCTCGCCGTCCGAAAAGGAGCAAGCCATTTTTACAAGCCCCGTGCGAACCATAGAAACTATTTCGGGCGCGTTTTTGGCGAAAACAAGTTTCGTATTCGTCACACCGCCGCCGTCCACAAGAAATTCTTCATATTCGACGGTGAAGTTTTCCCCGTCGTCTTTAAGAACGGCTTCGCAAAAAACATTCATAACAGAGGGCTCCGCCTCGGGCGACATATCGTCCGTCTGTTTTGCGCAAATGCCTATTTTGACTTTTTTAGATTCCATTATTACTCCGTTTATTTCTGGTTAATAAGGCTTTCGCACCACATTTCGGGCGCTTCGTAGCCAAGAAGTTCTACGGTTGTAGCCGCCACGTATGCAAGACCGAACGCGCCTTCCGTTTTTACCGTGTATTTATCTGCCGTGAAGTTATCGTAGATGATGCAAGGAACGGGGTTGAGCGTGTGGCTTGTTTTTGCTTTATAAGAGCCGTCTTTGTTTGTTTTTGCGTTGCCTTTTTTGTCAACTTCGTACATTTCGTCTGCGTTGCCGTGGTCTGCCGTGATGATTGCAACGCCTTTTGCAGCGTCAATAGCTGCGAGGATTCTTGCAAGCTGAATATCGAGCGCTTCCATAGAAACGATTGTCGCGAGGTAGTTGCCCGTGTGGCCAACCATATCGCCGTTCGGGAAGTTCGCGCGGATATACTGATATTTACCGCTCTTTACAGCATCTATAACAACGTCTGCAACGAGAGCACACTGCATCCAGGGTCTCTGTTCAAAAGGAACAACGTCGGAGGGGATTTCGAGGTACGTTTCCGTAGCGTCGTCGAACTTGCCGCTTCTGTTACCGTTCCAGAAGTACGTTACGTGGCCGTATTTCTGCGTTTCGGAAACTGCGAACTGTGTCACGCCCGTGCCTGCGAGGTATTCGCCCATCGTGTTTGTGATGGCGGGGGGAGCAACGAGGTATCTGGAGGGGATATGAAGGTCGCCGTCGTATTCGAGCATACCTGCGTATACAACCTTGGGGGAGCGAACTTTGTTGAATTTATCAAATTCGATGCCGCTGTCGAACGCTTTGGAAATTTCAATCGCGCGGTCGCCGCGGAAGTTGTAGAATACAACGCTGTCGCCGTCTTCAATTGTGCCTACGGGTGCACCGTCTTTAGCAATCACGAACGCGGGCAAATCCTGGTCGATTACGCCTGTTTCAGCGCGGTACGTTGTAATAGCTTCTTCGGCGCTTGCAAATGTTCTGCCTTCGCCGAGAACGTGAGTTTTCCAGCCTTCTTCAACCATTTTCCAGTTTGCTTCGTATCTGTCCATAGTAATCTGCATTCTGCCGCCGCCGCTTGCGATGCAAACGTCGAAAGCTTCGTCGCGGAGGTCTGCGAGGAATGCTTCAAAGGGGAGAACGTAATCGAGCGCGGACGTTTCGCCAACGTCACGGCCATCGAGAAGGATGTGAACGCGAACTTTTGCCACGCCGTCAACCTTTGCGCGTTTAATCATTTCGCGGAGATGGTTTATGTGAGAGTGAACGTTACCGTCGGAGAAAAGGCCCATAAAATGGAGCGTGGAAGCATTTTCTTTTGCGTTTGCAACGAGCGCTTTCCAAGTGTCGCCTTCAAAAATCTTGCCGGATTCGATAGATTCCGTAACGAGTTTAGCACCCTGCGCGAAAACCTGACCGGAGCCGAGCGCGTTGTGGCCAACCTCGGAGTTACCCATATCGTCGTCGCTCATAAGACCAACGGCTTTGCCGTGTGCCTGGAGTTTTACCCAGGGATATTTTGCCATAAGCATATCGAGCGTGGGAGTGTAAGCGTTTTTAACCGCATTGCCCGCGCCGTCGGGTGCGATACCTACGCCGTCCATAACGATTGTAACAACGGGGCCCTGCACGCCTACTTTGTTTGTGAGTTCTTTAAGTTCCATATTTTCATAATCCTTTCAAAAGAATAGATTTGATTTTGTCTTACTATATTATTGTAACATATATTTTTGCAAAAATCTATACCCTTTTGCGTATTCGGGGGATTTTTTATAAAAATCAATGCTCCGCAATAAAAAAATCTCGCCATATGGCGAGTTTTTTCAATATTTTATTCCCCATTCCTCTGTTTCAAGGTCTTCGGGGTTCAGCTCCTCTTTCACGTTTCTGTCGAGCACGCCGAGCATCAGCTTCGCGCCGAGGCGGTAGCCGTATTTAAACGCCGCCTGCGCAATTTCCGAGTGCCATATCTTTACGTTTTCCTTGTAAAATTCAAAAAGTTTCTTTTGTTCTTTGGAAAGAGTCGGCGCAAGTTTCTTTTCCACATCACGCACGAATTGGTTATAAAACTCTATTCCGCTATCGTCGAAAGCATTCTCTGAAAACGATGTTGTGCAGGAAAACCACAAATCCTCCAATGCCTTGTCGCTTATAAAATCATTATCCGAGATTTTATTTTCCATATTTTCCTCCTAAAAGTGAATGTTTATATTTTTCAAATACATAATATCACAATTTAAATTTTATACGTTAACCCAAAAGAGATAAAGGTATTCTTGCATTTACTAACCATAAGGCTCCCTCTGGGAGGGAGCTGGATTCGCCATCAGGCGAAGACTGAAGGAGTGGGCGTGCACCCAAAGTTTTGCGAAAATAAATTTGTTTATCCTTGGCAACTCCTTCCACCACTTCGTGGTCCCCCTCCCTCGGAGATGGAGGCTTCAAAACATCAATTTTAAATTGTTACAAGATGCCACGCGCCAAAATTTCTTATTTTTTCGACATTTTTCTATGTTAACCCAAAAACGTTAACCTTTTCCAAAGAAAATCGCTATCATAAAAACATAAATTTTTAATGGGAGCATTACATTTTGAATGTAGGGGAAGCGTCGAGAAAGCGAATACTCGAGTTATGTCAAAAAAATAACATAACCATAAACAAGCTCTACACCATCAGCGGCGTTACCCAATCCACGATCAATAATATCATAAGCGGGCGAAATAACAGCGCAACCGTGTCTACAATAAAAAAG
>JAFTOK010000014.1 GCA_017463815.1 Clostridia bacterium | reverse complement strand
ATGCCCGATGACCACAGAGGCTGAAATGGATGAAAAAGGATATATACATTGGAAGTCTTGGAATGAAACATATAACGGACTTATGCCGGATGATTATTTAAAAAACATCACATTGGAAAAATGTATAAAGATGGCGCGCAAATGGCCTCAAAATACTTTTCTGCTCAAAGTTAATAATAAAACTGTTGGGTTTTCGTGTATAGGAAAAAGTGCCGATACAAAAGATGCAAACGAGGTCGTTGCAATATATCTACTGAAAGAATACCACGGTCAAAAGTTGGGCTATGCGCTATTGAACAAAACGGTTTCAATGTTTGCTGATAATGGAAAAATAGTGCTATGGGTTTTAAAAGGCAATGATAAAGCTATACACTTTTACAAGAGATTTGGATTCGATTTTAATGGAAATCAAAAAAATCTCCCCTTTGGAGTGGAATTACAAATGGAACTGAAAAGACAATGATAAAAAAGCAGGTGGAAACACCTGCTTTTTATCATCTTTATGAGAAGTAGCCCTTTTTCGTTATTTTATAGAAAACAATTTCTTTGCGTTTGCCGTGGTGGTTTCCACGAAGGTTTCATAATCTACGCCGAGGGCGCCCGCCGTAAATTCCGCTGTGTAATGCAGAAAACCGCTGTGGTTTTTCTTTTTTCGCATAGGAACGGGCGTGAGGTAAGGGCAGTCTGTTTCGATAAGGAGCCTATCAAGCGGTACTGCCTGCGCACTCTCTACGTTTTTTTGCGCGTTTTTGTAGGTTATAACGCCTGTAAACGAAACGTACCAACCCATTTTTACGTATTCGCGAGCGAGTTCCGCGTGGCCGCTGTAGCAGTGCATAACGCCGCTAACCTTGCCTTCGTACCTTTTGATTATATCAAAAGTATCGCCGTGCGCCTCGCGGTCGTGTATTATGACGGGCAGGCCCGTTTCCACCGCGAGCTCCATTTGGCGCTCAAAGAGCTTTTTCTGTTCCTCGGCATATGCTTTTGCCCAGTGATAGTCGAGCCCCATTTCGCCCAAAGCCACGCATTTGTTGTGTGCGATATGGCGTTCGAGCTTTGCAACCTCTGCGGGTATATCTGAAATTTCGGTGATTTCGCTGGGGTGAATGCCCACGGAGGCGAACATATTTTCATACTGCGAGGCGAGATTTACGCATTTTTCACTGTCTGCGGCATCTACCGCCACGGTTATTATATGCCCCACGTCGCCTGCGAATATATCACGGATGAGTTCTTCCTTGCCGAGGAAGCTCTCGTCGGTGTAGTGTGCGTGTGTATCGAAAAGTTTTGCCATATCAGTGGATTCTCTTGCCGAGCGTGCTGTCGGGGTAGAACGCGATGGATGCCGCGCCGTCTTCCGTGTCGGCGGCGAAAATCATACCTTCGCTTGTGTATTTGCCGCCCATCATAGCGCGGGGGGCAAGGTTCATAACAACGCCTACGTTTTTGCCCGTAAGGTCTTCGGGCTTATACCATTTTGCTATGCCGGACATGATGCATCTTTCTTTTTCACCGTCGTAAACCGTGAGCTTAAGGAGCTTTTTGCTTTCTTTTATGTTTT
>JAFTOK010000177.1 GCA_017463815.1 Clostridia bacterium | reverse complement strand
AGTTTGGAGATGTGAACAAGACCTTCTTTACCGGGAGCGATTTCAACGAACGCGCCGATGGGGATGATTCTTGTTACAGTACCTGTGTAGCAGCAACCTTCAACGGGCTCGAATACAATCGCGTCGATGATGTTCTTCGCTTCCTGAGCAGCGTCGCGGTTAACAGCAAGAATGTAAACTGTACCGTCATCGTTGATGTCGATTTTAGCGCCTGTGTCTGCTGTAATCTTCTGAATGATTTTACCGCCGGAACCGATAACGTCGCGAATCTTATCGGGGTTAATCTTCATAGAGATGAGCTTGGGAGCGTAGGGGCTTACTTCTGCGCGAGGTTCTGCGATTGCTTTGAGCATAACTTCGTCGAGAATGTAATCTCTGCCTTTGTGTGTCTGTTCAAACGCCTGTTTGATGATTTCGGGTGTAAGACCGTCGATTTTAAGGTCCATCTGGATAGCTGTGATACCCTTGTGTGTACCTGCTACCTTGAAGTCCATATCGCCGTAGAAGTCTTCAAGGCCCTGAATGTCGAGCATTGTATCGAAAGAGCCGTCTTCTGCTGTGATAAGACCGCAGGAGATACCTGCAACGGGCGCTTTAATCGGAACACCTGCATCCATAAGAGCGAGTGTAGAACCGCAGATGGAAGCCTGAGAGGTGGAACCGTTGGAGGAAACTACCTCGGAAACGAGGCGCATTGCATAGGGGAATTCTTCCACAGAGGGGAGAACGGGAACGAGCGCGCGTTCTGCGAGAGCACCGTGGCCGATTTCACGTCTACCGGGGCTGCGGAGTGCTTTTGCTTCGCCTGTAGAGTAACCGGGCATATTGTAGTGGTGCATATATCTCTTTTCCGTTTCGTCGTCAAGACCTTCGAGGAGCTGGCTGTCGGAAAGAGCGCCGATTGTAGCGATTGTGAGAACCTGTGTCTGACCGCGAGTGAAGAGGCCGGAGCCGTGAACGCGGGGAAGAAGTGCAACCTCGGAAGCGAGGGGACGAAGGTCGTTCATACCTCTGCCGTCAACACGTTTTTTGTCAACGAGAAGCCAGCGGCGAACAATCTTCTTCTGGATTTTGTAGATGAGCTCGGGAAGAACAACTGCGAGGTCGGGGTATTCTTCGCCGAACGTTTCAGCGATTCTGTCCTGAATGGGCTGCATTTTTGCATCGCGTACAGTTTTGTCGTCCGTATCGAGCGCTTCCATAACGTCTGCTTCGCAGAAAGCGAAGATTTTATCGAACATTTCGTGGTCGAGCTCGCAAGAGGGGTAATCGAATTTGGGCTTGCCGATTTCAGCGATGATGCCGTCGATGAATTTGAGAAGACCTTTGATTTCTTCGTGAGCCTTCATAATAGCGTCGAACATAACGTCATCGGGAACTTCTTTAGCGCCTGCTTCAATCATAACAACTTTCTTTTCGCTTGCAGCAACCGTGAGTTCGAGGTCGCTTACTTTGCGCTGTTCAGCCGTGGGGTTGATTACGATTTCGCCGTCTACAAGACCGACGAATGCGCCGCCAATCGGGCCGTTCCACGGAATATCGGAGATGGAGAGGGCGATGGACGCGCCAATCATAGCTGTGATTTCGGGGGAGCAATCCTGGTCAACAGACATAACTGTGAGTGTGAGCGCAACGTCGTTGCGGAGGTCCTTCGGGAAGAGAGGACGGATAGGTCTGTCTATAACGCGGCTTGTGAGAATAGCTTTTTCGGAAGGTCTGCCTTCGCGGCGAAGGTAACCGCCGGGGATTTTGCCAACGGCATACATCTTTTCATCGTAGTCAACGGAAAGGGGAAGGAAATCGATACCGTCGCGGGGTTTAGCGCTTGCCGTTGCGCAAGCGAGGATTGTTGTTTCGCCGTAGCGAATCATACAAGAACCGTTTGCAAGACCTGCAACTTTGCCTGTTTCGACAACGAGGGGTCTGCCTGCATAAGTGTAATTGAACACTCTGTAATTTTCGAACATTTTTGCCTCCAAATATTATTATAAAATTTTATTTTTTGCGTAATGCCCGAAGTTGTTTAGCACTTAAATGAATGCCGAAGCGCTTCGGCGCTCGTTTAACTGCTATACAAACCTCTGCGGCATTACGAACGTGTGTGGAAAGCCTTGTGCGATTTTGGCATTTATCGTAGGGGCGAACTGTATTCGCCCGAAAAATGCGGAACATCAACGCGGGCGAACACAGTTCGCCCCTACAAGGCATAAGGGAGCCCTTACAACGCATAGGGAATTACTAAAAGGGACGAAGCGAGTGTCGTTCCGTCCCTTTTCTGTGCCGTAATTATTTTCTGATACCGAGTTTTTCGATAATAGCACGGTAACGGTTGATGTCTTTTTTCTGGAGGTAACCGAGAAGGTTTCTTCTTTTACCAACCATTTTGAAAAGACCGCGGCGGCTATGGTTGTCCTGGGGGTTTTTCTTAAGGTGCTCTGTGAGCTCTGCGATTCTCTTTGTAAGAATAGCAATCTGAACTTCGGGAGAACCTGTGTCGTTTTCGTGTGCCTGGTTAGCTACGATAATAGCCTGTTTTTCTTCTTTGAGTAACATAATTTCACCTCATAAAATATTTTAAAAATTTATTTTGCAGCGCCAAAAGCAAAGCGGGCGGCGGGTGAAGCGCCATTCGGCCTTGTATCCGCAGGCTGTGCCTCGGCTCATACGAATGGAATTATACCACAAACAAAACAGGAAGTAAAGAGTTTTTTGAAAAAAATAAAAACTTTTTTTCGGAATATTTTGCACTTTTTTAAAAATTAGACAATTTTATCATAAAACCATATTGCAAAAATTTGAATTATAGTGTAAAATAAGAGCAGTTAAAAATATTTTGCATACTGACGTATGCGGAAATGAGGAACAATAAATGGCAATAGTAACAACAAAAGAGATGTTCAAGAAAGCTTACGAAGGCGGCTATGCCGTTGGTGCTTTCAACATCAATAATATGGAAATCATTCAGGCTATTACAGAAGCTTGTGCTGAAGAAAAATCCCCCGTTATTCTTCAGGTTTCAGCAGGTGCAAGAAAATATGCTAAACACGAGTATCTTATGGCTCTTGCAAAAGCTGCAGTTGCAGATACAGGCATTGACCTTGCCCTCCACCTCGACCACGGCGCAGATTTTGAAATTTGCAAATCCTGCATCGATGGCGGTTTCTCCTCTGTAATGATTGACGGTTCTCACCACACGTTCGAAGACAACATCGCACTCACAAAGAAAGTTGTTGAGTACGCTCACGCAAACGGCGTTGTTGTAGAAGGCGAACTCGGCGTTCTCGCAGGCGTTGAAGACGACGTTGTTGCAGAACATTCTTCCTACACAAAACCCGAAGAAGTTGAAGAATTCGTAACAAAAACAGGTGTTGACTCCCTCGCAATCTCCATCGGTACTTCTCACGGCGCTTACAAATTCACAGCTAAACAGTGCACGAGAAACGAACAGGGTATCCTTGTTCCCCCTCCGCTCCGTTTCGACATTCTGGAAGCAATCATGGAAAGAATCCCCGGATTCCCCATCGTTCTTCACGGTGCTTCCTCCGTTT
>JAFTOK010000176.1 GCA_017463815.1 Clostridia bacterium | reverse complement strand
TCAAGGAGTCTAAGAATACGTCTGCTGTGATATTGCCGCCTGCGCCGAGAAGCTTAACGCCGAATATAAGCACGCAGATGCCGAGAACGAGCCAAGTGAGAATTTTGGAAAGCTGGGCAAGCTTGAGCTGAAGTGGTGTTTTGCCTTCTTCCGCTTTAACGAGAGCGTCGGCGATTTTACCCATTTCTGTTTCCATACCTGTAGCTGTAATAACCGCAACGCCGCGACCGTATACAACCGTAGAGCCCATATAAACCATATTTGCGCGGTCGCCGAGGGGAACGTCTTTTCTTTCGTCTGTAAGGTTGATTATGTCAATGAATTTGTTAACGGGAACGGATTCACCTGTGAGAGCAGCTTCCTCGATTTTGAGGCTGGCATTTTCGATAAGTCTACCGTCTGCGGGAACTGCATCGCCTGCTTCGAGCACGACGATATCACCCACAACGAGCTCTTCACTCTTAACGTGAACGAGCTTGCCGTCACGTATTACCTTGGATGTAGCGGCTGCCATTTCTTGCAGGGCTTCTATGGCCTTTTCAGCCTTGCTTTCCTGGTATACGCCGAGAACTGCGTTGAAAATAACAACTGCGAGGATAATAAGGGAGTCTGTAAAAGCTTCGAGTGAAAGGCCGTGAGCCATAACCTCAAGCACGCCGCTGACAACGGCAGCGACTAAAAGAATGATAATCATCGGGTCTGCAAGCTGTTTGAGGAAGCGAACGATAAGTGAATCCTTCTTGCCTTCCGCGAGCTTGTTTCTGCCGTTTTGCAAAAGTCTTCTTTCCGCTTCTTCGGATGTAAGACCGTTTGCGTTGCTTTCCGTCTTTTTAAGGACGGATTCGATGGTTTCGCAATAAAACTTCATAAATTTCCTCCTGAAAAATTTTTTTGACCTATCTATCGATAAATAAAAAAGACTTATAGATAGGCTGGACCTATCCATAAGTCTGGTCATTTCATACAAGCCAGGCTCAAAAGAGCCACGATGTTGACTTGCCTCGGAACTTTCGTTCCGTAGACTACTCCCTTAAGGATATTATTGCTTTCCGAGGATATTTTTCCCCGTACGATATATATTATACTTATAAATGTTAACAAAATATTAACAAGATATTAACAAAGTGTAAAATGCGCTTCGGAAAAGTGCAGAATTTCGAGCTTGTTATTAACAGTTTGTTTACAAATTTGTACAAAATCTTAATATTGACAAGTTTTACACACAATGGTACAATATAAATATCTTTATATTATACAATTAAGGTGGAAATATGAAAATAATGCTGAAATATTTGAAGCCTTTCTATCGGCGTATGTCCATAGGGGTTTCTATAAAAGTTGTAGGCACGCTTGTGGAGCTTTTGCTTCCGTATATACTTTCCCACATTCTTGAAAACGTGGTTGAAAGGGAGGATGTGCGGCAGGTAATCTTTTGGGGATTGCTTATGATTTTGTGCGCGGGCGTTGCTTGCATATGCAATATTGTGGCAAACCGTATGGCGGCGCGTGTTTCACGCAATTTTTCCGAAAGAGTGCGACACGACCTATTTTCCCGCACGCTATCGCTTTCTTCCGCGCAGGTGGATAAATTTACCGTGCCTTCTCTTGAATCACGTATCACCACAGACACGTATAACGTGCACAATTTTGTAAGTATGATGCAACGTATGGGTGTGCGCGCACCGATTTTGCTTGTGGGCGGCATAGCTATAACGCTCGTTATGGATGCATACCTTGCGCTTGCTATGATTGCCATTTTGCCGTTTATTTTCGTTACGGTGTACTTTATTTCCAGAAAAGGTGTGCCGCTTTATACGAAGGTTCAGGAATCTGTAGACAAAATGGTGCGTGTTGTGCGCGAGGATACGCAAGGTATTCGCGTTATAAAAGCGCTTTCCAAAACAGAATATGAGCACAAAAGATATGAAAAAGTGAACAGCGGGCTTTCGCACGACGAGCAGAAAGCGGGCATTATAATGGGAAGTGTAAACCCCATTATGACGTTGCTGATGAATATGGGTATTGTTGTTGTCGTATCGCTCGCCGCTTCTCGTGTGGCAAACCACACATCTTCGCCCGAAACGGTTATTGCGTTTATGCAGTATTTTACGCAGATTTCTATGGCAATGATGTCGGTTACGCGAATTTTCACTATGTACACAAAAAGCGCGGCTTCTGCAAGACGTATTGCCGAGGTTATAGAAGCCCCCGAAGATTTAAAGGTTAAAAGCGAAAGCGAATATCCCTCTGTTTCGGGTAAGGCACATATTACTTTTGAAAACGTTTCGTTTTCATATAAAGGAAAAGAAAACGACCTTGAAAATATAAACTTTTCGCTCCCTCGCGGTGCAAACCTCGGTATAATCGGCGCTACGGGTAGCGGTAAAACCACGCTTGTACGCTTGCTTATGCGTTTCTATGACGTGAGCGGCGGCTGCGTGCGTATAAACGGGCGCGATGTGCGCACTATACCGAAAGAGGAGCTTTACCCGATGTTCGGTGTGGCTCTCCAGCACGATTTCCTCTATGCCGACACGGTGGAGGAAAACATAAAGCTCGGAAGAGAGCTTTCTCACGAAGATGTGGTGCGTGCGGCAAAAATTGCACAGGCAGACGATTTTATTTCCGCTTTTCCCGAAGGATATGGTCATATGCTTGCGCAGAAAGCGGCGAATATTTCTGGTGGACAGAAGCAACGCTTGCTTATAGCACGTGCAATTGCAGCAAAACCTGAAATTCTGGTGCTGGACGACAGTTCTTCCGCGCTCGACTATAAGACCGACGCAAACCTGCGCACC
>JAFTOK010000175.1 GCA_017463815.1 Clostridia bacterium | reverse complement strand
GGCGTTCGCTTTTTTCAAAAAAATCATACCTTATGATTATTGGCATATGTACCTTATCGCGCCGATTATAGCAGCATTTCTTTTCGCTGTTCATTTCGGCATAAAGCTCCGCCGCAAAGCAAAAGCAAAGAGAGAAAATATTACAACCAAAACGGAGGCATTACAATGAAACGCTATTCTCCCACAGAAGTTTGGGCTCTCGGCAAAACCGTTATCACGGCACATTCGGGTTGTGAGGAAACCGCACCAAACAGCATAGAACACATAAACGCCGCTATCGCAAGCGGCGCGGAAATAATCGAGGTGGACGTTCGCGATGTAGACGGCGTTTTGCGCCTCTCGCACGACGTTCCCGAAGCGCCCGAAAGCTGTGTTACCCTGCGCGAATGCTTCGCACTTGTTGCGCCCGCAGAAAACCTGCATATGAACATCGACGTAAAAACAGAAGGCTTGCTGGAACCCGTAATGGCGCTTGCAAAAGAATTTGACCTTTGCCAAAGAATCATCTTCACGGGTGCTTGCAACGAAGACCGTGCGCTCGCTATTTCACTGGGCGGCGATATGTGGCGCAGTATGTGGCCGGGGCAAGAAATTGCCGACGGCATCGCCGCAAACAAGAAAGACGGCAACCCTTTCCTTAACGTAGCCTACTGTATGATTACGGAAGAAAACAACAAAGCGCTCTGCGAAGCCGGCTATGGTTTTTCCGCGTGGACGGTAGACAAAGAATATTTCCTGCGCCTTTTCCTGAAAATGGGCGTTTCCAACATCACCACAAGAAGGCCCGTGCTGGCGATGAAGCTCCGCAAGGAAATTCAAGGATTTTAATCCCCGCCATACAGCACAATTTGTAAAATAATCTTTCACGGCAAAATAAATCGACCCTAAGGCGTTGTGTTCCCAAGGACACAACGCCTTTGCAGGTCGATTTCTGTTTTCTCCGTTTATATACCGTTATTCAAGATACGCTCCGTTGCCGATAAGTATGCGCTGTACCTCTTTATACGGCACTTCCCCTGCAGACATTCCCTTTTCTGCGGCAATTGCGGCGGTTATACCAACGGCTTCGCCCATAGCGATGCACGGCGGCATAACACGCACAGCGGCAAAAGCATATTTGTCGGCAGACAAGCTTTTGCCCGCGGTAAGCAGGTTATCCACGTTTTTCGATATCAGGCACGAAAGAGGTATATAATAATTTTCGTTCTTATGGGCGGCATAGCTCACACCGTCTTTCCCGTGCATATCTATGGAATTTGCGCAAACAACCACCCTGTCCTCAAATTTTTTTGCGGTTTGCATATCTTCAAGGCAAAAAATCGTTTTTCCCACGATTCTGCGGCTTTCTCTTATCCCAATATCAGATGCCGTCGCCACAAGCTGTATATTTTCCATCCCCGTGATGTTTTGGCGCAGAAATTCGATTATCATTGCTATCTGCTTTCTCTGTTCTATCTCCGCAGAGGTAATCGCCTCGCCGTCAAGCTCGTTGAGCTGTGTATCCACCTGCGCCATATTCACCGTCCAGGTGCCGTCGGGGTTTTCAAACATTCTCAGCTTTGGCGTTCCGCAGGGGAACGTGCCGTTTGATTTGCCCGCCGCTATCTCATCCATAAAAAACCGAGAGCGCATATCGGGGTGATTTTGCATATATGCATCGAGTGCGGTTTTGTCCACCCCCGAAACCGTGAAAAACATAGACGCGGTTTGCAAAACGCCATCGTCGTTTCCGCGCATAGTTTCCGCGCCCGCCTTTTCCGCCAGAGCGGCGGAGCCGGTGGTGTCTATATACGCTTTTGCCTTAACCGAAATTATGCTGTTATTGTCTGCCGCATAAATGCAGGAAATTTTGTTGCCATCTTTTTCGCACCCGATAAGTGTGGTATGGTAGAGCAGCCTTACGCCCGCGTCGAGGCACATTTTTTCCGTAACTCTCTTTAAAACCTCGCTCTCAAAAGGCATAACTCCGATATGCCCCGCCGTGCGGTATCCGCTGTACCCGTCGCCGCCGCGACAATCTGCGGGGGAAACGGCGCCGCCCTCTTCCATCAGGTTTTGGACAAGCTCCGCAAACAAGCCTTTTATAATTTGTTTTTCACCTTTTGCGTCATAGCAGGTCATAAAAGGCGCCACCAAACCTTTTGTTGCCGTGCCGCCCAAAAAACCGCCGTTTTCTATAAGCAAAGTGTTTGCGCCCTGCCTTGCCGCAGAAACCGCCGCCGCGAACCCGCTTACACCGCCGCCACAAACGGCAACGTCACATTCATATTCCCTTTGAACATTCAAAACTACGCTTTTCATATGTACCTCTTTTATAAAAAATTTAAAATTTTCTGTTTCCTTGTATATTATACCGCCCGAAATCAATTTTCAAATTATATTTCAGAAATATATTCTAAGAAAGCCTTCCCCTGCATCGGCAGTAGGGGAAGGGGGACCGCACGGGCTCCTCAAATGATGCGAAGCATCGTTTGGGGTTCTCGATGTGCGGTGCGAACAAAGCTATGTACTCCTTTGATTAGAGCGAACATAGCGAAACATTCGCTCCGCTCAAGGTACAAGGTGGAAGGGGTATTCTTTCGCTTTTTGGATAAATCAAAATACGATGGTACACCCCTTCAGTCCCTTACGGGACAGCTTCCCCTATTAAGAGGGGAAGCCTTTTGGGTTTGTTTTTTAAAAAATGATTTACGTGTATATTATACCGCGCGAAATTGACTTTTGAAATGCGATATGCTAAAATAATATTTATAATATCCAACAATGTAAGGGGCGAAATATATGATTTTTCCTTTCGTGGTTATAGAATCCAAAATTTCCGCAAGAAAGCAATTCACCGTTGCGGAGGGGTGCCAACCCACTCACGCGCTCTTTTACCTTAAAAAGGGCAATTTCGTGATGGAAATTGAGGGCAAGACAGAAAACTTGCGTGCGGGCGATTGCGTAATTTTACCTGACTATGTCCCTTTTCGCCGCAGTATATTGGAACCGCTTGAATTTGTGTATATCAAATTTGCATATAACAAAAATTGCCCCTATTCGCTGAATATGCCGTACGGCAAAGTGAGCTTTAAGGATAACGCTCGTTTTTCAGCCAGCATTTCCGCCATAGAAACGCTTATCGCAAGCGATGAGCTTTTGTCGGCGGCTTACCGCGAGCATTTGCTGCTGGACATACTCTTTCAAATCCATTTTGAGCAAAATCCGCACGGCATCTCTTGCGAAAATCGCGTATGCCGCGACAAAACCGTAAATTCCGCAACAGAATATATAGAACAGAATATCGGCAATAAAATTTTGATAGCCGACGTTTGCCGTGCCGCGGGCACGAACGCCTCCACGCTCAATTTCAAGTTCCGCCGCGAGCTTAATATGTCCATAGGAGAATTTATTGCGTGCGAACGAATGAAAAAAGCAAAACGGTTGCTGCTCGGCACAACCTACAATATCTCCGAGATAGCTGCGCGCTGCGGATACGAAAACGTGTATTATTTTTCCAACGCATTTAAAAAGCAACAAGGTGTTTCCCCCTCGGAATATCTGCGCAACTACCGTGAAGAAAAAAGTTGACTTCCTCAACTATAAAACGCCCGAAAATCGGGCGTTTTTGCATAAGTAAAACTTTGCTTGTTCAAATAAATCGACCTGCTTTTGCTTCGGATTCTAAAGGACAGTAAAAAAGCCGATATGGATTCATTTCCGTATCGGCTCTTTTCTATCGCACCGCCACACTTGGTGGTGAGTAAGTGCGTACTTCCTAATAATTTTTAGTGATATGCTATCGCAGACAGCGTGATATTTTTGCTGCCGCAAAAGTGATATTGCCAGACGTTGTCTTGCAGTGATATTCTATTCGCCACCTAAACTCGCGTAGCGAATATCACTTGGACGAAGTCCAAATATCACTGCGAAGCAATATAACTCGCCGCAGGCGAATAGAGTTGGCGTTGTGTCCTTAGGAACACAACGCCATTGCCGGTAGATTTATTATTCTTATTTTATAAGGTTTGCAAGTCTGTAATATTCTTCCGTGCGGGCTGTGAGAACGGCGCATCTTTCGTCCATCCACGCTTTCTTTTCTGCGGGAATCGCCGCGATTTCTTCTTCGGAAAGCTTGCATTTGTAGAGCTTATCGAGCGTGAGCGCGTCCATAATATCGATATCGCAAATTTTGCCGTCGTTTTTGCAGATAACAATGTTGGATTTGCCTGCGATAAGTCTTTCTGCGGCTGCAGCACCCATTTCGGAAGCCGTAAGTCTGTCTTCAAGTGTGGGGCAACCGCCGCGCTGTACGTGAGCGAGAACGCAGAAACGTGTTATAATACCCGTTTCCTTTTCTATCGTTTTAGCGAGCTTTTCAGCATAGCCGGGCAAGCCCTCGGAAACGATAACGATTATACCGCGCTTGCCGTTAAGACGCTGTGTTTTGATTGTTTCGATAGCAGCTTCTTCATCGAAAGGTACTTCGGGAATAGCAACCGCAGAAGCACCTACCGCAATACCCGTACGAACCGCGATGTGGCCGGCGTTTCTGCCCATAACCTCGATTACGTTGCAGCGCGCGTGGGATTCGCACGTTGCGCGGAGGCTGTCTGCCATTTCAACAACTGTGTTCATAGCTGTGTCGAAGCCTATGGTGTAGTCTGTGGAAGTAACGTCTGCATCGATAGTGCCGGGAACGGCTACCGTGGGGATGCCGAGCGCGGAAAGCTTTGTAGCGCCCTGGAACGTACCGTCGCCGCCGCAAACTATCATACCGTCGATGTTATTCGCGCGGCAGATGTAAGCCGCAAGCTCCTGATATTTGGGGTCTTTAAACTCGTCGCATCTTGCGGAGTAAAGAACCGTGCCCGCTTCCGTAAGGATGTTGGAAACGCTCGTGGGGTTGGAAAGGTCGCGGAATTTGCCCGCGAGAAGGCCTGCGTAGCCTTCTTCAACGCCTACGACCTGAATGCCGTTGGCAATAGCCGTGCGTGCAGCCGCACGGATAAAAGAGTTCATACCGGGAGCGTCGCCGCCGGATGTGAGAATCGCAATTTTTCTAATCTTTGTCATTTTAATCACCTTTGTTTTTATAAATTTCGTTTTTGTAAATATTATTTTTCCGTCTTGCCACCGGACAGAAAATCGAGGGCTCTCGGCACAGAATCTTTTGCCGTGCCCCAAGGCTCGTTATCGTAGCGGTAGTCGAACTTTTTGCAGAACCAGCTTACGTCTTCGCCCAGCGACTCTATATATTTTTTCTCTATGCCCTTTGCAACCTCGAAAAATTCGGCAAATTGCTTTTTGTCGAGGTCGTTTCTGCCGTATTGCAAAAGTTTTCTGTAATGCGGCAAGCAGAAACAACGCTGATTTTTGAACTTTCTGCGGAAATCTTCGTCTGTTTCCCAAATGTAGATGGTGTTGGAAAACATTTTCGTGAGCGAATATGCGATTTTGTTGCAGAGGTAGCAAGATTCCGAAATACTTTCTATGGCTTTTTCGGATTTTTCGCCTTTGGAATCGAAAAGCGGTTTTTTGAAGACCTTTTCGTTCACCTCGGCGATATGGCTTTCAAGAATGAGCGCCAGACCCAGGCGGTTGCCCTTTTCGTAAATTCTGTTGAAATGGTTTCTGCAGAAGCCGAGCCTGTTTGTTTCTATGCGGATGTCGGGCTCCATCATAGCCGCGCCCATAACCGCCTCCAGCGCGTTGTTTTCGAGCATCTCGTAAAGCTCGCAGAATGGGCAGGAGGGTGTTTCGCTTTCTTCGGTTTTATCGAATGCCTCGTTTATCGGTATAGTATATATGGTTTCCGGCATAGCCCGCTCCTATCAGTCGAGCTCGAGCTCAACGTAGTAGGGGAGGTGGTCGGAAGCTCTGCTTTCCGGAACTTCTGCTTTTGTAACCTTGAATTCTTCGGAAACAAAGATGTAGTCTATGCGGATGCCTTTGCCGCCGTTGATTTCCTTATCCGTGAGGTTGGGCATATCGAAACGGGAGGGGAAAGTCGTTTTTTCCTGGTCGGGGCAAGCCGTGAACGTATCTGTAAGAAGCTCGTAGAGGCCCGCTATTTCGTCTATGCGGTTGTACTCGGGGTTAACCGCGCCGCCCCACACGTTGAAGTCGCCCATTATGATAATAGGACGTGTTCTTTCTTTTGTGAACTTCGTGAGCATTTTCATTGTTTCGGCGCGTTCCGTTTTAGCAAGACCGAAGTGCGTGACGAGAACTTCGATTTCTTTGCCGTCTATAAGCACGATATTGCGGAAAATACCGCGTGTTTCATAGTAAGTGGGTTCGGATTTATCCTCGGGGTCGGGAACCTGAAGTGCCTCGGACAAGAGAATGGGGTGTTTGGAAAGGAAAGCGTTGCCGTAGCTGCCGCGTGCGCCGGGTCTGCCGAGCTCCGTGGCTCTGCCGAAACGGTTTTCGTAGGGAATGCCCGTAGCTTTCGCAACGTCTGCCGCCAAATGGATATTGCCGCTTCTGGGGTGGTTGAAGTCAATTTCGTTAAGCCCTACAATATCGGGGGAGTATGCCGCAATAACCTCGCCGCACGCTTCAGGGCGGATTGTTCTTGCGGGAAGCTCGCCGCGGTGGTCTCTGCCGCCGGCAATATTATATGTCATAACCTTGAGTTTCATAAAAAAACACTCCTTTTTTCTATAAAATGTTATACAAGAATATTTTACCACTTGTCGCGTAAAAATTCAATAACATTCTTGAAAGTAACTGCGGTTTTTTTGTCGATTTTTGCAAAAACACCTCTTTATGCACAAAAACTCGTTTCATTCCGCACCCTTTGTTCCTCCTCTTGACAAATCCGCGAAAATATCGCATAATATTTTCATAACTATATAAAGGCAGATTTATTATGGAAACAGGAAAATACATATCCCGCTGCGGCAAAACGGCGGCGGGCGCGGATTTCACAGAGCTTTCGGGCGTGCCGTATTTTTTGGCGGCGCAGACGTTCGATTGCGGGCAGTGCTTCCGCTTTGACGAGGCAGACGGCGGCGTGCAGGGCGTGGCGTTCGGCAAGCTCATTCGCATAGAGCAGGAGGGCGACACGGTGCGCCTTATTGGCGTTTCCGAGAGCGAATACTGCGAAACTTTTGAAAAATATTTGGGTCTTGACGAAGATTACGGCGCAATTCGCGCGGATATAGGCGAGCATATGGGCACATACGGCGACGTTATATACGATGCTATGGCGTGCGCAGAGGGCATACGCATTTTGCGCCAAGAGCCGTGGGAGGCTGTGGCTTCTTTCATCATTTCCCAGAACAACAACATTCCGCGCATTAAAAAGATTATAGAAAATATGTCTGCGGGGCTCGGCAAGGCTTTCGTGGGCTTCGATGGCAAAACGTACTACGCCTTCCCCACGGCAGAGGAGGTGCTCGCCGCGGGCGAGGCGGGCCTTGCTCCCTTTAAAATGGGTTTTCGCGCGCGCTACCTTATAGACGCGGCACAGAAATACCTTTCGGGAGAAGTGGATTTTGCGGCGGTGGAAAAAGCGAGCGCGGAAGAAGCGCAGAAAACGCTTATGAGCATCTGCGGCGTAGGGCCCAAAGTGGCTTCGTGCGCCCTGCTCTTTGGCTTCCACAAGCTGGAGTTTTTCCCCATAG
>JAFTOK010000174.1 GCA_017463815.1 Clostridia bacterium | reverse complement strand
CAAAGGGTGTTGCCGTAATAGTTTCCGTCAATCGTTTCTAACTCTTTGCCGAGCACAAGCTCCTCTACGGCGGGAAGGAATGTGAACGTGTCGGCAGAAAGCTGTGTGAGCCCTGCGGGGAACACTATTTTTCTAAGCGAAACCGATGCGCTTTCGCCGAAAATGCGCGTGCCGAGGGTCTTTACGCTATTGGGCAGGATAAACTCGGTTACGTTTTTACAGCCGTCAAGTGCGTAGCTGTTTATGATAACGATATCATCGGGAAGTGTTACAACGCCGGAGAGGGCTTGAGTATCTGCATCTATGAGCCTGCCAAGCGCGATGTATAAGCCGTTTTCTACGCGCATTATCTGTGTGTTTTCGAAAACCGTTTTATCAAACTCCCCTATGTTTTCGCTGTTTTTTACGCTTTGGAGCGCGGTGCAACCCGCAAATGCCTCTTTGCCTAAGGACTGCGAATTTTTTAGCTCTGCGCCTTGGAAATCCACCGTTGTGAGTGCTGTACAGCCTTTAAACGCTTTTTCGTATATACCTGTGAGCGATTTGGGGAAGGTGAGTTCCGAAAGCGCCGTGCAACCGAGGAAAGCCTCGCTCGAAACCGAGATGAGCCCTGCGGGGAACGCTATGTTTTTAAGACCTGTGGCGTTTTTGCAAAAGCCGAAAGGAATATTTTGTGTATTTTTAGGCAAAACAAGGCTTTGAAGTGCTGTGCAGCCCGCAAACATCTCTTGCCCAAGCGGCAAGTCGTCGCTTTCAAACGTGACGCTTTGGAGCTTTGTGCAGTTTGCAAACGCCAACACACCGAACGATTTGATGCTGACGGGGAGTGAAACGGAAACAAGCCCGCAACCCTCAAAAGCGCGTCCTTGAATCGTTTCAAGCGATTTCGGCAACGTGAGCTCTGAAAGTGCAGTACAACCGAAAAATGCCTCCTCCTCTATAACGGTAACGCCGACGGGGAGAGTGATGCTTTGAAGCATTGTGCAGTTTTTAAACGTGCCTTCTTTTATACGCTCGATGCCGTTGGGCAGCGTTACCTGCAAAAGCGATGTGCAACCCGCAAACAGGCGCGAGGGCAAGGCTTTAAGCGTTTGCGGCAGAACAATGTTTTTGAGCGCGGTACAACCGTTGAAGGCATCGTATTCTATGGTGAGAAGCCCCTCGGGAAGAGTGAGGGAAGCGAGCTTTTCGCAACCGCCAAAAGCCCACGAGCCGATGTCCGTTACCGTTGCGGGAACGGTGAAGCTTTCGAGCGCGGTTCCGCTAAAAGCGCTACTGCCTATTCTTGTGATATTCCCCTCAAATGTCACTTTCGAAAGCGAGGTGCAACCGAGGAACATACTTGCCGGTATCTCGCTCACAGAGGCGGGGAGCGAGATGGAAGAAAGGTTTATACAATTTTCAAAAATGCCCTGTGTTTGGTTTGTGAGGGTGATGTGCGCAGGCAAAGCGAACTCGCTTATTGCGGTGCTTGCAAACGCGCGCGAGCCGATATTTATTACGGAATCGGGAAGATGTATTTGGGAAAGTGAGGTGCAGCCCTCGAAAGCATACTTGCCCACATATGTCGCGCCTTCATTTATATGGAGTCGGGTTATCGAGGTGCATTTGCGGAAGGCATTGTCGCAAACGTCGCCGTTCGCGGTTATTTTGCTGAGCGAAAGGGGAATAGAGCCGTAGAACGTGCCGCTATACGAACCATCGCCCTGCGATAGATTGAGATATCCTTCCTTTTCTGCCGAAGAATAATCGAAATAGTAGGCAAGGGGCTTTTCAAAACGCATTGTAAGCGAAGCGAGCTTCGGCGTTTCCGAGAAAATATCTTCGCCCGGTACGGCGGATTCGGGAAGAACGACGGAAGCAAGCTCCGTACACCCATCAAATGCGCCTGTTTGTATATCATAAACGCCGTTTTCTATGGTTATGGAGGTGACATTAGAGCCTCGAAAAGCGCCGCCGCTTATTCCTGCGACCTTGTAGCCGTGCTCGGATACTGCGGGCACGGTTATTTCGGTTTCCGTACAAGAGCCTATGCCCGAAACGTAATATTTGCCGTCTATGCGCTTATAGGAAAGCCCTACAGAGAAATTAACAGGCTCCGTGTGGCTGTCTACATAAGAATTTTGGCAATTTTTGCAGGTATGCGTTGTATAGCCGCCGTTTTCGCGCGTGGGGTAAGTTACTACGGAAGCGTAGCTGTGCAAAGTGCCTTTTTCGGAAAGTGGAGTGCTATATGAATGCTTGCAAGATTTGCAAACGGAAACATTATTTTGAAATTGGTTGCAGGCTGCGTCCTCCTTGTGTACCTCGTAGGAATGGCCGAGAGCCGCTGTGACCGTATCGGTATATTCGTGCTCACATTCGGAGCATTTATGTAAGGTGTACCCATCTTCTGTGCAGGTGGGCGCGAAAACAGAGTCATTATATTTATGCGTATGCGTGATATTTCCGCCGTCTTCGCCGCCGCAAGCAGTGAGAAGCGACACAGAAAGCAATATCGTGCCGAAAATAAGTGCTTTTTTCATATTTTTCTCCGAACAAGTAAATGTGATGTTATAGATGTTATAATTATATTATATTTATACGTTAATGTCAAGTACGTTAATGTCAAGCGGTGAGATTTCCGTGATTCCCGTATAAGAAAAACCACGCGATAGTCGCGTGGTTCAATAACAAAAACGCCCGATTTCGGGCGTTTTATAGTTGACGAAGTCATCTTTATTATTCTTCACGCGCTTTATATAGCTTCTCCGCTTTTGCAAGAAGCTCGAAGAATCTCGGCTCTTCGCGCACGGAATTGAACCATTCCCAGCCTGTTTTTCTTGTCATAGCACGGTAGGCGGAGCTGCCGAGCGTTAAAACCGAAAGACCGGAAGAAAACGCGCTGATATATTTGCCGTTGTATTCGGCTGTCAAGCCGAAGTCTTTGCTTTTAACGTAAGTTTTGCCGAAAAGCGCTTCATTGCCAAGCGGCAAAAGCTCGCCTTTGGGTATTTTCTGCCATTTTTCTTCGAGCGCAATTGCTTCTTCCAATGCGCGATAGCCTTCCTCTTTCTTTCCGCAACCGAAAAGAGAAGCGGAAAGTATGAGTTTCAACCTTTCCTCAAATCCGAGCCAGCCCTTTGGGGTTTCGCCGCCGCCGAAATATTCCAGCAATTTTAGTTTTTCTTCGAAAATTTTCACGCCTCTTTCGGGGGCATAAGCAGAGCGCGTGCTGTGCTCTAAATAATCGAGCATTGCTTCCACACGGCCCATATCGCAGTAGATGCGTGAAAGTTCGCGCTCTTTTTTGCGCCAAGCGCGTTCCTCGTGAATGCTATATTGGTTTTGCCAATAGAATATTTTTTGCTCTGAAACGTATTTTTGCAGTTCATCTTCATCGCATATAGCGGAAAGGCACAAAAATGCTTTTTTCAAATACTCTATATTGCCGCAACCGTCGAGCAGTTTTCGGCAAATTTCTTTCACACGCTCTGCATATTCCGCTTGTTCATTTTCACCGAGGGCGCGAAAACGAACAACAATGTTATGCATAATGGGGTAGTTCTTCGGGTATTTTTTGTGGTATGCCAAAAGAAAGTTAAGCGCTTCTTTTATATCGAGGTTTATGGTTTTTGATATAGCCTCGTTGCAGACATCGCCCGTTTTCTGCAAAAGCTCGTCTATGGTTATGCCGAAGAAGTTTGCGATTGTGGGCAGCATAGTTATATCGGGGTAGCCGTCGCCGCATTCCCATTTGGAAACGGATTGGGGGGAAATGCCGAGCGATTTTGCAAGCTGTTCTTGAGTTATGCCGAGCATAGTGCGGCATTCGCGTATTTTTTCCGAAATTATAAGTTTCATAAAATTTTCTCCTTTCAAAAATGATAAAAGGCCTTTTGTCATTTATATAATAGCACAAAACGCGCGCCGTGGCAATAACCGCGTTTTTGTGAAAATCCCACGGAGAGTGGAATTATGAGAATTTTCCAAAATCACCTTGCCCAAACGCTTATTTTATGATATAATAACACTATTATGCGAAAAAGGAGGAAAACGATGAAGGTTATCATAGCCGAAAAGCCGAGCTTGGCGCGCAACATTGTGGCGGGCATTGGCGAAATGTCGAAAAGAAACGGGTTTTATGAAAACAAAGAGTATATTGTGACGTGGGCGTTCGGCCATCTTTTTTCTCTTTGCGATATAGAAGATTATTACGGCAAAAGCGGCGAAAAGGTGAAGTGGTCTATGGAGGGGCTCCCTTGCTTCCCCTCGGAGTTCCGCTTCAAATTAAAGCTCGGTGAGGATAAAAAGCCCGACGCCGGCATAGAGCGCCAATTCGCTCTTATAAAAACGCTCTGCAACCGCACAGACGTAGACACGATTATAAACGCGGGGGACGCCGACCGCGAAGGTGAAATTATCGTTCGCCTTTGCGTTGCAAACACGGGCGCCGAGGGCAAAAAGTTCCTGCGCCTATGGCTGCCCGACCAGACACCGCAGACGGTTGCCGCCGCGCTCGCCGATATGAAGGACGAAAGCGAATACGACAACCTCGCCAACGAAGGTCTTGCCAGAACATACATAGATTGGCTCTACGGCGTGAATTTGACGCGCTACGCCACGCTTAAAACGGGCACGCTCCTTCGTGTGGGTAGGGTAATCGTGCCGATTGTGAAGGCTATACACGAACGTGACGACAGCATAAAAAATTTTGTGCCCGAAATCTACTACGCCATTGCAAGCAACGAAAAAACGAACGGCGAAACCGTGGATTTGCTTTCCAAAAATAAATTTACCAAAGAAGAACTCGCAAAAGCGCAGGAGACGTGCGCAAAATACAATGCCGCAGGCGCATACGTCGTGAGCAAAAAGGTAAAGCGCGACACTCTCGCTCCCGGCAAGCTCTATTCGCTGACGAAACTGCAAAACGTGCTCGGTAAAAAGCACAAAATGTCGATGGAAAAGAGCCTTGCCGTGCTACAGGGTCTTTACGAAAAGGGTTACGTCACGTATCCGCGTACAAACTCCGAATATCTCGCCACGGCGGAGCAGGGCAAGATGAAAACGATTATCGAAAACGTAAAAAAGCTCGGCTACCCTGTGGAATTCAAGAATAAAAAGACTATTTTCGATGATTCGAAGATAGAATCGCACTCCGCGCTCACGCCAACGTATAAAATCCCCGATAAAAACGCGCTTACGGAGGACGAACGCATAATCTATTCCACGATAATGCGCCGTTTTGTGGCGGTTTTCTGCGCCGAGGAGTGCGTTGTGGAGAAAACGGAAATGAAAATCGCCGTGGGCGATTATGAAACTTTCACGCTCAAAGGCGTTATTATAAAAGAGCGCGGCTGGACAAAGTATGACGATTACACGCAAAAAGACAAAATTCTGCCGAACCTTGAAAAGGGCGACGAGGTCAATATTGATTTCAAACCCACGGAAAAGGAAACAACCCCGCCGAAGCACTATACCATAGAAACGCTGAACAACTACCTGAAAAACCCCTTTAAAAACGACAAGGCGCAAGCCGAAAAGGAAAAGCAGGAGGGCGAGCAGGAAAACGACGAGGAAGATTACCGCGCGATTTTCGAGGGCTTGGAGCTCGGCACGGAGGCTACGCGCACGGGCATTATCGACAACGCTAAAAAAAGCGGTTACATCGCACTGAAAAAGGACGTTTACACGATTTTGCCGGGCGGCGAGTTTTTAATAGAACAGCTTTCACACCTGGGCATTTCGATGGATAAATACAAAACAAGCGAGCTCGGCAAAGCGCTCAAATCCGTTTATCGCGGCAAAATGAGCGTTTCCGAAAGCGTATCTCTTGCGCAAGAGGAAATAGCAAGGGTCTTCGGAAAGCGGGAAGTGACGCCCGAAACAGACGAAGACACGGGCTTTTTCGGCGACATTATAGGCAAATGCCCCGTGTGCGGCAAGGACGTTATGCGCGGCAAATGGAGCTACGGCTGTATGGGCTACAAGGAAGGCTGTACCTTTAAAATAAACTGCTACATATGCAAGCGAGCCATTTCCGTTTCCAATGCTAAGCTTTTGCTTGAAACGGGAAAAACGGCGAAAATAAAGGGCTTTACCTCCAAAAAAGGTACGCCTTTCGACGCGAGCCTTAAAATCGACGAAGAAAAAAAGGTCGTATTTGATTTTTGACGAAAGCCTCCATCTCCGAGGGAGGGGGACCACGAAGTGGTGGAAGGAGTTTTTTACACTTTTTATGAGGTAAACCGCAGGTTTACCTCATTCTACTTTGCTTCGGTTGCAATTTTTTGCCGTTTGTATTACAATAAAGGCAAGAAAGGCGGTTGTATTTATGGAACAGAAAAGTATGGGAGAAATTATTTCCTCTTTGAGAAAAGAAAAGGGGTACACGCAAAAGGAGCTTGCGGAAAAAATGAACGTGACGGATAAAGCCGTTTCCAAATGGGAGCGCGGCGTGGCTTGCCCCGACGTAGGCTCGCTTGCGCGCTTGGCGGAGGTGCTCGGCGTTTCCACAGATGTTCTTCTGAACGCAGAGCATACTGAAAAGCAAGAAAAACCCACGGCGCAAAAGGTGAAAAAGGCGCTCGGCATAGCGCTGAAAGCCGTGCCGCTCGCTATGGGCGTTTGCGTGCTCGTAACGTCGCTTTTAGGCGAGCTTGCGGCGGAGCAGGGGCTTGTGCTCCTCGGTATCGCCGCCGTTGCGGTCGGCTTGGACAGGCTCGGAGATATAGAGAAATGAAAAACACACCCGATGATGAAAAATCAAAGGGTGTGTTTCCTTTTTATACATTTTTCTTTTTGAATTTCGTTTTGGTTTTATCCCACCACGCGCGAAGGTCTATATCGTCCTTTTCCATAACGATGAAGAACGTAACCGCGAGCGCCGTATAGGGCATAGGGCAGAATTCGCCGGGGTTTACCTGCGACATTATAAAAAGCCCGAAATAAGACATAAGGAACGTGAAATTAAGCAGATTTCTGTTTTTGAAGAACGTAATAATTCTTTCCACGAGCTGGTAGCCGTAGGCGAGAATGCCCACGATGCCGAGCCCGCCCACAACCTGCGCAAACCACATATGATACCAGTTCATAGCGCCTTTAACGGGGTTGTATATATCGGCGTTGCCCGTGTAGCCTATGCCAACGCCGAAAACGGGGTTGGTTTTGAAGTCTTCTGACATACGGTCGAGCAGCTTTACGCGCGCTTCGCCGTCGCGGAAGAAATATTCTTTGAGTTTTTCGATATAATCGAGTATGGTGGATTCTTCGCCATCTGTGCCGAGGGAAAAGTTATAGAACGCGGCAAAATCAGGCATATATTTTATTACGACAATTATGAAAGCGAGCGCTATGAGCGTATAGAAAATGCGGTTGAAGATGTGTCTTTTATCGAAAAGAGCAAATGCAAAGAAAATAACTACGAATTCTATTGTTCCCATCAAAAGCCCGCCGCGTGAACCTGTGAGGAACGTGCAAATGTAAATAAGAATCACAGAAAGCACGTCCACATATCTGCGGGAAGCGTAGAAAAGAGGGAAAGGCATAGCGAGCATCAAAAACGTGGCAAGGTTGTTGCTGGATTGGAACTCAACCAGGCGCTTTGTTTCGAGCACTGTTTCGAGGTCTGCATAATAGAAACGGAGCACGCAGAAGCAGGCGAAAAGCCCCACAACGTACATAATTCTTGCGACTTCACGCGCGCTTTCCTCTGTGAAATTAGCTTTGACCAAAAGATAGAATATAATCATTCCTATGCCGAGGCCGAAAACGTAATAGAGCGCGCCGCCGGCAAAATAATCGGAGGAGGAAATCGTACCAAGACCGCCGAGAGTTACGGCAAGTGTTACGGCGCACAAGCCGAAGAAAGAGCGGCCTATGCGAAACTTTCTTCTGTAAATAACAAAATGCGCTATTACAGCAATTACCACGGGGACAAAATACGGTATTTTTTCTATAAACGCATCTGCCGAATTGTAGCAACGCGTTACGAACACGCACATAAGAAGCGCGGGGAGCATTGCATCTGTAAGGCGCGAGGAAAGAATGAGTGCGGCAGACGCTATGTAAAGGAATATTACAACGCCGTTTATTTCCTCGTTTTTCACAGTCACCGCGCACGCAAGCAAAAAGAGAAGCGGGGTATAGATATATTTGAAAAGCCGATGTTTAAAAATTTTATCGAGCATCTTAAACTCCTGAAAGAAAATTTTTAGATTTGCAACAATAATATTTTACCACATTTTTAAGCATATGTAAAGGAGTTTTTCATTAAGGTTTGATTAAGTTTTGGCATTTGAAGCTGTTTTCTCGGAAAAACTCGAACGTAGGTTGAATTGCCATCAAAAAACAGGTTATTGAACCGTTTGCATTTTATGATATAATATTTGTGAAAGCAGGGCCCGCTTATCTTTGAATTTCAGGAGAGTGCAAAGTGAATAATATTGGTTTTAAAATTAAAGAACTTCGCAAAAAGAAAGATATAACGCAGGAAAAGCTGGCGAAATATCTGAACGTTTCTTTCCAAGCCGTTTCTAAATGGGAAACGGGCATAGCGTCGCCCGATTTGGCGATGATAGTGCCTTTGGCACGCCTTTTTGAAGTTTCCACAGACGAGCTTTTCGGCGTCGCCGAAAATGCGGAAGACACGCGAAAAAAAGAACTTTTTGAGCTTTGGAACAAGACGTGGAAAACGGGCGACGTTGCCGAGCGTTATGAAATTTCCAAAATCGCCGTGGCGGAATACCCCGGAAATTTTGAATATCTGAAATGGCTTGCGGACGCCGAGGACGCCTACGCCATTCATAATTGCGAAAGAAATTCCGAACAGCAAAAGGAGCATTTTGAAAATGCGGTTAAATATTACGAGATGATTATAGAAGATTGCGGCGATACCGACCTTAAAGAGCACGCGATTTACTGCATTGTGATGACTCTCTCCTCGCTGAACAGAAGGGATGAGGCTTTGCAATACGCAAAGCAACACCCGAGTTGCGATGAGCTTTTAAAATGTTGCTTGCGCGGCGAAGAATGGGAAGAACACCGCCAAAAAATGATATTCCGAAAGCTCTATGAGCTTGTGGTTGTACTTGAGTGCGGAAAGCACGATATCGTTAGTATACAAGCCGCCGAAAAGATTATAAAAACGGTTATCGACGACGGAAATTACCTTATGTTTCACGACACCCTTATGTTTACCTGCATTTGGCAAGCGCAATGTTTTACAAAGCAAAAAAGGTATGAGGAAGCGGTTGCGGTTTTGCGAAAATCCCACGAGCACGCCGTGATGTTTGAAGAAATGCTGGAACGTGCAAAAAAATCGCCGCTTCCGTATACTTGCCGAGCGTTTAATAAATTATTTTGCGATGCAAGAGATTATTGTGTAAGCGGGACAACGACGAAAACGGAAGATTTTAAAGATTGCCTTACGTGGAAAGAATTTGATGCCTTGCGCGAGCGCGACGATTTCAAAGAGCTTTTGGAACTGTAAAATAAAAAATGGCACACCTGCAAATGAAAGCAGGTGTACCGAAGCGTACAAAAACTATTTATTGCTTTTTCTTCTCTTTTTTATCATCTTTTGTGCCGGATACGGTATCGCCCAAAACGAGTGCATCTAACCCGTCGAGCGAGTCGCCTTCGGAAAGAATGGCTAATACAATAAGCGTAACTACTATAAAAATGCCGAAGCTGTAAAAGGAAACTATACGGAGAAAAGCGCCTTTTCTTCTGAATTTTACAGAGTTGCTCGCGATTGATTTAAGTGCAATTATGTAGAAAAGAGCAACAATAGAGGAAAAACAGAGAAAGCTCCAAAAAGCATCACCCTCTGCTATCCAGTTATAACCTGCAAACAGAGCAAGGGCTATATCAAGCACGCAGAAAATGGTTAGTACGCCGTTGAAGATTGTTTGCGTAAAGCAGAAAACCGTTGCGCAAATAAACAAGAGTAATATTACGGGGAGCGTGGCGGCGATAAACTCACCGAGATTTGGGTGCGTTTCTACAGCAGTATAATAAGATGAAGCGGAAAAACCGCAAGCTACGGTGTTTAGCAGATAGCTGATAATGTATGGCGAAATTTGCCTTTTGGCAATGTTGTGAAAGAGAAGCGCAACAAGCATTAAAGCAACGCCTATAACGATGCCTACGTACTCCTCAAAAATTGAAATGCCGAGAAATGTTGCCACCGAAAAAATGAAAAGTGCCGCAGCGCCGAGCAGGAACGTATATATAAGGTTTTCTTTTTGACGTTTCATAATTTGCCTCCGGACATATTCTATAAAAATATTATACATCTGTTTTTTTCATTGTGCAAGTATAGAACAAAAATCGCACCGTAAAGGTGCGATTTTTTCTCCATATTATTCCACAACCTCTATAACTCTTGCGTATTCGCCGTCTTCATAGGTGAAATCGGGGGCGCAGGGGGAGATGTAAAGGGTGAATTTTCCGGGTTCTACCACCGTTTCTTCTCTGCGGTTTACAAGCGCAAGGTCGGCGGGCGTTACCGTGAAGGAAACGCGCTTTGTTTCGCCCGGCTCAAGGTGTATTTTTTTGAACCCTCGAAGGTTTATGCGCGGTGTCATAACGGAGCTGTAGTGGTCGGTTACGTAAAGCTGTACCGTTTCGTCGCCTGCCATAGCTCCTTTGTTTGTTACGTTTGCGGAAATTTTTACGCTTTCGCCCATATGTACCTGTGTTTTGGAAACGGCTATGTCGCTATATTCATATTCCGTGTAGGAAAGACCGTAGCCGAAGGAAAGCAGAGCGCCCTTTTCCACGTCGCAATATTTGCCCCAATGCCAAGAGGAATATCCGTTGTAATAGCAGGGCAGAGCGCCTGTGGCACGCGGGTAGGAAATGGGAAGTTTGCCGCTGGGGTTAAATTTACCTGCAATAAGCTCTGCTGTGCAAAGACCGCCGAGGTCGCCGCCGCCGAACATCTGCACAACGGCATCGGAGCTTTCGAGAACTTCGCCTATGCAAAGGGGTTTGCCCGTTACCATAACCGTGACTACGGGTGTGCCCGTGGCTTTCACGGCGCGGAGAAGCTCGTTCTGCTTGCCCGAAAGCTCAAGGTCTGCGCGGTCTTTTGCTTCGCCGTTTTGGCTGAGCTCGTCGCCGAGGGCGAGAATAACTATATCGGCGCTTTCCGCAATTCGCACGGCTTTTTCTATATCTGCGCCGTCTTCGCCGCATACGGGGCAGCCGAGGGCGTATTCCACTTCAGAAGAGGGGAAGATTTCGCGCACGCCGCGAAGAACCGTGTAGTAATCGTTTTTGATTTGTGCAAATTCTTCTGCGGGGCGGTGGCTTGTGAAGGTCCAATCGCCGTATTGGTTTGCTATATTGTCGGCATTCGGGCCGATAACCGCTATTTTCGCGGGAGCGTTTTTGAGGGGCAGAACGCCGTTGTTTTTAAGAAGGACAAGGCTTTCGCGCGTGAGCTTATGGTTGAGCTCGCGGTGCTCCTTGCAGGCAATCACGCTTTTGGGCATACGCTCTTTTTCTTCGAAAAGCCCGAGGTTCGCTTTCACACGGAGAATGCGGCGCACGGCTTCGTCTATTGCCGCTTCGGGAATATTGCCGTTTTTAACTTCGTCTATTGCCGCGCCTATGAACGCCACAGCGTTCATACTCATATCGTTGCCCGCCGTAATGCCGAGGCGCGCCGCTTCTGCGGGGTTTGCCGCCACGCGGTGCTTTGTGGAGATGAGCTTGAAATTCAAATAGTCCGTTACGACGAAGCCCTCGAACCCGAGCTCGCCGCGCAGAACGTCTGTGAGCAATTCTTTATGTGCCGTCATAGGCGTGCCGTCGAGCGTGCCGTAAGCTGTCATAACCGTGGAAGTGCCCGCGTCCACAGCCTCTTTGAAAGGCGGCAGGAACGTTTCGCGCACCTTGCGCAGAGTAACTTCCGTATCGTATGAATCGCGCCCGCCCGTTGCCTCGCCGTAGCCTATATAGTGTTTTGCGCAGGATGCCACAAGCCCGTCTTTTTCATAGCCGCGTATGATTGCCGCGCCGAGCTTGCCTATAAGGTACGGGTCCTCGCCGAACGTTTCGTCCACTCTGCCCCAGCGCGTGTCGCGCGCTATGCAGAGCACGGGGGAGAACACCCAATCGAGCCCGTCGGCGTTTACTTCCTTTGCCGTTGCCGCACCCATTTCTTCTATGAGCTCCTCGTTAAAAGAGCAAGCCATAGCGAGCTGAGAAGGGAAGATTGTAGCGCCGTTTTTTAGCGAATGACCGTGTATTGCGTCTATACCGAATATGGGGGGAATGGCGTTTTTTGTTTTCTTTGCCTTTTCGCGCAAATAGTCTACTTCCTCGCCCATTATGGAAAGGTAAGAGCCTATGTTCAGCTTCGAAAGCTCGGAGTAGGCTTCTTTGTGGGCGCTTTTGTCCATTTGGAACATTTGAAGAACCTTTTCTTCCAAAGACATTTTTTCTATAATATCATTTATTTTTTGCTCTGTGGCGGGGTTAATTTTCATAGTTTTTATCTCCTTGACTTTTTGTGCCTGCTTGAAGTATAGCACGGAACGCCGAAAAAATCAACATCGTTTTGGGCAAAACGATGTTTTTTAGCAAGAAAGGAGAAGCTGTTGCATTTCGCGGAAAAATGTGATAAAATAAAATATATAAAAAAGCGAATGGTGTTTGCCGCGCTTTTTCGGAAAAGAGATGATGTTTTTATGAAGAAAATTCTGCTTGTTTGCGTCATAATACTTGCCGCAGGCTTGCTTGCGCTCTGCTTCTGGCAGCAGAATATAGACACGGCAAAATATGAATTTTTTCCCGAAGAACAGCTTGAAAAGTGCCTTGTGCCCGAACTGCCCGCTTTGCCGAGCGGTGAGAACATTTCGCGCCTGGCGTTCGATTCGGAATTTTACTTTTATATAACGGAAAAAGATTTTGAAACGTACGTTTCAAACGTATATGCATACCTTTCCTCGCGCGGGTTTGAATACCTTGGCTATCGCGGCGATACCCTTAGCTCCTTTTTGGGGGAAATGACACAATATGAATTTTTTGTGGGTGAAGAACTTTTCGACCATCGCGTCTTTGAAACCGCCGATGGAAAAGAATATGAAAACAGCTATGTTTTCATATGGTCGGAGGGCGTTTCGGAAGATAACGGGTGCCTTGCAGACTATTTTTACATAGAGATTTTGCGCACCTCCGGGCTGCAGGAATACGGCGAAAACACGGGTTTTGGCTATAACGCGGTTATGAAGCTGAAAAGCGGCGACCGCTTTGCTTCCTATAAGCTTACGGAAGAAGCGCACGGCGGATTTGTGCGCGAGGAAAACGATTTTATGCCGTATGCGCTGGCGTATACTGCGCCCGCAAGCGTAGATGCCCAACAAAAAAAGGTTTCTCTGGGCATTTTCTATGGTCTTTTGGCGGGAAAAAGCGTGGATAGCGATTACGAAAGCGCCGAAATTGCCGTGTCTTTTGGCGGCGGTGAAGCTGAAAAAGCGGCAAGCGTTAAGCTTGCAAAGCTCGAAAGCGAGCAATACGCCGTTAAAGAATTTGAAACCAAAACGGGCAAAACACGCCTTGTTTACGAGCACGAAGAAAAATTTACCTTTTCCACAGAGCTTCTCGAGGGGGAGGAAGGCGTGCTTACGCTCTCTCTTACAGAGTACACGAACCGCGGCGAGGAAAACGAAACAGAGGGTTTCCGTGTGGAAATAGAAATACCCTATCGCAAGGCAGAGGGGAAAATCTTCTTCGGCGGCTGAATTGTGAAAATATAAAAATCCGATAGATTATTTGTGCGGTCTATCGGATTTCTGCTTGAAAACGAAATAGGGCAATAAAAATTTTTGCAATAAACACGGCATATTTGCATAAAATAATTCGTAAACCGTTTTATTTTATGCAGAGGAGTGTTTTATATGAGCAATGAAAAAACGTACAAAAATAAATATTTCGGCACAGACGGCTTCCGCGGGGAAGCGGGAGTGACGCTTACGGCGGAGCACGCCTATAAAATCGGGCGTTTTGCGGGGCATTATTTTTCACGCGGGGCAGAAAACGGGCGTGCGCGCGTCTGCATAGGCAAGGATACGCGGCGTTCTTCGTATATGCTGGAGTACGCTATGGCGGCGGGGCTTGCCGCATCCGGGGCAGATGCATATCTTGTGCACGTAACCACCACGCCGAGCATATCTTATATAACGAAGCAAAGGGGTTTTGACCTGGGCGTGATGATAACCGCTTCGCACAACCCGTTTTACGATAACGGCATAAAGCTGATAGACGCAAACGGCGAAAAGCTAGGCGATGCCACGGCGGCGCTCATAGAAAAGTACATAGACGGCGAAGCGGACGAAGTGCCGTTTGCTTCGGGCGCGGGTGTGGGCGCTGTGCACGATTTTGCGGAGGGGCGCGGAGAATACGCCGCATACCTTACCACGCTTGCGGAATATTCGCTTGAAAAAATGAAAATAGGCCTGGATATGGCAAACGGAGCGGCGTTTTCCGTTGCGGGTGACGTTTTCACGGCGCTCGGGGCGAAGGTCTATACGCTCGGCGACTGCCCTGACGGTATGAACATAAACCTTTCCTGCGGCTCTACGCATATAGATGCGCTTGCCTCGCTTGTGCGCGAAAAGAAGCTGGATGTCGGCTTTGCCTTCGACGGCGACGGCGACAGGTGCATAGCCGTGGACGAAAACGGAAATACCGTAGACGGCGACGCGATAATGTATATCATTGCAAAGCGTATGGCGGCGAAAGGCAAGCTCGCGCACGGTACGCTCGCCGCCACGGTTATGTCCAACAGCGGATTTTTTGAAAGCCTCGCGCGCGAAGGTATAGGTTGCGTTCAGACTGCCGTGGGCGACCGTTTTGTATATGAAAAAATGAAGGAATGCGGATATTCTTTGGGTGGGGAGCAATCTGGCCATATCATTTTTTCCGATTACGCCAGCACGGGCGATGGCATACTTACTGCGATAATGCTTGCAAACGTGCTGTGTGAAAGCCGCTCGCCGCTTTCCGAGCTCGCTTCGGGAATAACTCTCTATCCGCAGTATACCAAAAACGTGCGCGTTAAGGATAAAGATGCCGCCGCGAGCGATGCGGAGGTGAAAAAAGCCGTGGCGCGCGCGGAAAAGTTGATAAACAAAAAGGGCAGGGTGCTTTTGCGCAAAAGCGGCACGGAACCCGTTTTGCGCATTATGGCGGAGGCCGAAACAGAGGAAAAATGCCGCGAATATGCGGAAGAAATAGCAAAGGTTATAGAAGAAAGGGGATATTATGCTTAATAAACTTGTAAAAACGAACGAACTTTTTTCGTGCGATGTGCCGTATCTTAAAGAGCTTTTTGCCGCGTGCGAATACCCTTGGGAAATGCTCCCGAAGATAGGGGAGTATATATCGGAGCTTACTGCGGGCGAAATGGCGGGATTTACGGAGATTTCCGCAGGCGTGTGGGTTGGCGAAAACGTAAAAATTTACCCCACGGCGGTTATAGAAGCGCCCGCCATAATCGGTGCCGGCACGGTGCTTCGCCCGGGTGCATTTTTGCGCGGCAACGTGATTGTGGGCAGAAACTGCGTGCTCGGTAACTCCAGTGAGCTGAAAAACTGCGTGCTTCTCGACGGCGTGCAAGCGCCGCACTATAACTATATAGGTGATTCCGTGCTGGGCAACCACGCGCATATGGGTGCGGGCTCCGTTTGCTCCAACCTTAAATCCGACGGCAAGCCCGTTGTGGTGCACGGCGAGCGCGAATATGCCACGGGGCTGCGCAAGGTGGGCGCAATACTTGCAGACGGCGCGGATATAGGCTGCGGTTGTGTGCTTAACCCCGGCACGGTTGTGGGGAAGAACACGTCGGTGTATCCGCTTACCGCCCTGCGCGGAGTTTACCCCGCAGATTGCATTGTGAAAGGCGCGTGCGAAATAGTCAAACGAATCTGACCTTGGGAGGGTGCTTCTATGAAATTTATAAAGCTCGAAAGCTATGAGGCTTTAAGCCGTGCGGCGGCTGATATTATAGCCGCACAGGTCGTACAAAAGAAAAATTCGGTGCTTGGGCTTGCCACAGGTTCTTCGCCGCTTGGCACGTATGCGCGCCTTAGTGAAATGTGCGGAGCGGGAGAGGTGGATTTTTCCGACGTTACCTGCGTAAACCTCGATGAATACGTGGGCCTTCGCGCAGAGAACGAGCAAAGCTACCGTTATTTTATGAACAAGAACCTTTTCTCCCATATAAATATAAAGCCGGAAAAGACGTTCGTGCCGAACGGCTGTGCCGAAGAGCTCGCGCGCGAGGCGGCGGAATATGATGCGCTTATAGAACGCCTCGGCGGCATAGACCTCCAGCTCCTTGGCATAGGGCTCGACGGGCACATAGGCTTTAACGAGCCCGACGAATTTTTCACAAAAGAAACGCACGTTGTGGAACTCGACGTTTCCACAATAGAGGCAAACGCACGCTTTTTTGCGCGGCGCGAAGACGTACCCACAAAGGCGATAACTATGGGTATGGGTGCCATTATGCGCGCAAAGAAAATTCTGCTTATAGCAAACGGAAAAAAGAAATGGGAAATACTCGAAAAGGCGATGTACGGCAAAATTACGCCGCGCGTGCCCGCATCGATTTTACAGCTGCACCCCGACGTTACGGTGATTTACAGCGAAACATAAAAGAAAACGCACAGAGAAGAAACGCTTCTCTGTGCGTTTTTTGTTCTATCCGCCGACACCTGCCCATATATATTTAATGAATAACCTTTGCGAAAGGAATTTGGATTTTGGACGCGATAGATAAGGTGCTTTGTTGCCTGCCCGAATACGAGCGGCGTATTCTTGCGGAATTTTTCTCCTCTGCCACAGACAGGAAAAAGGTGAGCGAAATACGTTTCCGCGCGGGAATGCCTGCCTCCGTAACGTATGCGGGGCGAAACGTAAGCGTTTTCTGCGGGCGAGAGCTTGTGCTTTCCGCCCCTGCACTTAGCAGCGTGGTCGCGCGGCTTTGCGAAGAATCCGTGCATACGTACGGAAGCACGATAAACGAGGGGTACATAACCCTCGCAGACGGTTTGCGCATAGGCGTTTGCGGCAAAGCGCGAAGCGAGGGCGGGCGTGTGCTTGCCGTGCGGGAAATAACTTCTGCCAGCGTGCGCATACCACACGTGCTTTTTAGCGTCGGCGACGGACTTATGCCGATAATATATGAAAAACGGCGTGTGCATAGCGCGCTTATATACTCCCCGCCCGGTGTGGGGAAAACCACACTTGTCCGTGCGCTTGCCGCCCGCCTCGGCGGCGAAGGCGTGCGCCGCCGCGTGGCTGTGGTGGACAGCAGAGGGGAAATATATATGCGCGAAATGTTTGCGCGCTCGCTCTGCGATTTCCTCGACGGCTACCCAAAGGGCGCGGGCATAGAAATAGCCACGCGCACGCTTTCGCCCGAGGTAATCGTATGCGACGAAATAGGCGAGGGCGAGGTGGAGGCACTTCTCGCCGCGCAGAACACGGGGGTGCCGCTTATTGCCACGGCGCACGGAGAGGATTTTTCTTCGCTTATGATGCGCACGGGGCTTAAAAAGCTATGCGAAGCGGGAGTTTTTCGCTATTTTATCGGCGTTTCCCGTGCGGCGGGTGAAGAAAGGTTTTCATTTGATATAAAAGATATGCGGAGGAATTGTTCGTGAGGCTTGCGGGCGCTTTTGTTATGTTTTTGTTTTTTACGCTTCTGGGGGGTTACGGCGGCGAAAGGGAGAAAAAACGCCTTGCCGAATGCGAAGCTTTCCTTGCGCTTTTTGAATATATAAAAAATCAGGTGAATTTTTTTCTCACACCCACGAAGGTGATGTACAGAAATTTTGCAAACGACGTGCTGGAAGAGTGCGGTTTTTTGCCCGCCTTGCGCTCGCACGAAAACGACGCTGTTTACCACGATATATGGCGAAGCGCGCTTGTTTCCTCCGCCAAAAGCCTGCATCTTACGGAAAAACAACGCACGCTTATAGCCGATTTTGGGGATTGCATAGGCAAAACGAACGGCGAAATACAGTCAAACAGCTTTGATTATTACATAGCGGAGCTGCGGCAAGAAATAGAGAAAGAAAAAATCGAGGGCGCAAAAAACGTAAAGCTATACCGCACGCTCGGGCTTGCGGCGGGCGCGTGCGCCGCGATATTGATTATTTAAAAAGTAGGTGGAAAAATGAATATTGAGCTTATACTTAAAGTGGCGGGCGTGGGAGTGCTTGTGACGGTGGCGTACCAGGTTCTTATGAAATCGGGGCGTGACGAACAAGCTATGCTCGTTTCCGTGGCGGGAATAATTATCGTTCTCTTTATGCTTGTGAACGAGCTGGGCGGGCTTTTCGAGGCGATAAGGAACGTGTTCGGCCTGTGAACGAGATAATTAAAATTTGCGGCGTGGCGCTGGTGGGGCTTGTGGCGGTAAGTGTTATGCGCGGCTTGAAAAATGATTTTTCCGCCTTCGCGGGCATCGCCACGGGGCTGGTTTTGCTCGGCTTTGCCGTGGGCGCGATATACCCGCTTATAGAATACATACAAAAAATTACCGAGGGGAACGGTTTTTCGCTCTATATAGAAACCATTTTAAAGGCGCTGGGCATAGCGGTGGTGGCGGAAAACGCCGCGGATATATGCCGTGATTTCGGGGAAAGCGCCATAGCGGCGCGCGTGGAGTTTGCGGCGAAAAGCCTTATAATGCTGCTCGCCTTGCCCGTGGTGGAAAGTTTGCTTTCGCTTGCTTTCGGGGTGCTGGAATGAGGCGGCTTTTCGCGGTTTGCGCCCTGCTTTTGTTCCTTTTTCCGTTATTCGCCTTGCGTGCGGGGGCAGAGGAGCTTTCTCCGCCCATAACGGAAAGCGATGTGCCGAACGGTGCTATGGATTACCTGCCCGACGAGCTTTTTGAGGCGAATGCAGATTCGTTTTTGAAGCTTTTTACCACGGAAAACGTTTGCAAGACGGTGCTTGCCATACTTGAAAGCGTTTTTCCCGAGGCGATGGAGGCATTTCTCTCGCTTTTGGGGCTTTTAATAATTTCCGCGGTTATGGCGGCGTTGCGCGAAAGCGTGGCTTCGAAAGGGTTCGGCACTTTTTTGGAGTACGTTTCGGTTTTATGCACCGCGTCTGCGGCTTTTGTGTTTATGGAGGCACTGTTTGCAGAGTTTGAAGCATTTATAGGGCAGATAAACACCTTTATGCTTGCGGTAATACCCGCTATGTCCGCGCTCATCCTTTCGAGCGGGGAAGTGAGCTCTTCGCTCGTTTTCGGTGGAGTGCTTTCGGGTGTGGTGGCGCTTTTGGAGTTTCTGTGTACCTCTGCCGTTCTGCCTATGTTAAAAGCGCTTCTGTGCGTTTACACAAGCGCCAAAATTTGCGGCGTGGGCGACCTTTCCGCTTTTGCGGGGCTGCTTAAAAATGTGGTGACGTACACGCTCACAACGATAATAGTGATAATGACTTGCGTGCTTACCTTCCAGAGCGTCATTGCCAAAAGCGCAGATACGGCGGCGGTAAAGGGCGTAAAATTCGTGCTGGGCAATACCGTGCCGATAGTGGGAGGGGCGCTTGCGGATGCCGTTGGCACGGTTGCCTCCTCGCTCGGTATGCTGAAGAGCACGACGGGCATTGTGAGCGCTGTGGTGCTTTGCGTTATTTTTGCAGTACCCGTGCTGAAGCTGATTGTGTGGAAGACGGTGTTTGATGCAATCGGCGCCGTGGGCTCTGCGCTTTCGCTGAAAAAAGAGAGCGAATTTTTCGCGAGTATGAGCGAGATAGTGGCGTTTCTCGCAGCGCTTATGGCGAGCGTGGCTGTATTTTTTATAATCGCGCTTACCGCGGCGGCTTTGGGAGGATAGGAGAAAGATTTTGGAAGAATTTTTTGAATTTATAAAAAATTTTTGTATAATAGCCGTTTCGGGCGGGCTTATAATGCTCGTTTCGCCGAACGGGAAGATGCACGGGCATATAAAGTTTATAATCTCACTTTGTATGGTTTGCGCCTTGCTTTCTGCGCTGGTTTCCGCGCCTGCGGAGATAAAGAAGTACATTTCTGAAATTGAGGTTGAGGCACAGGAAAGCTTCGCACAGGGCGGGGAGGACGCACGCCTCGCCGTGGCGAAAACGGCAAAAAGCAATATGGAAGCGGAGATTGAGCGTCTGCTTTGCTCGCACTTCGGGCTTTCGGAGAGCGAGGTATACGTTGTTGTAACTCTTGACACGCGCGACCTTTCCGCTGTGAATATAAGCGGCGTTACGGCGTTTATATCGGGAGCTTCCGAGTATGAGGGCGCACGGGAATACCTTGCGGAGCTTTTTATGGGCGAAACGGAAATAATTATTATGGAAAAGGGGTAATATTTATGAAAATATCGGGTATGAGCGAAAAAAAGAAGCTTTTGTTTCTGGTTTTGCTCGGTGCTGTGGGAATTTTGCTCGTCCTTTGCGGTTTTTTTGCACCGAGCGGGGGAGAGAACGAAGAAAATTCGGGCAACGGCGAAATTTCTTTCCACACAATGGAATATATTGAAAGCATCGAGAATAAGATTAGAAGCATAACGGAGAAAATCACGGGAAGCACCGACGTTTCCGTGATTGTGAGTGCCGAAAGCGGAACGGAATACGTCTACGTTTCCAACGAAGAGGCAGACGGGGAAGCTCTTTCGCGTGAATACATAACTGTCAAGAACGAAAGCGGTAGATACGAACTTGTGCTTGCCAAGGAGGTCTATCCGGAAATTAAGGGTATTTCAATCGCGTGCCCCGGCGGCGACGACAGCTCTGTGAAGCTGAAAATTCTGGAAGCGGTTTCCGTAGCTTTGGGCATTTCCAAAAACCGTATTTGCATTGTCGGAACAAAATAAAAATTTCAAGGAGTTTTTTCGGTATGAGAAACGAAGAAAGAGCAGCAAAAAGAATGAATGAAATGGAAAGCACGGAAGTGAACACGGTTTTGGAGCTTCCCGAATCCACAAAACAGGACTTCAAGTTTAAGAGCGTATTCACGGCAGACGGATTTAAGAACGGTATGAAGAAGTTTGGCGTGCGCAACCTCGCCATCGTGCTTTCCGTGCTTGTTATCGGTGCCTCTGTTTACGTAAACTGGGCACTTTACGGCAAGGACAGCGGCACGCCCGCGGGCGGCGACAACCAGGCAAGTGTAGGCGGCACAAATAACGATGGCGCCGCAGGTGACACGGGCGCGGGCGCTGTGGAAGAAGATTATTTCTCTGCGGCGGTTATTGAACGCGAAAGCGCCAGAGACGAAGCGCTCGAGGTGCTCCAGGGTGTTGTAGACGATTCCACGGCGCTCGACAGCGCAAAAGAGCAGGCGCTCAAGGACATCGCCACAATGGCAAAAGTAATCGAAAACGAATCCAACATCGAAACGCTTATTAAAGCAAAGGGCTTTGAAGAATGTGTAGCCGTTATAAACGGTGAAAAAGCGAGCGTTATCGTAAAGAGCGAAGGCTTGCAGCCCAACCACCTTTCCCAAATACTCGAAATAGTTTATCTTCAGGCAGGAATTTTGCCCGAAAACGTGACGATTATGGAAAAGTGACTGATTTTTGAAAAGCGCACGCGCATAATCCGCATAAAAATCGGATTATGCGCGTGTTGTACTTTTGTAAAAAATGGAAAGTTGAGTGTATAAATTTCGTTAAATTGCCGAATAAAACCTCTTTTTTCGACATAAAAAAATATTTTTTGAAAAAACTCAATATCATTTGACAATACGGCAGTTTTATGCTATAATCTAATATGAAATATCGAAGCCGCTTTTTGCGTAGCGTAAATCCTGCCCTCTGTTTAAAATAGCACTGTTCTTTTCAGCATAGTTTATTCATTTTGATGAATAATAATACAGACTAAAACTTTGAGGCGGTATTTTTGTGTTTGCGGAAAAAACACGCGGCTTTAGTTGTTTTTTTGTTAGGAGGAGAAAATGCAATTTTCCGATATCCATATCCACGCGATATGCGGCGTGGATGACGGAGCAAAAAACGAAGAGGATATGTTTGCTATAGTGGATGCGGCATATGCCGACGGCACGCGCCTTATGTGCGTGACACCGCATTTCAACCCCGGTATGTTCGGCGAACACAGCAGAAGAACCAAAGAAAACTACGAGATTCTGCGTGCTTACGTTTCCGAAAAATATCCCGATATGGAGCTGATGCTGGGCAACGAGCTTCGCTATGCCAGCGGCTGCAGAAACTGGATATACGACGGTGTGTGTAACACTATGGGCGGCACAAAATATATCCTTTTGGAATTTTCCTTCACGGAAACTTCCGAAAAAATTATCAGAGGCGTGGAAAGTATGTTCAACAGCGGCTTTATTCCGATAATTGCCCACGTAGAGCGTTATTCCAAACTTTCTATTGCCCAAATCCGCGAACTTCGCGAAAAGGGAGCGCTTATGCAGGTTGACTCTATGTCGCTTCTGCGCGATTTCGGATTTAAAGAATGGATGCGAAGTAAAAAATTGCTTGCAGAACGTCTGGCGGATTTCGTTTCCTCCGATGCACACGATACGGGCAGCAGACCGCCCGAGCTTTCGCCGTGCTACGAGTACGTTAAAAAGAAATTCGGCGAAAGATATGCAAACGCTGTTTTTTACGAAAATGCATATGAGCTTTTCGGCTCACAAAAAGAAAGAGAGGTTTAAAAAGTTCTTATGGATGAACAGACAAATGTAAAAACTATTGCACTGAAAGACTTATGGGATATTTTTGTTAAACGAGCTTGGATAATGGTGCTCGTTGCGGCTATTGCAGTGGGTTCTTTCTTTGCGATTTCAAAAGCGCTTTACGTGCCCGAATATTCTTCTAAGGCGACAATTTACGTTCTCGATAAAGACGAAAGCGGCTCATTAGGCGCAACGGAACTCAACGTTGCGGACAAATTCCTCTACGACTGTACGTACGCGATTAAGAGCGAAGCGGTTCTCAACAGTGTAAGAGCAGAGCTTGCTCTCCCCCAAACATACAAAGGCCTTTATGAAAAGGTTTCCACAAGCAACCCCTCGAATACACGTTTCATCGAAGTAACTGTTCAGGCTGCCAGCCCCGAGCTTGCAAAGGAAATTGTGGATGCTATTTGCGAAGAAAGCAAAAACCTCATCGTTTCCGAAATGAACTATGAAATTCACGTTTTTCAGGAAGGTATTTTCAGCACCGAGCCCAGCAACCAAACAAGCCTTACAACGTATATTCTCGTTGGTCTTGTTGCCGCTGTTCTCGTATACGGCGTATTCTTCCTTATGTTTATGCTCGATGACTCCGTATGGACAGACGAAGAAATAGATAAATACCTCGGCATAAGCATTCTCGGCGATATTCCCGACGCAAACTCCACACGCAGAAAAGGCTATGGCTACGGTAAATACGGCAAGTATGGCAAATACGGCACGTACGGTGCGTACGGCGCATACGGTTATCAAGCCGAAAACGAAAAGGCAAGAGAGGCTGTTAAAGCAAACTCTGCGAACGCAAACAAAGGAGGCAAAAAATGAACCAGATAAAGCTTACCCTCCCGGGCGAAAAAGATTACTTTACCCAAGAGGCATTTAAAACACTTCGCACAAACCTCCAGTTCTGCGGTCAGGATGTTCGCACTATAATGTTCACGAGCGTTGGCGAAAACGAAGGTAAATCCACAGTTACGCTCAATCTTGCAAAAAGCTTTTCCGACCTCGGAAAACGCGTTCTCGTAATTGACGCCGATATGAGAAAATCCGTTATGGCAGGTAGAAATACAGACGCTACGAACCCGAAGGGTCTTAGTGAAGTTCTCAACGGACTTGCAAAGCTCGAAGATGTTGTTTGCCAAGGCGAAAACACCACGGTATTCGTACTTTTTGCAGGTCAGTATCCCCCCAACCCCGTAGAACTTCTCAGCGGTAAGTATTTTACAGAGCTTATGACGCTCGCAAAAGAAAAATTCGATTACGTTATCGTAGATACCCCTCCGCTCGGCAGAGTTGTAGATGCGGCTGTTATCGCCCCCAACTGCGACGGTGCGGTGCTCCTTATCGGTCACAATAAGGTTCCTTACCACGCAGCGCAGGAGGTTGTAAACCAGATTCGCAAGAGTGATTGCAAAATGCTCGGCGTTGTTCGTAACAACTCCTCTGTTAACACGCACACATACTACCATCACCACGCGAAAAAAGACAAAACAGAAAACGAAATGGCATAAAATACGCGAGCTTTCCGAAAGGAGAGCTCGTTTTTCATATCAGCCTTCTTGGGAGGCGGAGTCTAAAAAACGTCACTTTTTAAAAAAATTTTATTTTTCCCAACCTTTTTATAAATTCCCGTGTCTATATGGTGTAGCTACAAAAAACGAATGTCAACAGTAAGGAGAGAACGCATTTGAAGAATTACCAAGACTTTGAAACAGCAGACCTTGTAACGCTCACGCTTGCGGGCGAACAGAACGCGTACGAAGCGCTCGTGCTTCGTTATCAGCGCGCAGTGGTGGCCTCTGCCGCGAAGATTACGGGCAACGAATATATGGCGGAGGACGCTGCGCAGGATGCTTTTGTTACCGCTTGGCTCAAACTGAATTTACTTCGCGAGCAGGAAAAGTTTGGTGCGTGGGTGTGCTGTATCGCCAAAAACTGCGCAAAAAATATGGTTTTGCGTTACCGCGATTACATCAGCTTCGACATAATCGAAAACGCGGAATACGAAACGGGCGAATCGGCAGAGGCGCTTCTTGTGCGTTCTGAGGAAACGGACGACCTGCACGAAAGCATAAGCACTTTGCCCGAAAAGATTAAAACCGTTATAAAACTGCACTATTTCGAGGGCTATTCCATAGCGGAAATAGCGGCGATGATGCGCATTCCCGCGGGCACGGTGAAATATCAGCTTCACGAAGGTCGCAAAAAGATACGAAAGGAGCTATGCGCAATGAACGAAAATATGAACGATACACTCGTACAAAAGGTTATGAAAAAGGTGGAAGAACTCAAACTCTGGCGCTTGCGCGACAACAAAGAAGGGTTTGCAGACGTGTACAACTCTACGCTTCGCGAGGTAGAGGAGCTTCCCGAAAGCCGCAAAAAACAGGGTATGCTTGCCGACGTGCTGTTACAAGGCTGGTGGTGGTTGCCGGGCAAGCAGAACGACGAACTCTTTGCCCGCATAAAAGCGGCGGCGATAGAGAGCCGCAACGAGGACGTTATGGAGTTTGTGGTGTCAAGAGAGCAGGATAAAGTGGCAGATGACAAGGAAAAACGCGAATTTATGCGCAACGTACAAATCCCCGAGCTTGAAGAAATGGGCTTTACCAAAGCGCGCGCATCCGTTTGGTTCTGGCTCGGGCGCAAATATTTCCGCGCGGGTATGAGAGGAGAGGGCTACGAAGCTATGGAAAACGTGCTTTCGTTGCTCACTCCAAAGGATGTGTATTACGCCAACGCCCTCGCGGCGCTGAATGCAGAAAAAGCCGTGGAAAATAAGGACAGGGCTTTATATCATATGAACACACTCGGCACGCAATACCGCTTTATAGGAAGCAGATGCTATATGTGGAGCCAGCCCGGCTACGGCTGCGGTGCCGAAACCGAGGGCAGGCGCGCCGACTACGTTACAGACATATGCGCCAACTGCGACGGAATACTTTTCGACAACGATATGAAAGCAGGCGATGTGTACACGAGCACAAACGGCGTGGCAACGCTTGCCTTTGAGGCAGATGACGAAACCGTGGAAACACTCTGCGGCACGTTTACGGGCTGCGAGCGCTGGGTTACACGAAAATTATGCTGGAACGGAAGCGAAGGTATTTACACCGCTTGGTACAAGGCGGGCGTGGGCTGTGTGCAATCGCAGGTTACAGAGGGCGGCGTTTTCTATGGCACGCGCAAGCTGAAAGCCTACGAAATAAAGGGCGGCGAGGGCAAAATGCCGTTTACCACAGGCAACCGCTGGGAATACGAAACAGACCTGAGCAGAAAAATTTTCGATTACAAGAACGTAATCGAAGTTACTGCTTTCGACGGCAAGGAAGCCACGCTTTCGCATTATTACTACACGATTCGCGGGGGGTACGACGAAACAAACTTCGAGGAAATGATGAAAGCGGTGCGCGGAGGCTACCATAAATACAGCGACGGCGAACTCGGCGAAATACTCGTAGACGTCACACCTTACCTTGAAAAAGCGGAAAAGCTTGCAAAAACACCGCTCCAGAAAGCTCACTTCAGCACGGCAAACAATGTTATGCGCCGCATTTTGGAAACGGACGCGGTGTTCAACCCCGAAAGAACTGCAATCGGATATTGGAACTTCTTCCAATACCTTAACGTATGTAAAGAAGACGGAAAGTTAAAGACGTACGATGACAGAATTTTCAGTTTTGAATGGAAAGAGGATTCAAATTGGAACAACGATACCGCGGCTTTGCTTTATAACTTCATTTTTGACATTTTGCAGACCGAAACGGGCTTTATCTGGAACGATGAATGGAAAGCGGGTTTTAGGGCAACGTACAAAATGAGAAAATGGGGCGGAAGAACAACGGAAACCTTGCTTTCCTGCCGCGAGGGCGGCACGGTTACCACGGCGGCGGGGCAGTTTAACGATACGCTTTGCGTTTCCATAGACGTAAAGAACAACGTCGAGCTTAAGTACCACAACGGTAAAAAAGATTATTATTTTGCAGACGGCGTGGGGCTTGTGCGCTTCGTCGTACACCGCCCGCACATAAAAACGGAAACGGTTTACGACCTTGCGGCGTACAGCGGCACGGGCGAGGGATATATGCCCACAGACGCAGGCTTGTGGCGTAGGTACGAGGGCAAAAACCTTGCGGGCGGCTACGTTTCCTCTGTGGAATACACGTTTGAAGAAAACGAAAAAGGCGAGCTTATAATGCTCATAGACCAAGAGGGCATAGGGGTTCTTGAAAAGTGAGCTACAAGCCTCCCCTTGCGAGGGAAGGGGGACCGCTTGCGGTGGATGAGTAGATAGCTATGGCTTTCGCAAAATAAAGTTAGTTTATGTCAGAGGCATCCTCATCCGTCGCGCACGACGTGCCCGACATCTTCCCATACTTGTGGAAGGCTATACACGGCAACAGCATTTATTCAAAAGAGTAAAGGTGTTGCTATTAGTGCATACAAACGCTCTTTTGAATAAAAACACGCCGAAAATACGGCGTGTTTTTTGGCTATATTGCGCTATTGAAAAGGGGTTTTCTTTATGATAAAATATAATCAAGATGTTTACTGTATTTTTGAATATTTTCGGGAATAACGGTGAAAATTATTTTGAATTTTATTATATCAGGAGGATATAAATTATGGCAAATAAATATGCAGGCACAAAAACAGAACAGAACCTTCGCGCGGCTTTTTCCGGCGAAAGCGAAGCGAGAAACAAGTACACATACTTTGCTTCCGTAGCGAAAAAAGAGGGCTATGAACAGATTTCCGCGCTCTTCCTCAAAACGGCAGACAACGAAAAAGAACACGCAAAAATGTGGTTCAAAGAGCTTGAAGGTCTCGGCGACACAGCACAGAACCTCCTTGCTGCGGCAGAAGGCGAAAACTACGAATGGACAGATATGTACGAAGGTTTTGCAAAAACTGCTGAAGAAGAAGGCTTCAAGGCTCTCGCAATCAAATTCAGAATGGTAGCTGCTATCGAAAAAGAACACGAAGAACGCTACCGTGCGCTCCTTAACAACGTGGAAACAAAAACGGTGTTTGAAAAGAGCGAAGTTAAGGTTTGGGAATGCCGCAACTGCGGTCACATTATGGTTGGCACAAAGGCGCCCGAAATGTGCCCCGTATGCGCCCACCCGAAGGCTTACTTTGAAGTAAACGCTAAAAACTATTGATTTGGCGTATAACAGAAAATAATAATTTAACTGCCACCGGGTAGTTTGGAGCATCTGCTTTGCATATCATTAGGTCTTTGAAGATATGCGTGCAGGTGCTCTGTTTTTGGAGGAAATTATTTATGAAAAAACAAAATCCGTTTCGCTTGCTCACACGCTTTGAATGGGCGCTGTGGCTCTCTTCGCTTGCGCTTACCGTAGTTTCTTTCTTTGCATTCGGCAGCGAGGATTACCTCACGCTATGCGCCTCTCTCATAGGCGCCACGGCACTTATCTTCACGGCAAAAGGTCACGTTCTGGGGCAAGTGCTTATTGTTGTATTCGCCGTTTTCTATGGTATCATATCGTTCCATTTCCGCTATTACGGGGAAATGCTCACATACCTCGGTATGAGCGCGCCGATTGCCGTGGCGAGCCTTATTTCCTGGATTCGCCACCCGTTTAAAGAAAGCAACGAGGTGGAGGTGGCGCACGTTTCGCGCAGGCAAATTTTGCCTATGCTTGTTGCCACAGCCTGCGTGACGGTGGTGTTCTATTTCATCCTCGGGGCGCTGGGAAATGCCAACCTTATCGCAAGCACTGTTTCCGTTGCCACGAGTTTTCTCGCCGCCTACCTTACGTTTTTGCGCAGCCCGTATTATGCGCTCGCATACGCCGCAAACGACGTGGTGCTTATATTTTTGTGGGTGTTTGCAAGCTTTGCCGACGTTTCGTATATACCTATGGTTGTTTGTTTCGTTATGTTTTTGGTCAACGATTTATACGGGTTTTATAATTGGCTTAAAATGGAGAAAAATCAGAAAAACTTGTGAATTTTTCGTTAAAATTTATATTAGAGAGCCGAGAATTATCTGTTAATATATAATATTTAGTGCAAATTTCACAAAAAATATTGACCTATCAACTTTTTTGGTGACAAATTAGATGAAATGTGCTACAATAAATAATATAGATAAAGAAAAAGTCGATAGGACGGGGGTTTTGTGTATGAAATGCAATTATATTACCATTGAACGAGAATACGGCAGCGGCGGCACGTTTGTGGCGCGCAAACTCGCCGAACAGTGCGGTATTGCCTGCTACGGCAGGGAAATACTCGAGGAGGTTTCAAAGGAATATAACATTTCGCCCGAAAGCATAGAACAATATGAGGAAACGGTGACAAACAGTTTTCTGTACTCTATGTTTATCATCAGCCGCGCTCAGGCGGGCGACCCCGATATGCTCGCGAACGAGGGGCATATTTACGTTGCGGAGCAACTTATGATAAAGAAACTTGCTGCGCGCGGACGTGCTATTTTCCTTGGCCACTGCGCTTCGGAGGCGCTGAAGGACCGCCAGGGTGTGGTAAAGGTGTTCATTCGCTCCTCTAAAGAGGACAAAACGAAGCGAATTATGGAACTTTACAATATCGACGAAAAAGAAGTGGAGCTTGTGCGCAAGAAATACGATAAAAAGCGCGCGAACTATTTCTATGCCAACACGGCGAAAACGTGGGACGATTTCCGCAACTATGATATAGTGCTGGACGTTTCCAACATAGGCATAGACGGATGTGTGGCGGCTTTGCGCGGTATTTTGGAAAGCGAATGACTATTGACAAAACAAATGCGATTGTAGTAAACTAAAAACAGGGCTTTCCCCGCGAAAGTCCTGTTTTTCAGCATAGAGAGGTGCAATTTATGAAAAAAATTCAATGGATAAAAAGCCCCGAGAATAAAGAGGGAGCGGCGCTTACTTTTTCTAAAATTTTTGAAATTTCCGAAAATTTAAAAAGCGCTACTGTAAAAATTTCTTCCGTGGGTGTGTACAATGCTTTTGTAAACGGCGAACGTTTGGGCGAGCAAGTGCTCACGCCGGGTTATACGAGCTACGTGCACAGAATACAATACCAGGCGTACGACGTAACGGAAAAAATACAGAAAAGCAACAAAATAGAAATAAGCGCCGCGCCCGGTTGGGCCGTCGGCCACCTCGGTTACGACGGCGGCAAAAACGTTTTTGCCGACCACGTAAGCGTTGTAGCCGAAATAGAGCTTACATATGAAAACGGCGAAAAAGAATTTGTGAACACGGATGCTACGTGGTCTGTTTCCACAAACAAAGTGACCTATTCCGATATATATATGGGTGAAACCTTCGACGCTCTGCACGAGCCCGAGGTTTTGGGTGCGGCCGTGGCAGACGAAATATCCGCGGCTCTTGTTGCGCAGGTTGGCGAGGATATAAAAGAGCAGGAGCGCATTGCGCCCGTGGAGCTCATAACCACGCCCAAAGGCGAGCGCGTTATAGATTTCGGCCAGAATATGACGGGGTACGTGGAGTTTAACGTGCGCGGTAAAAAACGCGAAAAAATCGTTACAACCTGTGCCGAGGTGCTCGATAAAGACGGTAATTTCTACAACGACAACTACCGCACGGCAAAAAACGAGGTAACATATATTCTCGATGGCAAAAAGCGCGTGTACAAGCCGCAGTTTACATTCCAGGGCTTCCGCTACGTGCGCCTCGACGAATATCCCGATATGCCCGTAAACCTCGACGACATACGCGCCGTTGCCGTTCACTCCGATATTCGGAGAATAGGCTACTTTTCTTGCGGCGAGGAGCGCATAAATCAGCTGTATCACAACATCATCTGGGGGCAGAAGAGCAACTACCTCGATATACCCACAGACTGCCCGCAGAGGGACGAACGCTTGGGCTGGACGGGTGACGCGCAGGTTTTCTGCCGCACCGCCGCTATGAACTACGACGTGCGCAAGTTCTTTGAAAAATGGCTCGGCGATTTGCGCCTTGAACAGCGTGCCGACGGCGCGATTTACGGCGTTTGCCCCGAAGCTTACAAAGATAAAACGCGACATTCACGCATTTCTGCCGCTTGGGGCGATGCCGCGGTAATTATTCCGTGGGAGCTCTACCGCGCGTACGGCGACAAAAAAATACTCGCCGATAACTTTGAAATGATGAAAAAATGGGTGAACTATCAACGCAGCGCGGGGTCTGAAGAATACCTCTGGCTCGGCGGCTACCACTACGGCGACTGGCTCGCGATGGATGCGGGCGGCGAAGGCTGTGTGGGCGCTACGGCAAACGACCTTATTGCCTCCGCCTTCTATGCAAACGCGGCAGACATCGTGGTGCGCGCGGGCGAGGTGCTGGGCGAAGACGTTTCGGAATACCGCGAGCTCCACAAAAAAGTGGTGGCGAAATTCCGCAGATACTTCCTTGAAAACGGCTTGCCGAAGGCAGAATTTCCTCTTACGGAAGAACAAGCGCCCGGCAGAGGCGTTGTGGACAAAATACGCCTCGGTATGACGCAGACGGCGCTCGTGCTTTTGCTCCGCTTTAATCTCTGCACGAAAGCGCAGAGGGCGGCAGTGGCAGACAAGCTGGAAGAGCTTATTATGAATTTCGGCGGGAAGATGAGCACAGGCTTTGTGGGCACGCCGTACATACTCCACGTGCTGACGGAATGCGGCAAAACGGAGCTTGCTTATAAACTCCTTTTTGCAAACGAGAACCCTTCTTGGCTCTATTCCGTGGAACACGGCGCCACGACGATGTGGGAGCATTGGAACGGCATAAAGGAGGACGGCAGCTTCTGGTCTGACGATATGAACTCCTATAACCATTACGCATACGGCTCTGTGGGCGATTGGCTCTATGGGGTTGTGGCAGGCATAACCGTTTGCGAAGACGGCGCGGGGTATAAAAAAATGCACATAGCGCCGCGCCCGTGCAAAAAGCTCGGCTTTGTTAACTGCGAGATGAACACCGTAAACGGAAAAGTGGAAAGCAATTGGTATTATAAAGGCGAAAAGGTTTATTTTGAAATAACCGTGCCGCACGGCGCAGAGGCAAAAATCATTTTGCCGAACGGTTATACGCAAACGGTGAACGGCGGAACATACCATTTCGTTGTGTAATATGGCAGATGCACGGAATGACGTTTGAATTTTGATTTTACTTCTCGGAGGTTTTTTATGCAGATTTTTATGTGTGCAAGCTGCGGAGCGCAGTTTGCTGCCCCTGTGGGTGTGTGTCCGCTTTGCAGGTCTATGTATTTTTATACAACGATTGTGCCTGACGTATATATGCCGAATCCATATGCGGCAATGCAAAACCCGTATATGGGAACAAATATGGCTGAAGCGCAATATCAAGCCGGAAAAAACTATCTGGAGGGCAACGGCGTTATAAAAAACGAATACGAGGCGGTGCGGCTATTTACCGCAGCGGCAAATGCGGGCCACGCAAAAGCGCAGAACGAGCTTGCTCTCTGTTATTACTACGGCAAAGGTGCGTTCAAAGATTACGATACGTCATTTTTTTGGTGCAAAAAAGCGGCGGAGCAAGGCTTAGCCGAAGCACAATCCGGGTTGGGCAACTGTTATTATTCCGGTGAGGGTGTTGCGAAAAATCCATATGAAGCGGCATTGTGGTGGCATAAAGCGGCAGAACAAGGCCATATAGGCGCACAGTACAATTTGGGATTATCCTTTTACCGCGGCGAGGGTGTTGCGAAAAACCCATATGAAGCGGTAAGGTGGTGGCATAAAGCGGCAGAACAAGGCCATATAAGCGCACAGTACAATTTGGGAATTTGCTACTACGACGGCGATGGTGTTGCGCAAAGCTAT
>JAFTOK010000173.1 GCA_017463815.1 Clostridia bacterium | reverse complement strand
TTAATACACACGTAAAAATCGACAGAGATATTGCTTTCTCCGCCGATTTGCGTCATAATGGTGTTTCACCGTAGGGCGAATGAACAGAATAAAACGAACGCCGGCAGATTTTCTGTCGGCGTTCATATTTGTTTACAGCGTATCAAAGTTTTATTATGCGTAGGGGCGACCTGCGGTCTCCCGCGGGCGAACACAGTTCGCCCCTACCGTGTGTTAGGCAAACATCCTTATGAGAAGTTCGCATTTGGCGGTCATTTTTGCTTACGTTTTATCATATCCCGTTTTGCGGAAGCGGATGAACGAAACTATAACGGAAAGCATATTGAAAACCTCGCACACAACGCCGCCGATGGAGGCATAATATACGTTGTTCACAATCCAGAGCGGGGAAATGCAGAAAAGCTGTGTTACGCGAATCGTTTTGCCGTTGCGCGACCACATAGCGAGCGTGCCGCCGCCCTGCGCTATAAAGAGGAGCGCAGCAATCCACCATTTTTCGCCAAAAACGAGGCAGGAAATCACACAAGAAGCGGCAAAGCAAAATTCCATAAGTAAAAGGTAGAATTTCTTTTTGCATTTGTCGCCCAGGGCAAAGATTATGCCGCGCATAATGCTGAACACGTTCAGCAGCATTCCCGCCCAGGAGGCAAGAAGCGCAAACTGCACCGTGAAAGCGATACCGCACCCCATTTGAAAAAGGAAATAATTGCGGTTTTTCTTGCATTGGTAAGAAATAAGCGCGCACGCCGTGCCCACGTAGCCAATGAGCTGCACGGGGTTTAATATATTAAGTAAAAAATCGAGCATAGTAAAATCACCTTTGAAAATATGTAAAGATAGATTATATTATATCGAAAACGCAGAAAAATGCAAGGGGTTGGGCAAAGTTTTGGCAATTGTTTTGTTAAGCCTTCCCCAAGCAGGGGAAGGGGGACCGCAATGCGGTGGATGAGGATGCTGCTTTGCATAAACATACTTTTTGCTTCTATTTCCGAGAGATTTTTGATGAGTTCGAGAATTACGCGGGGACTGTGTAATTTGGTTGATATGAAAAAGTGACTTTGTTGACAATAATATTGCTGGATGATATAATATAATCAAATATTATTTTGAAGGAAGATGATTGTAGTGTTTTGGGCATTCATATGTATGCCTCTTTTTATGTTTGTTGGAATATATTCAAGGGCTTATTTAGACGACCCGCCCGAATGGTTAGAACATAGATATCTTTATTCTTACGTGCCTATAGGAAAACTTCGCTTTATATGCTTGTGTCATAAGAATAAAAAAGGGCTTGTAAAGAAAATAACAAGGGATAGGGAAATACTTGCGATAATTTCATTTTTTGTCTGTGTTTTGTTATCTGTGATTCCGGCTTTGGTTTGTAAATGGCTCGGTTTTCAAGGAGGTTTTATTATAACTGCCATTGTTGCAATACCGCCGGTTGTTATATCTTTTTTAAATATTGGATTTTATGAAAAGGTAAGAGGTAAATGTGAAAATCTTGCTAAATCGCAAAGCTATACCCTTGAAGTGACAGGCAAAAACCTTGTTCGCCACGCGAGAAATATTATGCGCGAAAAATATGCGGGTGAAAACAGAGAATACAGCGTACATAAAGAGGAAAAACATACTTTTTGGTATGATTACACGGAATATTACGTGTGTGTAGACGGGAAAAGAGAAAAAACGCTTGTAAAACAGCAAAAATACAGATATTCAAGCGTTGTTGAAACAACGTGGCTTACCGGTAGAATATAATAAAAAACCGAGAGTATAAGCTTCGGGTGCTAAATGACAATAAAAAAGCCGATATGGATTCAATTCCGTATCGGCTCTTTTCTATTACACCGCTAATAGTGTTTTGCTTTGCAGACAGTCGGGGATAAAAAGGCATATTGACAATATATACAGCGAAATGGTATAATTGAGTATAATACTTTTTGGGAAAGGCGGCAGGAAAATGAGTTATAGTGCGGGGCGCGCTGTTTTCGATATTTTGGAAAACTGTACAAGGAGAGAAGAACTTGATTTGCCGGGCGGAGATTTTACGGCGAAATTTTGCAGGGCTTACAAAATAACTTTTGGCGTTGCAGACGCAATAGCTATTTTGCTTGGAATTATTATATTGCTTTTGGGTGGAACGGAAGTAGGGGCTTTATTTCTTTTTCTCGGAATCCCATTGCTTTTCTTTTTGCCGACGATTTTTTCGTATAAATGCCTTGTTAATAAAACGCTTATGAGAGAGGAATATCTCGTTTTGTTTTTCAAAGTGCGAAAAGAAGTGCTTTGGAACGATATTAAATATAAAAAAGTGAAAATTGACGGAGGCAACGACTATATAAAGTTTTATGATGCGAACAAAAAACGCCTTCTTTCGTTCGATAATTATACCGTGGGCTTTACCCGTATAGTGAAAATGGCAAAACGCGGTTCTATTTTAAATTACAAAAAATAGGTGCATATTATGGAGAAATTAAGATATAACAGGACTTTTAAGCAAGGTATGACAGGCGTTCTTATTTTCGTTTTAATATCCGGGTTGATATTTGTGCTGTCCGTTATTTCAAAAATACAATATGATGCCGTTGTGTCGAATATGG
>JAFTOK010000172.1 GCA_017463815.1 Clostridia bacterium | reverse complement strand
TGAGGATAGAGCCGTCGAGGATAGCGTCGATAATGCCGCGTGTATCTTTAATGGAGATACGTTTGCCTGTGCCGTTCCAGCCTGTGTTTACGAGGTAAGCTTTAGCGCCTACTTTTTCCATCTTCTTAACGAGTTCTTCTGCATATTTTGTGGGGTGGAGTTCGAGGAACGCCTGACCGAAGCAAGCAGAGAATGTAGGTGTAGGTTCTGTGATACCGCGTTCTGTGCCGGCGAGTTTGGATGTGAAGCCGGAGAGGAAGTAGTACTGAGCCTGTTCGGATGTAAGAACGGAAACAGGGGGAAGAACGCCGAATGCGTCCGCAGAAAGGAAGATTACGTTCTTAGCATCGGGAGCTGCAGAAACGGGGCGAACGATTTTTTCGATGTGATTGATGGGGTAGGAAACACGTGTGTTTTCTGTTACGGAGCCATCTGCGAAATCGCATACGCCGTTTTCGTCAACAGTAACGTTTTCGAGAAGAGCGTTGCGTTTGATAGCAGCGTAGATATCGGGTTCGGATTCTTTGTCGAGGTTGATAACTTTAGCGTAGCAGCCGCCTTCGAAGTTGAAGATACCGTTATCGTCCCAGCCGTGTTCGTCGTCGCCGATAAGAAGACGTTTGGGGTCTGTGGAAAGTGTTGTTTTACCTGTACCGGAAAGACCGAAGAAGAGCGCTGTGTTTTCGCCGTTCATATCTGTGTTTGCGGAGCAGTGCATAGAAGCCATACCGTTAAGAGGGAGGTAGTAGTTCATCATAGAGAACATACCCTTCTTCATTTCGCCGCCGTACCAAGTGTTGAGGATAACCTGTTCACGGGATGTGATGTTGAACACAACTGCTGTTTCGGAGTTGAGGCCGAGTTCTGCATAGTTTTCAACTTTTGCTTTGGATGCGTTGTAGCAAACGAAGTCGGGCTCGAAGTTTTCAAGCTCTTCTGCTGTGGGGTTGATGAACATATTCTTTACGAAATGTGCCTGCCAAGCCACTTCCATAATGAAGCGGATAGCCATACGGGAGTCTGCGTTAGCGCCGCAGAAAACGTCAACAACGTAGAGCTTTTTGTTGGAAAGTTCGCCGATAGCGAGGTCTTTTACGGCTTTCCAAGTATCTTCGCTGCAAGGATGGTTGTCGTTCTTGAATTCATCGGACGTCCACCATACTGTGTCTTTGGAGTTTTCGTCCATAACGATGAACTTATCTTTGGGGGAACGACCTGTGTAGATACCTGTCATTACGTTAACAGCGCCAAGTTCTGTTTCCTGGCCTTTTTCATAGCCTTCGAGAGAAGGGTCTGTTTCGGCAACGAAAAGTTCTTCGTACGTGGGGTTGTGGACTATTTCCACAGCACCTGTGATACCGTATTTGGTCAAATCGAGTGTTTTCACTATTAAATACCTCTTTTCTGAAAATATATAATTTTAAAATTTTTGAAATGGGGTTTGAGAGGAGAGGCTGTGCATCTCCGTATACATATTATAGTTTGGAAACTTTATTAAAAACAAAATTATAAGGAATGGGAAAATATTCTGAAAATTTTATCGAAAGCCCATACAATATGTAATTTATATGGTAGAATAATGAGTATTAAATATTGCGTAATTCTACACAACGATTATAACATAAAAAATATTTGATTTCAATACGTATTCTTAAAAAATTATGTCAGGATTTTGCGCAGATGTTGTCTTATATAGTGAAGGCGCCTGAATATTAACGGAAAGGAGCGGATTTTATGAACGATAAAGAGATATTCGAGCTTTTCAAAAGCCGAAGCGAAACCGCAATAGACGAAATTTCCCGAAAATACGGTAATTATTGCTTCTGCATAGCAAAACGTATTCTGGAAAGCGAGCAGGATGCGGAAGAGTGCGTAAACGACACCTGGCTTAAGCTGTGGGATGCTCTGCCGGAAACAGAGCCCGACAACCTTAAACTTTTCCTCGCGAAAATCACGCGGAATTTAGCGCTGAACAAATATAACGAAAGAACGCGCGAAAAGCGCGGCGGCGATGAGCTTTGCGTGGCTTTGGACGAAATAAGCGAGCTTGTTTCCGGCGGGGAAGATACGGCGGAAAAAGTGGTGCGCGCGGAGCTTATGGCGGCAATCAACCGCTTTTTGCGCGAGCTGCCCGAGAGGGAATGCGGTATTTTTATAAACCGATATTTTAAATTGGAAACAACAGTGCATATAGCCGAAATGTACGGTATACGCGAAAGCAACGTACATAAAATTCTTTCCAGAACGAGAATAAAACTAAAAAAATATTTGGAAAAGGAGGGTTATGAAATATGAAAAACACAGAATTTTTAAACTTGATGGGTGATATAGATATTGAACTTATAGAAAAAGCCGAACATCCGAAAAGAAAAAGATACGCGGGGAAAATCTGGGTTTCCGCTATTGCGGCGTGCCTGGCGGTTGCCGTGGCTTTCGGTGCGGTTTTGGGCGGAACGCCTGTTGGCATAAGCGAAAAAGACGGATACGCCATAGTGCGCGCCGTGTACGGCGAAGACGTGGATGAAGCTCCGTTTTACGACTACTATTACGACGGTATAGATGAATTTTACAAAAATATGCTTGTCGAAATGTTTGAGAAAAACGGCGGCGAAAACGCAGTATATTCGCCGGCAAGCCTATATATGTCGCTTGCTATGCTTGCAGAGATGACAGATGGCGAAAGCAGAGCGCAAATACTCGCTTTGCTTGGCGCCGATGATATAAAGGAAACGAGAGCAATCGCGCAGCGCATATGGAATGCCTGCTACAGGGCGGAAAACGAAAATAAGATGCTTATTGCAAATTCCGTTTGGTTAAATGAAAGATTTGATGAATATTTGAAGCCCCAAACTCTCGGAACCGTGGCGGAATACCACTATACTTCCTCTTTCAGCGGCAATTTTGAAGACGAAGCCTATACCGAAGCCATAAAAAGCTGGATAAATGAGCAGACGGAAAATTTGCTTGAAGACAGCGTCGGTAATTTGGATTTTGACCCTGAAACGGTATTTTCGCTTATTTCCACAGTTTATTTTAAAGATATTTGGGAAAATAAATTTTCCGAAGGCGAAACAAAGCCGATGACTTTTTATACATCCGCAAACGAAGCGGTGAAGTGCGATTATCTTTGCCAAGAAGCAATATATTTAATATATGAAGGAGAAAATTTCACGGCTATATTAAAGGAATTTGAAAGCGGCGGCGATATGCTTTTCGTTTTGCCTGAAAGGGGGCATACACCCGAAGAGCTTCTGCACGACGAAGAATTTTTGGAATTTTTCGTGTACCCGTATGAAAAAAACTTTGCTTCCGAAAATATTGCCGTAAGAATACCGAAATTTGATATTTCAAGCGAAAAAGATATGGTGGAAACAATGCGGAATTTGGGTGTTACACATATCTTTAATGCTGATGCGTCAAATTTCACACCTCTTGCAAAAGATTTGGATATATTCTTAAACCGTTTCGACCACAGCGTGAGAGTCAGCATAGATGAAAACGGCTGTGTCGGCGCAGGATATACGGCTATAGACGGTGTTTGCGGTGTAGACCCGAGGCTTATGAAGTTCGACCGCCCGTTTTTGTTTTCCGTTTTTACTGAGGAGGGAACTCCACTCTTTGCGGGGCTTATAAACAACCCAGCAAAAAACTGATATAAAATTGCACCAAAACGGGTTTTGCTCGTTTTGGTGCTTTGCGCATTCTTTTTTATAGGAGGATTTTATGAAACAGTCACAAAAATCGGTTATAAGGCTTTGCGTGTTCGCTTTGGTGGCGGTTTTTCTGTTTTCATCTTGTGGGCGTGGCGTGCAGAACACAACTACGCAAACAGCAAGCACACAGCGCTCGTCGGTTACATCTTCAAAGACCACAGCTTCTACTAAAAAAAACACCTCTGCCACGACGGAAAGCGGGAAGAAGGATTTTGAAGACGTAAACTTTTTTGGTAAAACATTTACCTTTGCGGTGCACGTCGGGGCAGACGGAAAAAGTGACGGCGAAATATATGCTGAAGAAGACGGCGCTGGCTTTTGGGACGGTTATATATACGAAAGAAACCAAATTATGTACGAATATTATAACTGCAAAATCGAAACGGTTGAGATAAGTTCGCTCTCGCTTGCAGCAGAGCTTGCCTCGGGAGGCGGAAAAATAGATTTTGTAAATGCGAAATACGGCGCAGTTGCACGAAACGGTGAAAATTTTTATAATTTCCACGAAATGGATTTTGGCATTGATATAACTTTTGGAAACCACGGGCTGATGAATAGTGCTACAGTAGACGGCAAACTCTATGCCATTACGAGTGTGTTTTCTCTTTCATATATGGATGGCATACGTATACTGTATTTCAATAAAGCGGTAAAGGGTAACATAGGCGCACTTGAAAATGTGGATTTCTACGATTTGCTTGATAAAAACGAATGGACGCTCGATAAATTTTGCGAATTGCTGAAGCTTGCGGAAAACAGCGGGTTTTACGGCTTGGTGTCCACGGAGCAGGGCATACGCGACCTTTACTTCGGTGCGGGGCAGGGATATGCCGTGAAAACAGACGACGCAAACGGAAACAGTAGATTTTCCCACGGGTTTACGGACATTGCAAGCGTTGCCACAGACAAAATATTGAAAATCTACGGCGCGGAACATAATGTCATTGTAGAGAAAGGTGTACCTGAAAGAATTATGAAAGAGAACGGCGCGTTGTTTGCGCTTGGCTCGCTTTCAGACCTTAAAGAATACGCTTCAGTTCCTGTGAATTGCGGCGTGCTCCCAATGCCGAAGCTCTCCGCACGGCAGGCAAATTACGTAAGCACGAACGATTATAGCGGAGCGATGCTTTCGGCTGTAAAAACAGGGTATGACATAAATATGGTTGCAGATTTCCTTACGCTTTTCTCTCTCCGTACGGCATATTATTTATATAACGGTTATATGAATTTATATAGATTCACGTACACTACCGATATTGAATCGTCCGGAGTTATAGAAACGATTTTGAAAAACGATAGTTTTGATTTTGCCTATCTTCACGGCTTTGAAAATGCAGATGAACTTTATGTAAGCGCTGTGCTGGGCGGCAAAAACCCCGTAGCGGAGCTTCGCGAAAGCATAGGTGCGGGCATAGAAGAAGCGGCTATGGCATACAAAAACGCTTGATATTCGTGAAAAACAGAGGCTTTCGCCTCTGTTTTCCGTTTCTTATATATTTTTACATATTATTATATAACTGCGCTATTATATCCGCGCAGTTTTCCACGCCGATTTTCGTGCTGTTGAGCGTGAGGGTGTAGTTTTTTGCTTCTCCCCAGGTTTCGCCCGTGTAGTAACGGTAGTTTACGCTGCGTTTTTTATCTATATCGCGCATAATTTTTTCTGCGTCGCTCGGTATAACGCCGTGGAACCGACAAACACGCTCCTTTTTGGCCGCTGTGTCGCCGTGAATGAAGACGTTCAGCGTTTCGTGCTTGCCCTGCAAAATATAATCTGCCGAACGTCCTACGAAAACGCAATCGCCTTTTTCGGCAAGCTCCAAAATTATTTTGCGCTGTACGTTATGTATGTAATCTTCCATAGATTCGCCTGCTTGGTTTCTGCCCACGAAGGCGTATGCAAAAATGCTTTTGGACGGGGCGTATTCCGCGAGTCTTTCTATAAATTCATTTACAAAACCCGTTTCTTCGGCGATTTTTTCCATAATTTCCTTATCATAGAACGGTATGCCGAGCTTCTGTGCCACAAGCTCGCCTATATATTTGCCGCCGCTGCCGTATTCACGGCTTATTGTTATAATTTTGCTCATAATTCTGCCCCTTTCCGAGAATAGTATTTAAGATTATTTGTTTATGATTATGTGCTCTGCCACTGCAGAGAGGATTTCTTCGTGAACCGTGCCGTTGGAAATAATCGCGCCTTTTATGTCGCAGTCATAGCGCTGTTCGTTGCCGAAAAGGTCGGTAACCTTGCCGCCTGCCTCCTCAACGATGATTTTTGATGCGGCAATGTCGCAGTTTTTGTGCTTTGTACCGGGGAAAATGGCCGCCACGAAATCGCCGTTTGCCACACAAGCTGCGCCGTGTATTATGCTGCCGAGCCCCACGGCATACGTCTTTTTGCCGAGCTCGCCGAAAACTCCCCAGAGGTTATAATCTGCATCGGGCCACATATCGATATTTACGATTGTGCGCATATTCGAAAAGTGAAGGTCGTTTACGCGAATGGGTTCGCCGTTTCTGTATGCGCCGCCGCCAAGCGTTGCCCAATACATAATATCCATAAAAGAGTCGTATATAACGCCGACAATCGGTTTGCCGTCGTGTACAAGGGCGAGCGAGAAAACCGAAACGGGAATGTGACGTGCATACATAGCCGTGCCGTCCACAGGGTCGCAAACCCAAACATAGGGCGATGAGCCGAACTGTTCTTCCTCTCCGTCCACTGCGTGGTCGGGGAACGTTTCGCGCACGCGCTTTATAAGGTAGGAGTTTATTTCCGTATCCGCTTTTGTTACAATGGTCTGGTCGTATTTGTAACCCGCGCCGTTTTCGCCGCTGAAATATTTTCTGGTTATTTCACCTGCACCGCGGGCGACTTCTTTTGCAAATTCAAGATATTTTTCCATATGGCCCTCCAAAGGAATTTTTAATTCTTTAGTTATATTATACACCCAAAGATGAAAAAGTGCAAGAAAAAAATGAGTGTTGATAAAAACACTCATTTTTGAAGTCATTTCTTTTCTATAAGGAAGAAGAATGGCGAGGTAGGGGAGTTTACTATTTTGAATTTTGTGGCGCAAATCTTGCGGCGGTCGAGCTTCGCGAGCATTTCTTCTATAAGCTCGCCCTCAAGCGTACCCTCTGCGTGCCCCGGATAAACGGCGCAAAGTATCGCGCCGTCGGGCGCGAGAAGCTCTATGCCCGCGGAAAGCGCGAGCAGGCTCGTTTCGTGGAGCGTTGTTATGGTTTTATCTCCGCCCGGCAGGTAGCCGAGGTTGAAAAGCCCTGCGCAAATGGGTTCTTTAACGTAGTTTTTTACGTTGTGGTGTGAATCGAGAATGAGCGTATAGTTTTTGGCTGCCCCCTCTTGTTCGAGCAAGCGCGCCGTGGAATCGAGCGCGTCCTGCTGAATATCAAAGGCGTATACCTTGCCGTCTTTGCCAACGGCGCGGGAAAGCCACAACGTATCGTGCCCGTTGCCCATAGTAAAATCGACCACGGTGCCGCCTTCTTTTATATGCGTGGAAATGAACTGTTTTTCTGTTTTCAAAAGGTCTATCATTGTTTGTTCCTTATTCTATTTTTTCTTTTTTGTAAAATGCGGAAGAAATATTGCCACTGCGGCTATGACCGCCGCGCCCGCCGCCAGAGCTACGGCAAGCCAGCCGCTTGTAAGCAGGCTCGCGCCGAGCAAGATTACGACGAGAACGATTAGAATATCCTGAAGTTTCTTCATATCAATCCACCGCCACAAGCTGTGTGCCGCTTGTGCCTTTCACCACGGAAATGGAGCGTATTATTTCCTCTACGGCGCATTTTACGTTCGTTAAGTCGAGCGAAACGAGAACGTGCGCTTTGCCGTTGATAGGCAGATTCTGCGTTATGGTGAGAATGCTGGCATCGAAAGAGGCGAGCACCTGCAAAACCTCGCCGAGCTTGCCTTTTTCGTGAACGAGGTTGAAGGAAACGAGCGCTTTGCGGTGCGGCGAAATATCGTTGGGAAGAAACACGAAATCTTTGTATTTATAATACGTGCTTCGCGAAATGCCCACGGCTTTTACAGCTTCGCTTACGTCCTTGTAGACGCCCTCTGCGAGGTAGGTGCGCGCTTCTATAACCTTTTCATAGCACTCGGGCAGTATTTTTTTATCTACTATAATATAGTTGTTTTTCATAAAAGCTCTCCGCACGTTCAGTCTATGACCATAGCGCCGTTCTTATCTACGGAAAGGGGATATACTTTCCAGTTGTTCGGTATATCTTTTACTTCTTTTTCGATTTCTGCCGAAATGTCCTTATCGGAAATGCACATACACGTAGAGCCAGAACCGCTGAGGAAGAAGATGGGCGAGCCTGCGCGAAGCACAGCTTCTTTAACCGTGCCGAAACCGCGTATGAGCGTGCGTCTGTACGGCTCGTGAAGCCTGTCGTGGAGAGCGATTGCGAGCAGGTTTACGTCGCCTTGCTCAAACGCGCGAATGAGCACGGCAACGCGGGAAAGATTGTAAATCGCGTCGGAACGCGGTATGACCTTGGGCAAAATAGCACGCGCTTCGCTCGTTTTCGTTTCAAAATCGGGTATGAGGGCGAAAAATTTAAGCTTATCGGAAATTTCATACTGCACGGTGTAAATCATATCGTGCTCTGCCGTGGAGGCTGTGAAACCGCCGAGGAGCGCGGGCGCAAGGTTGTCTGCGTGGCCCTCCAGCGGTATACAGAGCTGCAAAAGCTCGCGGCGCGTAAAACCGCAGGAAAGCATTTCGTTTGCGGCAACGGCGCCTGCTACTATGAGCGTGGAGGAGGAGCCAAGACCGCGCGCCACGGGAACGTGCGCTTTTATAGAGATGTGAAGCCCGCGGAACACCTTGCCCGCTCTGCCTGCGATAAGGCAGAAGGCAACGTATGCCAGGTTTTCTTCATTTTGAAATTCTTCGGGGCAGCCGTCGAAAGTAAGGCCGCCTTCCGTAAGCGAAAAATCGAAAGAGTTGTACATTGTGAGCGCCACGCCGAGCGAGTCAAAACCCGGGCCCATATTGGCGCTCGTGGCGGGAACGCGAACGGTTACTTTATTCATATTTCCTCCTCTGTGCGTGCGAGCACGTAGTTTTGCATTTCTTCTTTTTTGATTTTGTCGGTGTGCAGGTTTTCCGCTTCCGCAAGGCGGGCAAGGGAAGCGGGCACGGGCGCGCCCGTGAGTTTTTTGAGCGTGGAAAGCATCTCAAATTCATTTTCGGAAGTTTCTGCGCCCAAAGCTTTCAGCACGCTTGCAGAAAATTTATAGGGCGAAGCCGTGGAAAGCACCACGGTTTTGTTTTTGCAAACGCCGAGCTTTTCGGCTACGTTCCAGGCAACTGCCGTGTGCGTATCCATAAGATAGCCGTGCTTTTTGTAAACTTCGCCGATGGTTGCGAGCGTTTCCTCGTCGTTGCACGCGCCTGCGGCAAATTTATCGGTGAATTTCGCGAGTTCTTCCGCAGAAAGCACATATTCGCCGTTTTCGGCGAGAGATGCCATATATTCCGCCGTTTTTTGTGTGCCGAGCAAGAGAGAAAGAAGACGTTCGAGGTTGCTGGAAATGAGAATGTCCATAGAGGGCGATTTCGTTATGTGAAATTCGCGTTTTTTGTTATATCTGCCGCTTTCAAAAAATTCCGTAAGTACGCGGTTTTCGTTGGAGGCGCACACGAGCTTGCCGACGGGAAGACCGATGAGCGAAGCGAAATATCCCGCTAAAATATCGCCGAAGTTGCCTGTGGGCACCACAAAGTCCACCTTTTCGCCGAGTGTTATTTCGCCCGCATTCACAAGGTCGCGGTATGCCGTGAAGTAGTAGGCGATTTGCGGCGTGAGCCTGCCTATGTTTATGGAGTTTGCGCTGGAAAGCGCTTTGCCCTCAGGCATAGTGCATTCTGCAAAAATTTTCTTAACGCCGGATTGCGCATCGTCGAAATTGCCGTCTACGGCGGCTACGAATACGTTTTTACCGGGGCAGGAAGTCATTTGCTTTTCCTGCACGGCGCTTGTGCCGCGCGCGGGGTAGAACACTATTATTTTTGTGCCGGGAACATCGGAAAATCCGTGCGCGGCGGCGCTGCCCGTGTCGCCGCTCGTGGCTGTGAGCACGACGGTTTCGCTTTCGTCGCCGAGTTTTTTCTTTGCCGCTGTTACGAGGCGGGGGAGCACGGAAAGTGCCACGTCTTTAAAAGCGCAGGTGGGGCCGTGGTAAAGCTCCAGCACGAATTTGCCGCCAACCTTTGCAAGAGGAGCAAATTCTTCGCTTTCAAAAGTGCCGTTGTATGCGAGGTTTACTATTTCATCTATTTCTGCCTTTGTGAAATCCGTGAAAAACTTTGAAAGTATTTCTGCGGAAATTTCATTTGAGGTCATTGTGAGTGTTTTTTCGAGGTTTATCTGCGCCGATTCAAAAGATTCGGGCAGGAATAAACCGCCGTCCGGTGCAAGACCGCGAAGAAGGGCTTCTGCGGGGCTTGATGTGATTTGGTTGTTTCTGGTGCTATAGTATAACATATAAAAAAATCCTTTAAAAATAAAAAATTGCTATTGCATTTTTGCTGATATTATGATACACTATTCGCAACGGAAATACAAGTGTTTTTGAAATAAAGACATAAAAGAAAGGCAAAAAAATTTTATGAAAATTGCAATTTTGGGTTTTGGCATCGTCGGCAGCGGCACGTATGAAGTGCTTGCACAGGGTAACTCCGGCGTAGAGGTCAAACGTATTTTGGATATAAAAAAAGTCGATTCCGTGGCAGACAAGCTCACGGCAAATTTCGATGACATTATAAATGATGAAGAAATTGAAACGGTTGTGGAAACTATGGGCGGCGTGCACCCCACGTTCGAATATGTTTCTGCGGCTATGAAAGCGGGCAAGAACGTCGTTTCTTCCAACAAAATGCTCGTTGCCACATATTACGAAGAGCTTGTAAATCTCGCAAAAGAGAACGGCGTGGAATTCCGTTTCACGGCTTCTTCCGGCGGCGCAATTCCGTGGCTTTCCAATGTCATCCGCCGCACGGCAACGGAAAGAATTATGAAAATTCAGGCTATTATCAACGGCACGACGAACTTTATTCTCGACGCTATGCAGACGCGCGGCGCAGACTTTTCCGAAGTGCTTGCGGAGGCGCAGAACCTCGGCTATGCCGAGCGCGACCCCTCCTCTGATATAGACGGCGAAGATATTAAGTTCAAATGCTCCATAACCTCCTCCTGCGCTTTCGGCGTTCACGTTCCGCACGAGGATATAAAGGTTTTCTCTCTTCGCACCATTCAGAAGAGCGATATGGAATACGCCGCGAAAATGGGTATGACGCTCCGCTATATGACTTTTGCTTCCCGCAAGGCAGGCGGCGCGGTTTCCGCTTATGTTGAGCCTTCGTTTATTCCCGCAAACAGTCTGGAGGCTTCTGTTCATCTTAATAATAATATGGCTAGCCTTTTCGGCGAATATTCCGGCAGACTTTCTTTCTACGGCCAGGGCGCGGGCAAATATCCCACGGGCGCTTCCGTTGCTACAGATATTATTGAAATCGCTATGGGCACGGGATTTGGCGTTTCCTGCACGGGCAAAGCAGTTGTGGATAATACTGCAGAGCTCCACAGATATTTCGTGCGCACGGCAGAAAAATGCGAAGCAATTGCCGCCATCGCTGAAACGTATGAAGAAAAAGACGGCGCTTTCTATGCGGTAACGCGCGAAATCTCCGTTGCGGAAATGTACGATATTGCCGCAAAGGTTAAAGAAAACGATGCGGGCGCATTCTTCGCAGGTATTCACACAGAGGTTTGATGATGAGATTTGTCGCAGACCACGATTACCATATACATTCCCACCTTTCGCTTTGTTCCGATGACCCGGAGCAATCAAACGCGAGAATCCTGAAATATGCCGAGGATAACGGTTTTAACAAAATCTGCCTTACGGACCATTTCTGGGACGAAACGCTTCCCGCACGTTGCGGCTTTTACAACAAGCAAGGCTTTGAGCATATAAAAAAAGCGTTGCCCCTGCCGCAGGGTGAAAACGTGCAGTTCCTTTTCGGTTGTGAAACTGAAATGGACAGGGATTTTAACGTGGGTGTTTCCGAAAAGCTTTACGATAAATTCGATTTTATCATAGTTCCCACGACGCATTTGCATTTCAACGCATTCGTAATGGAAAAGGTGCTCTATGAGCCCGAATACCGCGCAGAGCTTTGGGTAGAGCGTTTTGCAAAGCTGCTCGAAAAAGATATGCCTTTTCATAAAATGGGCGTGGCACACCTTACCTGCCGTCTTATGCTTGCGGGCGAATGGGAAAGCGGAGAAAAAGCGGGAGAGCCGAAATATCTTTCCGTTCTGCGCCTTATAAGTGATGAGGTTTACCGCGAGCTTTTCGCAAAAGCCGCGAAAAAGGGAATAGGTATAGAGCTTAATATACATCCCTTTGAGGATATGGGCGAGGAAGAGCGGGCTGAAGTGCTCCGCCCCTACAAAGCCGCAAAGGAAATGGGCTGTAAATTCTACCTTGGCAGCGACGCGCACCACCCCGCAGAGCTCGATGTCGCGAGAAACCGTTTTGAAATGATTATAGACGCGCTCGACCTCCGTGAAAGCGATAAATTTCATTTTTAAGAAAAAATATTAAATAAACTTTCAAAAAACTATTGCACTTTATTTATCTGTTGTAGTATAATACAACAGATAAATTCTTTTTTACGCATAGGAGATAAATGAAAACTATGAAAACATACAATGTTGCAGTCCTCGGCGCCACGGGTGCCGTGGGCAGAGAAATGCTCAAAGTGCTTGAGGAAAGAAATTTCCCCATCGGCGAACTTCGCCTTCTTGCAAGTGCGAGAAGCGTTGGCAAAACAATCACTTTCCGCGGCGAAGAAATCGCAGTTGCAGAAGCTAATGAAAACGCTTTTGAAGGTATGGACATCGTACTCGGCGCGGCTACAAACGAACTCGCAAAGAAACTCGCACCCGCTATTGTAAAAGCAGGCGCCATATTCGTAGATAACTCCAGCGCGTTCCGTATGGACCCCAACATTCCGCTCGTTGTACCGGAAATCAATCCCGAAGACGCTATGAAGCACAACGGTATCGTTTCCAACCCCAACTGCTCCACAATCATCACGCTCGTTGCGGTTAACGCGATTAACAAGCTTTCCCCCATCAAGAGTATGATTGCATCCACATACCAGGCTGTAAGCGGCGCGGGCGTGGGCGGTATCAACGAACTTGAAGCGCAGGAGAAAGCAATCGTTGAAGGCGGCGAGGTTGAAACAGAAACTTTCCCCTATCAGATTGCAAGAAACCTCATTCCTCAGATTGGCGGTTTTAACGATAATCTTTATACATCCGAAGAAATGAAGATGCAGAACGAAGGCAGAAAAATTATGCACCTTCCCGAACTCAACGTTACTTGCACTTGCGTTCGTGTGCCTGTAATGCGTTCCCACTCCATCTCCGTTTCCGTATTCACACAGGATAAACTTACGGTAGAGGCTGTTCGCGCGGCTGTTGCGGAAACAAAAGGCTGCAAGCTCGCAGACGCTCCCGAAGCGAAGGTTTACCCGATGCCCCTCGACACAACAGACCAGGACCTTGTTTTCGTTGGCAGAATCCGTGAAGACCTCACGGCAGAAAACGGTATCGCACTCTTCTGCTGCGGTGACCAGGTTAGAAAAGGCGC
>JAFTOK010000171.1 GCA_017463815.1 Clostridia bacterium | reverse complement strand
TAGATGCCGATTTCCTTACGGTAACGCCATTTTTGGGCAGCGAAAGTTTGCATCCGTTTTACGAGGCTTGTATTCAGCACAACAAAGGTATTTTTGTTCTCGTGAAAACTTCAAATCTCGGTTCGGGAGAAATCCAAAATGTCATTACAGCGTCAGGGCTGACGGTGAGCGAAAGTATAGCGAAGTGCGTTTCGGCACAAGCAGAGCGCTCGGTAGGGAAATATGGTTATTCACCTATAGGCGCGGTTGTTGGTGCGACTTACCCAAAAGAGGCAGAGGTTCTGCGCAAAATGATGCCGAAAAGTTATTTTCTGGTTCCCGGATATGGTGCGCAAGGCGGTGGCGCAAACGATGTCTGGCCTTGTTTTAACCCCGACGGGCTCGGTGCAGTTGTAAACTCATCGAGGGGTATTTTATACACGCATATGAGCGATGAAGAAAGAAGAAAATGCACCAGAGAAGAGTATTTACAAAAAGTAAGGAGTGCCACTCTTGATATGAAAGCAAATATATACGAGGTATTGAAAAAAGAATATCCCAATATGATTTATTGAAGCGGGGGGAATCCGAATGAAGCCCGAAAAATATATTGATTTCTTGAACATAATCGAAAAGTTAAAATGCAACACCCGCCATTCGTGGACATCAAGCGGCAGGCAGGAAAGTGTGGCAGAACATTCTTGGCGGCTTGCCGTTATGGCGATGCTTTGCGCGGATGAGTACCCAAACCTTGATATCAAAAAAGTCATAAAAATGTGCCTTATCCACGATTTTGGCGAAGCGGTTACAGGCGATATTCCCGCATTTCTAAAAACCAAAGAGCAAGAGATGGAAGAGTATGATGCGGTGAAGCGGTTGATTGCAGGACTGCCCGAAGAATTGCGCACAGAATTTCAAGATTTATTTGAAGAAATGAACGCGAGAAAAACGCCTGAAGCAAAACTTTTTAAATCGCTCGATAATACGGAAGCCTTGATTTCGCATAATGAGGCGGATATTTCCACTTGGTTACCACGCGAATACGAAGAAAACCTTACGTATGGCAGGGAGAATTGCGAATGGTCGGAATGGACAAAAACGCTTCGCCAAGAGATAATGAAAGATAGTATTAAAAAGATAGAACAAGCAAAAAGAGGAAATCATTTATGAAAATAAAATTCTATGATAATATAGACGAAAATCTTTTAAAATTTGCTGTTATTATATCTAAGTATAATGGCAAATGGGTATTTTGCAAGCATAAAGAGCGAACAACATATGAAATACCAGGTGGACACAAAGAAGAGGGTGAAAGCATTTACAAAGCCGCCGAAAGAGAGCTTACAGAGGAAACAGGAGCTTTACGCTTTACTTTAAAACCGATATGTGTTTACTCCGTGACAGGAAAAAACAGAGTGAACAGTACGGGTGAAGAAACATTCGGTATGTTGTTTTTCGCGGAAATAATGGAATTTTCAGACGTTATAAACAGCGAAATCGAGTATATAAAATTATTTGATGATTTGCCGAAAGAATGGACATATCCGCAAATCCAACCGTTTTTAATAGAAGAATATATAAAAAGAACCCGACAGAACTAAAAATCTGTCGGGAAATCTTTTATCTCGCGATACCTTCCGTAACGCTGTTTTTAACGATTTGCAAAAGAAGGTCTGTTATCTTTTCCATAGATTCAACGCTCACAAACTCGAAGCGGGAATGGAAGTTTTCGCCGCCTGTGCAAAGGTTGGGGCAAGGAAGACCGCGGAAAGAAAGGCGTGCGCCGTCTGTGCCTCCGCGAATAGGAACTATTATGGGCTCTATGCCAACACCCGCCATTGCTTTTTTTGCGCGCTCTATAATGTACATATGATTTTCTATAATCTCTTTCATATTAGAGTACGAATCGCGCAGGTGCACCTCAACGGTTCCTTCGCCGTAGCGATAGTTCATTTCCTCTTCTGCTTTAAGGAATTGACCTTTCATCTGTTCGATTTTAACCTTGTCGTGGTCGCGCAGGATATAGCTCATTGTGGCAAGTTCCGTTTCCGCAGTCATTTTATAGAGGTTGTGGAAGCCTTCGTAGCCTTCCGTTTTTTCGGGAACTTCAAGAGCGGGGAGAAGCGAGTTAAATTCCATAGCCATAGTAACTGCGTTCTTCATCTTGTTCTTGGCAGAACCGGGGTGAATGGAAACACCGTGAATAACAACTGTCGCGCCTGAAGCGTTGAAGTTTTCATATTCAAGCTCGCCGAGCGCGCCGCCGTCAACGGTATAAGCATAATCGGCGGCAAATTTTTCAACGTCGAAATGGTCTGCACCTCTGCCCACTTCTTCGTCGGGAGTGATGCCTATTTTTATAGTGCCGTGTTCTTCGCCGCTTTCAATAAGACGTTCAAGCATAGTGAAAATTTCAGCAACGCCCGCTTTATCATCTGCGCCGAGGAGTGTCGTGCCGTCTGTAACGATAAGACGGTTGCCGATGTATTTTTCAAGGCAAGGATAGTCGCTTGTTTTCATATATATATCTTTTTCGGGGTTGAGAAGTATATCTCCACCATTATATTCTACAATGCTTGCTTTTATATTTTCATCGGACGCGGCCTCGGAAGTGTCCATATGAGCAATAAAACCGATGGTGTTTGTTTCTTTATCCGTATTTGCAGGAAGTGTTGCGTATACATAACCTTTTTCGTCTATGTGTGCATCACGAAGGCCCATTTGGCAAAGTTCTTCCGCCAAAACTTTGCCCAGAACTTTCTGTTTTTCCGTTGTGGGCACGGTGTCGCTTTCCGAAACAGACATCGTAGGGTAGGAAACGTATTTTAAAAATCTTTCTGTAACAGTCATTTCAAAATCTCCTTTAAAAATTCTAAATTTATAATATAAATATATCGCATTTTCGCAAAAAAATCAATATTTTTAATTTATACTTGATGTTTTAAAGCAAAAAATATATAATAAAAACAGCCTTCATAAAGAAAGCTGTTTGTTTTTAATCTCTTCTGCCCATTCCCACAATCGCGAGCAACCGAAAAAGCTGAACAAGCGAAACCGCGAGAGCGGCAACGTATGTCATAGCGGCGGCGCTGAGCACCTTTTTTGCGGCGGCAAGTTCATCACCGTAAAGAAGTCCCGTTTGCTCTATGGAAACAAGGGCTCTGCGGCTGGCATTGAACTCCGTGGGCAATGTAAGAAGCTGGAAGACCGTTGAAAACGCAAAGCAAGCCACACCTATATATGCAACGTATATAAATTGTGTTCCCATACCGGAAAGAATTATGCCCAGTAATATGAGCGGCATAGCCATACGCGAACCTATATTTGTTATGGGAATTATAGCGTTGCGAATGTGAAGGGGTGCATATCCTTTTGCGTATTGTACGGCGTGCCCCGCTTCGTGCGCCGCAACACCTATCGCCGCAGCGGAAGAAACCCCGTAAACATTGTCGGAAAGGCGAATTACATTGGAACGCGGGTCGAAATGGTCGGTAAGATTGCCTGCAATATGTTCTATGCGAACATTGTATAGACCATTGGCATCAAGCACACGCCGCGCTGCTTCCGCACCCGTCATACCGCTTCGTGGGCGGAAAGACGAATATTTTTTAAACGTAGAATTTACTTTTATACTTGCCCAAACAGAAAACGCTGCTGTAATCAAGAGAAGAAATATATATCTGTAATCCAAGTCAAAATACCTCCTTGATAAATTTCTAATATAATTTTACAACATTTTATATAGAATAATCAATGTAAAAAATGTAAACAAACATTAAAAATATAATATATTTTGTTAATAAATCGAATTATTATGAGGTTTTTATGAAAGAAAAAATGCCTGAATTTGAAATAAAGCGTTCCTCGCGCAAAACTTTGAGTATAGAAATCACGCGGGAGGCAAAGGTGCTTGTGCGTGCGCCGCAGAGAATAAAGCGCGATGCAATAGACGCATTTGTGCTTAAAAACAAAGCGTGGATATACGAGCATATAAAGAAAATGGAAGAAAAGAACGCACGTGAAGCGGTTGACGATGCAAAGAAAGCTGAACTTACAGCGCTTGCGAAACTTATTATTCCCAAAAAGGTAGAATCATTTGCAAAAATAATTAGAGTAAAACCCACAAGCGTTAAAATAACAAGCGCGAAAACCCGCTTCGGCTCTTGTTCGGGAAAGAATGCGCTTTGCTTTTCCTATAGAGTTATGCTATACCCGAAAAAAGCAATAGATTACGTTATTATACACGAGCTTTGCCATATACTTCACCATAACCACAGCAAGGAATTTTGGAATGAGGTAGAAAAATATATGCCGGACTATAAGACCGCTGAAAATCTTCTGAAAAGTTAAGCGGTAACTAAAAAACAATTGTTTTCATATTATATACAAAGTGTATAATAATTGCTTTTTCCGAAAAATCCAGGGTTTTTGAATGAGTTAATAAAATATGAACAAAGTCAAATCAAGCAATAAAAAATCCGGTTTAGTTGGCCTTCCCCTAGCATCAGCGATAGGGGAAGGTGTCGGCGAAGCCGACGGATGAGGTGTACCATCGCTTTCCTTGGCTCAATTCAGCACTTTATTTTTGGTGCAAAGACACCTCATCACCCGCTCACGCGGGAGCTTCCCCTCAAGGGGAAGCCCATCAAGTCAGTTTTCGCCCAAAATAACCAATACAAAAATGTCGTGTTCATAAATTGTTTACTCATTCAAAAACCGTGCCGAAAAAGCGCAAAAGGCTTGACAAAGAGGAACTTTTCGTATATAATATAAGGTAAACATTTTGAGCAAATTATACTTATTTTGTGGATTTTTTTGTTTTGTGCAATAATGATTAACGGAGAAGATACAAATGGCAGAATTTTTTGATAATTTAACCGATTTTATAAAAGAACTTGAAAATTTTAATTTTATAACAGTTATGTTGCGTATGTTTTTGGCTACGCTGATAGGCGGTATAATAGGTTTGGAGCGCTCAAAAAGAGGTCGTTCCGCAGGTATGAGAACGCATATACTTGTTTGCCTCGGTGCTTCTCTTACAGCACTTATGGGATATTATCTTGTGGAACACGGCTTCGCAAGCGACCCGGCACGCCTTTCCGCACAGGTTATTTCGGGCATAGGCTTTTTGGGCGCCGGCCTTATCCTTTTCCATAACAAATTTAAAATCGCCGGTCTTACAACCGCTGCGGGGCTTTGGAACACAGCAATCATCGGTCTCGCTTGTGGTTTTGGTTTTTACGAATGTGCAATTATCGGCTTCTTGATAGCAATGATAACCTCCATATTCTTGCCCAAAATCGAATATTGGCTTAGCAAAAACGATAAGTATACAATGATATATATGGAAATGCACACAAATGCAAACGTAAATAGAATTTATGACATACTCAGAAATTCTAATTTTGGTGAGATACATAATATAGAAATCGTATCACCCAAGAGCGGCAACTCCGAGCATATAGGTATAGAGTTTACGCTTACATTGCAAAAAAAATCCAACGTATATAACCTTGAAAAAACGCTTTGCGCAATAGAAGGAATAGTTTTTGCAGTAGAAATCTAATTTTATAGGTAAAAATCACCGTGTAAAACACGGTGGTTTTTTTATATTTTAAAGGGATAAAAGCAATATTTTCGGTAAATAATATATAAAAAATCAAAGGAGAAAATAACTATGAAAATTAAAATTGCAGCGGTCATATCAACAGTTTTTATTCTTATGTCCTTGGTTTCTTGCGGCAAAAATAACAATGCAGTCGATACAACTACTGGCAGCAATACAAATGAGGCATATACAAGCGCAGAGGAGCTTCTTTCCACGGTTTGGTCAAGCTATTCCGATGATGAGAAATTTCCCGCTATAGGTGGCGACGAAAGCAATATGAACGAAGCAGGCCCGGGTAAATATTCTATAGAAGACGCAGAAGTTCTCGATAACATTCTCGGTTTTCCTTCCGAGGAAGTAGATAGAATTGATGGCGCGGCATCGCTTATGCACGCTATGAACCAAAACACATTTACCTGTGCCGTGTTCCGTTTCAAAGATGCAACAGACGTAGAAAACGGCATATCTGCACTTAAAAGCAATATACTTGAGCGCAGATGGGTGTGCGGCTTTCCTGATTCGCTCGTTATTGCCAAAACTCCGGAAAACTACGTTATTTCCGTTTGGGGCATAGACGAGGGAAGCGGAACGGTATCGCTTTTTAAGCAAAAGCTTACAGCAACTATAGACGGCGTTCAAATCGTGGTAGATGAACCGATAGTTTAAGTATTCATATTCCCATTTCCTCTTGAAATGGGAATATGTTGATTTTATCGGAGATAAGGGGGAATATATTTGCTTTTTTCCAGCGTAACTTTTCTTTATTATTTTTTGCCGTTGACAACGATTCTTTATTTTATAGTGCCCCAAAAAGCTAAAAACTTTATTTTGCTTGTTTCAAGCCTTTTCTTTTATTTTGCAGGTGAACCGATATATGTCTTCCTTATGATAGCTGCCGCGTTTTCAGGGTACGCTCACGGTTTGCTTATAGAAAAATATCGCGGAAGAAAAAGAGCTAAAGCGGCACTTGTTTCTTCTGTCGTTATTGGATTGGGGCTTTTAGTTTTTTTCAAGTACAGCAATTTTTTTATAAGTAATATAAATAATATTTTAGGAAC
>JAFTOK010000170.1 GCA_017463815.1 Clostridia bacterium | reverse complement strand
CGGTTTAAGACAAAAAAACTTGGAGGGTTCACAAAAATGAAGAAAATTTTATCTTTCGCTTTGGCTCTCGCAATGTGTGTAATATGTTTTGCGGGTTGTTCACAAATCTCCGATGATGACGCCACGGGAAAAGGTGCCGTTATCGATATGTACATCGGCACAAAGGTTTACAACCTCGACCCAGCTATTTCATACACGGATGAAGCTACGGCGAAAATACTCAGCCTTGTTTTCGAAGGTCTTGCAAAGATTGACGAAAACGGCAAATGGCAGAAAGCTCTTATGAAAGATTATGAGCTTGAAGAAGTTGAAATGGACGACGGCAGCACACGCTGGGAAATGGAAATTCGCATCAATACAACGTATTGGAGCGACGGTTCTCTCGTTCAGACAAACGATATTATTTATGCTTGGAAACGTATTCTTGACCCTACGTTTGATTCCCCCGCTGCTTCTATGCTCTTTGCTATCGACGGCGCATACGAACGCAAACAGGGTGAAATCAGCGAAGACGATATAGGTATCTATTCCACAGCAAAGGACAAGATGGTTGTTCAGTTTGAAGAAAACGTCACAGAAGAAATGATTGACGAATTCCTCTACAATATGGCAAGCCTTGCTCTTGTTCCCGTTCGTGAAACAAAAGTAAAAACATATCCTGACACTTGGTCTAAGAAGAGCAGCGACCTTTCTACAAACGGTCCCTTCAAGGTGAAGAAATTCACAGGCACAGCCGGCGAAGAACTCATTCTTGAACGCTCTGCTTACTACTACCTCTCTCAGGAAACAGACAACGAAGCACTCGATAAATACGTTACACCTTACCGTTTGGTATTCCACTATGCGGAACCCCTCGACAGTGCGGTTGTATACGACAGAAATGCGGACGAAGACATTATCGGTATGCTCGCAGACAATAAGCTTTTCTATGCAAGCAGCCTCCACGGTGCAGTTCTCGGTAATTTCAAGGCTTCCGACGTTGAATATAACGACGTAGCTTCTACATATTCCTATTACTTCAACACATCTTCCGAAATCGGCTCTAACGCTACTGTAAGATATGCTCTTTCCATCGCTATCGACAGAGCGGCTATCGCGGAAGAGCTTAACAACGGCGCAAAAGCTGCAACAGGTCTTATTCCTTCTATGATATTCAACACAAAGAAGGGCACATCCTTCCGTAAAGAAGGCGGCGACATTCTTCCTTCCGCTGCAAACACGGCAGAAGCACAGCGTTTGCTCAACGATGCAGGCGTTAACCCCGCAAACTTTGAAACAATCTACCTCTACTACATCAAAGACGTTACAAACGATAGCTACCAGTCTTCCGAATGGGGCTACGAAAGCAAAGAAAAGCTCGTTGCTATGCACACGAAAGCTGCTTGGGAAGCGCTCGGCTTCAAGGTTGTTATCAAAGGCGTAACAACAGAAGAACACGCTGAAATCTACGCAAACGGCAAATACGACGTTATCGGCCTCGATTACCAGATGGTTTCCGCATACGCTCTTGCTAACCTTACACCTTTCGCAAAAGCATACAGCGGTAGAGTTCTCGAAGAAGAAGTGGGCTCTGAACTCGTTTACACACAGCTCACACACGTTACAGGCTACGAAAGCGAAGCTTACGATGCACTTATCAAGACAGCTATTGAAGCTACATCTCAGAAAGACAGAGCTGCTGCTCTCCACGATGCAGAAGAGCTCCTTCTCAAAGATGCTGCTGTTGTTCCCGTAATCTTCAACTCCGATGCTTATGTTTCCAGCGCACTTTCCAACATCGAAACAAACTTCTGGGGCTGCAACACATTCACAAAAACATACCTCAACAACTATGTTGAGCACAACACAGCCGCAAACGCTGCAGATTCCACAACAGAAGCTGCAAAATAATCAAAATTAAAATTTAAAGGCAATAGTGCCACGTTTTCACCCGCAAGGGCGCGTGGCACTGTACTGCCGTACGGGTACGGCACCCCCGTGCGTCATTTTTTGGCGCACGGGGGTGTTTTTTGCTATTTAACTTGTTTATGTCATATTTTCTCGCGGCGCATAATATGATAACGGGTGGAACCCTAATATGTGAAAAGGAGGGCTTTTTACGAAAAACAACAAGATTGCTTTTATCGGGGGCGATGAACGTATGCTTTTTGCGGCGGCAGATTTCGCCGCAGACGGGCTGGACGTTTGCGCTTTCGGTTTTGATATAAATACGGAAAGATATGGGAATGTTAAAAGGGAAAGAACGCTCGAAAGTACGCTTGCAGGGGCAGATGTTGTGGCTCTGCCGTTGCCGTACAGCCGCGACGGAGAGAGAATACTTGCTCCTTTTTCCGAAAAAGCGATTATGGTGGGAGATATTTTGAATCTTTTGGAAGAAAAGAGCCTTCTGCTCGGCGGTAAAATGCCCGCAGATTTTCCGCGAAAAGCGATAGATTATTATGCGCGCGAGGATTTTGCGATACTTAATGCCGTGCCGACGGCAGAAGGTGCAATAAAGCTCGCGCTGGAAGAAACAAAGCTTACCGTGCGCGGTATGAAGGCGGCTGTGCTCGGTTTCGGGCGCGTTGGTAAGATTCTGGCAAAAACGCTCGTTTCACTAGGTGCCGACGTCACTGTTTTTGCAAGAAGCGCGGAGGCGCGCGCCTGGGCGAAGGTCTTTTATTGCGACGCAAAAAAATTCTGCGCCCTGAAAGAAGAAATAGGCGCTTTCGATTGCATATTTAACACCGTACCGCACAAAATTTTATTTGCGGACGCTCTGGAGCGTGCGAAGCGCGGCGCGGTTATAATAGAGCTTGCTTCTGCCCCCGGCGGAGCTGACGCAGGTGAGGCGGCGCGCGCGGGGGTGCGTTTTGTTTCCGCGCAGAGCTTGCCGGGGAAGATAACACCGAAAAGCGCAGGCAAGATAATTTATGAAACGTTTAAGGAAATAATGGAGGAATTATGATAGGATACGCATTTTGCGGCTCGTTCTGCACAGTGGCAAAATCTATGAAGATTTTGCGCGAGCTTGCCGCAGAAGGAAATGATATTTTGCCGATTGTGAGCGAAGCTGTTTACACAACGGACACGCGCTTCGGCAAGGCGGCAGACACTTGCGCGGAAATAACGCGCATATGCGGCAGAGAGCCGATACACAGCATTGTAGAGGCTGAACCGATTGGCCCCAAGGGTTTTCTCGACGTGCTTGTGATTGCGCCTTGCACGGGCAATACGCTTGCGAAAATAGCGTGCGGCATAACGGACACCCCCGTTACTATGGCGGCGAAGGCACAGCTCCGCACGGGCAAACCCGTGGTTATAGCCCTGGCGAGCAACGATGCGCTTTCGGCAAATCTGCAAAACATAGCGCGCCTTACCGTGCGCAAAAACATATATTTTGTACCGATGTTTCAGGATGACACGGAAAATAAGCCCGATTCGCTCATATGCGATTTCGGGCAGGTGAAGCAGACGGTGGTAAGCGCGCTCGGCGGCAAGCAAATCCAACCGCTGTGGTGTGTGGAGTGATATTTTAAAGGGGACGGCATACGTCCCCTTTAAAATTATTTATTGTAAAAATCGAATTTTTTAACGGTGACTTTTTTGCCTTCAGACCTGCAAACTTGTATAAAGTTGTGAGTGGTTGGGGATTTACCGTCCCAAAAAGCAATTATGATATCGGCTTTTTCAATAATTTTAGCGTTGCGGATTGCCAAAGCCGCATCTTCAAATAATGTTGGGTCGCGCTCTATTACGGTGCATTTTATATTATTTTCTTTTGCGTATTTTTGGATACATACATCTATGCCGCACGGCGAATCCCCTGTGATTATTTCTGTGGTGTTATTCGGCAAAAACGGCGCAAAGGTTTTGAGATTAAGGCTTTTTGAACCTACGATGGCAACTTTCATAAATTTACCTCCAAATTTTGTAAAATGAATGCATAAAGGGTATATTATGCGTTCTTTATGGATATAATATCATATAATGAACCAAAAGTAAAGCTAAAATGGATACATAATGAAATTATTATGGAGCGTAAATATGGCTATAAAAAGTTATTCGGTACGTATTGATGAAGAATTACTCGATAAATTGCACGTTGTTGCGGAGTATGAGGGAAGAAGCGCCAACAAGCAAATTATTATGCTGGTTCGTGAAGCGGTTGCGAAGTATGAGGCGAAATACGGCGAAATAAAAATAGGCGGTAGCAAGAATAAAGAAGAATAGAAAGGCTTCCCCTTGAGGGGAAGCTCCCGTGCAAGCGGGTGATGAGGTGTCCTTGTACTCGAAATGAAGTGTAAAACCAAGCTAAAAAAGCGATGGAACACCTCATCCGTCACGCAAGGCGTGCCACCTTCCCCTATCGCTGATGCCAGGGGAAGGCTAACTGAAAAGGGACGGAAAAACCGTCCCTTTTCAGTTAGCTATTCAATTTATTAAACGGGAAATTATACTCTTTCGTGCTGTGTACCTCGTAATAAGAGCCGATTATATCACCATATATTGCCCCGAACATAAAACTCCTCTTTCTTTGCATTATATTATATCAATATCATATCACATAATATAAGGTTTTTCAAGAGAAGTATTCGGGCGTAAAAGAAAAATCCCGCGAAAGCGGGATTTTTGCGTTTTTCTTTATGCGGCTTCTTTTACGGAATTTATAAGTGCCTGTTTCTGCGCGATAAGGTCGGCTTCCATAGCCTGAATGTCGTCTTTATGCGCTGCTTCAAAATCAGCGAAGAACTGTGCCTTTGCTTCGTTCAATGCGAGCTCGGTTTCTGCGGCTTTTGCCTGAAGCTCTGCTTTAATGTCATCGCTGAATTTTTCTTCGAGAGCGATGAGAGCTTTTTCACCTTCGCGCATTTTTTCAATGAGCGATTCGAGCGCTGCGTTTGCATCTGCACCGAGCTTTTCGTATGCCGCGAGAAGCTCTTCGTAGTCGGCTTCCTTCATTTGAAGCGTTATTGTTGCGGAAGCGTATTCCTCGCCGTTTACTTCAAGCGTGGCAACGTAGTTTTTCTGTGCGAGAAGCTCTGTTTTTGCCTCGCGAAGTTCCGCGAGCGATTTCTGATATTCGGAATCGGGGGAAACGAGCGTTTCATAGCGGAAATTATCTATTGCGGTGATTGTTTTGCTGTATGCATCGAGAGCCGTTTTGTAGCCTGCGTGAACGAGCTTGTAAACGCCGCCCATAGCTTCTATTATTTTCGCCGTTTCTTCGCGTTCCGCAAAGGAAATTTTATATTCTTTTGCGTTGTAGTAGGCGTTTCTCATTTCTTCTGTGAGAAGAAGCGCCGTTTCTATTCTGCCTGCGGAAATAACTGTATAGAGCTCTTCTTCTGTCATAGCGTTCACTTCTTCTTCAGTGAAGAGCGACGTGGAAAGCGCTAGTTCGCGGAGCGTTTCGATTTTTGCGGCTTCAACCTTTTCTATTTTGCCGTTTATATCGTGCTTTTCCATAAAATCGGAAATTTTGGTTTCTGTTTTTTTGCGCAACTGTTCTGCATATTTGCTATCGCCGGAAACGGAAATTTTAACTGCGTTTTCGCTCGCTTCAGCTTCGTCTTTTACTATGTAGCCCGTTTCCGTGGCGAGGGAAACTATAAGCTCTGCGGCATCTTCCGCTTCCATACCTACGAGCGCTTCGCCCGCGATAAGAATGCTGCCGTCATCGTTGAGCGCCGTTGCGGAGATAACCTTGTTTTGGTCGTCTACCATAAGCTCTACGCTGGGGTTGATGTCTACTGTAATACGTGTGATTGTACCTTCGGGAGCTTTTGCTTCGGAAGAACAAGAGCAAAGTGCAAACGCGGGCACGAGCATAAGAAGTGCCAACATTGCGGAAAAAATTCTTTTTGTCATTACTGTGAAATCCTTTCGTGCTTTTATTTATTTTTGTATAGTATTCTATCAGTTACAGAGGTTTTTGGCAATTATCAAAAAAACGGAAGTGATAAAAAAATTATCACATTCCGCTTTTTGTATGTCACATATCATTTGTATACGGCGATATTTCGGGGCGCAGAGCTTTTATTGTGTCGGCAATGCCGCCGCCGAACAATATGCTTATATAGTCTACTATATATTCGGGGTTTTCGCGCATACCGCCCATTGCCCAGCAAACCACCACGCCCGTGAGCGCGTGCGCGTAATATTCCGCAAGGCGAGCTTTGTTTTCTTCCTCCACGGAAATGTTTTTCGTGTTTTCTTCTATAATTCGTTTTGAAACGTTGCTGGCATAGCGGAAAACGTACCTTTCCACCAGCTCTCTGTCCATAGAATGCAAAAGCGACATATAAAAAGGCTTATTAAGACGGGCTATTTTGAAAATGGTTTTCAGCTCGTCTTCCCAGGTGTCGCGCAGAATATTGCCCTCAGAGGTTGCTTTTGCATCGCTTAAAACACACCATTCCACAAGGTCGTAAATATCCTTGAAGTGATAGTAAAAGGTCATTCTGCTTATATCGCAATCGCTCGTGATATCGGAAATGGTTATTTTGTTTAAAGGCTTCTTTTGTATCAGCTTTTTCAAAGATGCCTTCATAGCGTTTTTTGTGTTTGTAGACATATTTTCTCCTTGAAAAATATAGGTTTTGCGGGTTATGTTGTGTGCAATACGTCTGCTCCGAAGGGGAAGAGCGCGAGCTTCATAAATTTGAACGCCTGCAAGCCGAAGGGAATGCCCACGATTGTTATACAGCTTGCTATACCCGCGCTGAGGTAGGCGAGCGCCATTTCCCAGCCGAAAAGTATAGCCCATATTACGTTTACGATAGGGTGCGCGAAGAAGCGCACGCGCACGTCTTTGCCGAACGGGGCGAGGTTGAGCTTTGCAAATTTAAAGCACTGTGTGCCGAAAGGGATTCCTATGATGGTTATGCAGAGCAAAACGCCGAGCACGAACCAGGATGCGGCGATAATGAAGCCACCTAAAATAAGCCAAAGTATATTGCCTATTAAACGCATTTGTTACCTCCAATAAATTTATTTTGTTTTTTGCAACTGTTCCGCTTTTTTGAGCTTATAGAGCTCTTCTGTGGCGAGGCGGGTTTTTGAAACGAAATCGCCCTCTGCTTTAGGGAAGCAGTAGTATAAAATTTTGTTTGTGCCTATGCAGATAACGTCGCCTATTTCATACCAATAGTAGTCTGAATACAGGCTGTAGGATGAAAGCGGCTTTTGCACGTAATCTATTTTTCCGTCGCAACCCGTAAGGTGAAAGCCTTCTGTGCCGTGCGTGAGCCTGCCTTCGCCCACACGATATAGGCTCTTTGTGCCGGTGAGCACGGCAATGTCCACGGGAATATCGAGGCCGTACGCCCCGTCTGCGAGCTCTTGTTTTACACATTCGCGCTCCCAAGCGAACCAATCGGGTATGTGCGAAAACTCTGTTTCGCCGTTTTCGGCTCTGAGGAAGCCATCTTCCGTGAGCTCATATGTTTTGCCGCACGCTTCGCAGGAAATGTGCGTGCCTTTGCCGAGCATTTTGCCCTCTGCAAGGCAGTGCGGGCATTTGTAGAGCACACGGTTTAAATAGTCGGCGCGGAATTTTTCTTTTATTTTTATGCCGTTTTCCTGCTGCCAGCGGAAGTTATCGAAGCTGAATTTTTCTCTTATAATGCAGTTAAGCTCCTCTTTGCTCTTTTCGGCGATTTCTTCCGGCGAAAGAACGTATTCCACGTCGGCGCTTACTTTAACCTTGCGTTTTTGCAAGCCGTTGTAAAGCGGGTCGCGCGAAAAAGCGCCGTATGTACGTATTACCACAAGCGGAACCTTTAGCATTTTCAGGCATTCGCCAATCGAATCGGGCAGGGTGGTGGCGGTGCCGTCGAAAGAGTAGCTCGCTTCCGGGTACATAAGAATGGAGCTTTTCAGTGTCTTTACGGCATACACCATATCGCGCACAAGCGTGAGGTCTGTTACGAATTTCTGTGTGGGAATGCAGCCGATGCTTCTCATCAGCCAGTTTTTGCCCACGAAGCCGTCTGTGGTGCAAACTATGTTAAAGGGGCGGGGGTAGAGCACCGATGCGGCAATTTCGAGGTCGATAAAGCTGGAATGGTTCATAAGAATGAGACAGGGCTCGTTTTTACCCAGCTTTTCCATACCTATTCTGTTGACCTTGAAGTGAGTGGCTATAAGGTCGGGGGCGGAAACCACTTTAAGAAGAGTGCGGAAGAACATATTTGTCCTTATTGGCTTTTTATGCGGTTGCGCAGGCAGGGCTAGAACTTTTTCGTAGTCCATATTTTTGGATTTGATTTTCATAATGCCTCCTATGTAAAAATGATGTTGTTGTAAAGAATTTATTCGGCAGCGGTTTTTTGCGGCACGGGGTCGTTCATAAAGGAGTAGGTAAACATTTTTCCCGTGCAGTAATAGCTTTTTGCAAGCTCGGGAAGTGCCGCGCCCGTGCGCTCGCAAAGCTTTTTTGCCACTTTCATAGCGGCGAGGGCATCTTCGTCGCTTCTATGGAGCAGAATGGGTTCGTCTATTTCGAGCATAGCGTACGCGCGCTCTATGCCGATTTGGTTTTTGCTTTCAAAATAGTGGTCGGCGAGGGTTTGCACGTCCATAAAATCAAAGCGGAACGCGGGCAGGCCGTAGCGCTTGCATTCGCAGTTTAAATATTTCAGGTCGTTTACTATGCTGTAGCCGCAGACGAGTGTATCGCCGTCTTCCAAAAGCGCTTTTATTTTTTTATAATGCCCCGAAAATTTAGGCTCTTTTGCCAGCTGCGCTTTCGTGTATGAAAGCAGATTTTTTACAACGTACCAATCGTATTTGGAATCGGGGTTCATAAGTATATCTTCGCGCACGAGCACGTTAAAATTATCGTCTGTGAGCACGTAGCCGAACGTGGCTATGGTGCTGAGCTTCGGGCAAGCGCCCTCTATATCAAAGAAAAGATATTTCATATTATGCCTTTCAAATTGTTTAATACATATATTGTATCACATTTAACGCAAAAAATCTACTGTATTTTGTTTGTTTGTGAAAATTTAAGAAAAAAGAAAAATCTTTTTTGCCGCCAAAATTTTGCAAGTAGCGACAAAAATGAAATATCATATTGCATTTATTGAAAAAATGGTATATAATTTATATTAAAAGTATAAATAATCTTATAAATAGGAGATGGAAAAATGAAAAAATTTATGGACAAAGATTTTTTGCTCGAAAGTGAACTTGCCAAAGCGCTTTATCACAATTATGCAGCGGTTATGCCCATAATCGACTATCATTGCCATATGAGCCCCAAGGATATTGCCGAAGACCTCAAATTCGAAAATATCACACAGGTTTGGCTCGCACACGACCACTATAAATGGCGCGCTATGCGCTCTTGCGGCGTTTCCGAACGCCTTATTACGGGCGACGCGACAGACTACGAAAAGTTTGAAGCGTTTGTGGAAATTATGCCCGCGCTCATAGGTCACCCCCTCTACCACTGGTCTCACCTTGAGCTCAAACGCTACTTCGGCTACGAAGGCGTTATTTGCCCCGCAAATTGCGAGGAAATATGGAACGTTACGAAGAAAGTTCTCGAAGACGGTCTTTCCACAAGAAAAATTATTGAAAATTCCGGCGTAAAACTCCTCTGCACGACAGACGACCCCATAGACAGCCTTGAATACCACATCGCGCTCAAAAACGACGATAGTTTTGCGCCCGTTGTGCTTCCCACATTCCGCCCCGATAAGAGTATGAACGCGGGTGCTGTAGGTTTTGCAGATTATATCGCAAAACTTTCCGCAGTTGCAGGCGTGAAGATTGACTCTTTCGATACACTTTGCGAAGCGCTCGAAAAGAGAGTGGAATTCTTCGCGGAGGTTGGCTGCACGGTTGCCGACCACGGTTTTGACACACAGGTTGTTTTCGACCCCAAGCTCACGGCAGAAGAAGCTACGGTTATAGCCGATGCAACGCTTAAAAAAGCGCTCGCGGGCGAAAAAGTAAGCGACGACGAAGTAAACGCATACAAAAACGCGCTCATCCGCTTCTTCGGTAAGCAGTACGTTAAACACAGCTTCGTTATGCAGGTACACTTCGGCGCTTTGCGCAATACGAACAGCACAATGTTCGAAAAGCTCGGCCCCGACCACGGCTACGACACCATAAGCGGCGAGCCCAGCACGCTTGCGCTTGCACATATGCTCGACGCGCTCAACAAAGACGGCGCTTTGCCCAGAACAATCCTTTACTCCCTCAACGCGAGCGATAACGCAAACATCGCCTCTCTTGCGGGCTGCTTCCAGTACGCAAGCGAGGAAACGGAAGGTCTTATAAACCTCCCCAATGTGGTTCAGGGTGCTGCTTGGTGGTTCAGCGACCATCTTTCCGGTATGTACGACCACTTCCGTGCATACGCACATTCCGCCGCTTTCGGCAAATACCTCGGTATGCTCACAGACTCCAGAAGTGCGCTTTCCTATACAAGACACGAATATTTCCGCCGCGCGCTCTGCAACTTTATTGCAGGCTTTGTGGAAAGAGGAGAATATCCGCTTGATATAGAAACGCTTGCACAGATGGTTTGCGACATTTGCTACAACAATACAAAAGACTTTTTCGGTTTTAAAATCATCTGAAACCGTGTATAATATAAAATACAATCACTTGGCATATAAAAGGAGAACTTAAAAAATGTCCGAAGAAAAAAATTACGAAGTGGAAGCGGAATGCACACACGACTGCTCCACTTGTTCCGCAAACTGCGGCAGTAAACCCAAAAAACCTGCTTTTACACCCGTGAATCAGTACAGCAAGGTAGATAAACTTATCGGCGTTGTCAGCGGCAAGGGCGGCGTTGGTAAATCGCTCGTAACTTGCCTTTCCGCGGTTGAGCTCAGACGCAGAGGTCTCAAAACGGCTATTCTCGACGCCGACATCACAGGCCCCTCTATTCCGAAAGCGTTCGGCCTTCACGGTATGTGCGAAGCCGCTCCTCTCGGCGGCATTATGCCTATGACAACGAAAACCGGCATCGACGTTATGAGCGTAAACTTGCTTATGCAGGACGAAACAAGCCCCGTTGTATGGCGCGGCCCCGTTATTTCCGGCACGGTTCAGCAGTTCTGGACAGACGTTGTATGGGGTGACGTTGACTGTATGGTAATCGACTGCCCTCCCGGCACGGGCGACGTTCCGCTCACGCTTTTCCAATCGCTCCCGCTCGACGGTATCATCATCGTAACGAGCCCTCAGGACCTCGTTTCTATGATTGTGGCGAAAGCCGTTAATATGGCGAAGCTTATGAACATTCCGATTATCGGTCTTGTTGAAAATATGAGCTACCTCAAATGCCCCGATTGCGGCAAGGAAATCAAGGTGTTCGGCGAAAGCAACATCGACGCTATTGCCGCACAGTACGGTATTCCCGTGCTCGCAAAACTCCCGATTGACCCGAAACTCGCATCTCTTTGCGACGCAGGCGCAATCGAACTTTGCGAAAACGACCTCGGCAAAGCTATAGCAGACGCTATTGAAGCACAGCCTATTCGCGCCGACCTCGTATGACCTACGCAGAGAAAACGAAAGTATTGTTTGTATGCTCTATGAACACTTGCCGCAGCCCTATGGCCGCGGCAATACTTTCTGAATACGGCGGCGAAAAGTTTGCCGCATCGAGCGCGGGTACGTTCGTTTTCGGCGCTCAGCCAATCGGCAGAATGGCGGCATTCACGCTCGAAAGCGTGGGCATAGCGAAATACAACTATATTCCGCACCGCTCGCGCCCTCTTACGGAAAAGCTGATGCAGGAAAACGATATTATCGTGGCTATGTCGGCAGGGCATAAGGATATAATTTTGCGCCTTTTCCCCAAATATGCGGAAAAAGTGCGCGTTTTCCCCGAAAACGTGGGCGATTTTGCGCGCGGCGACATTGTGGCGTACCAGAAAGCATACGTTCTGCTAAAAAAAGGCGTATGCGAGATGTTTTTGGCGTAATGTCTAAAACGAAAATTATTTTTATGCTATAAGGGAAAATTCGCCAAGCCTCCATCTTCGAGTGAGGCTCACGGTAGACGTTGCTTTTATTAACAGGAGCAAAAATGAACATAGAAATACGAAAAATAGATGCGGAAAGCGCAAAATATGCCGCAGAGCTTGAAAAACTCTGCTTTGCAGAACCTTGGAGCGAAAAAGCCATAATGGAAGAAGCGGAGCGCGGTTTTTTCATAGCCGCTTTTGCAGATGAAGTTTTCGCGGGCTACGCGGGAATGACACAGGTGCTCGACGAGCGCGACATTTGCAACGTGGCAACAGTGCCCGAGTTTCGCGGAAAAGGCGTGGGCAGGGCGATTGTATCGGCACTTCTTGAAAACGCTAAAGCCACGGGCGCTTCCGTGGTTATGTTGGAGGTGCGAGCCTCCAACGCGGCGGCGATTGCGCTTTACGAAAAAATGGGCTTTACTCTCGTGGGGAAAAGAAAAAATTTCTACTCTTTCCCGAAAGAGGACGCCTTGCTTTATAATTATTACATAGAACAAAATAAATAAAAAGGGGTTTAATAATGCAAATTCTCAGCTTTGAAAGCTCGTGCGACGAAACATCGTGCGCCGTTGTGGAATACGCGGGCGGTGTTTTCAACGTAAAATCCAACATTGTCGCTTCGCAGATAGATATACACGCGCGCTTCGGTGGCGTTGTGCCCGAAATTGCCAGCCGTGCACATTGCGAAGCCATTTCCAAAATTACATACGAAGCGCTGGAGGAAGCGGGCGTTACCATCGAAAATGATATAGACGCCATTTGCGTAACAGCCTCCCCGGGGCTTATAGGCGCGCTTCTCGTGGGTGTGAATTTCGCAAAATCCCTTGCATATTCATACGGTAAACCGCTGGTTGCCGTGAACCATATGAAGGGGCACATCGCAGCAAACTATATCACGCACCCCGAGCTCAAACCCCCGTTCCTCACGCTTATCGCGTCGGGCGGGCACACCTCGTTCGTTATAGTGCACGACTACACGAAAACGGAAACGATTGCGGGAACGCGCGACGACGCTATGGGCGAAGCCTTCGATAAGGTGGCGCGCGTTATGGGTATGCCTTACCCGGGCGGCGCGGCGCTCGATAAGCTCGCGTACGAGGGCGAGGCGGTGCTCAAATTCCCGTCCTCTGCCATAAACGGCGATACGCTCGATATGTCCTTCTCGGGCATAAAGACGGCGGTGCTCAACTACCTCAATTCCAAGGCACAGAAAGAAGAAGAATATTCGCGCGCGGACGTGGCGGCAAGCTTTGTGGAAAGCGCGGTTTCGGGTGTTATTACAAAACTTAATATGGCGCTCGACGCTCACCCCGAAATACATTCGCTTGCGCTGGCGGGCGGTGTTGCGGCGAACTCTCACCTGCGTGCGGCGGTTACAAAACTTGCGAAAAAGCGCGGTATAGAGCTCTATCTTCCCGAGCTTTGCTACTGCGGCGACAACGGCGCGATGATAGCTGTTGCGGGCATACTTGAATATAACGAGGGCAAGCGCGCAGACGTTTTCCTCAACGCTTCCGCAGCAGACGAAGAGTAAACTGTGGAAAACTCACCGAAGTTTTCCACAAACGTGAAGAAAACTCAAAAAAACGCCAAAAAATACAAAAAAATGTGAAAAACGCTTAAATTTTTTCTTTGTTATTGTGTGCGTATCTATTATAAATAGCACGAAAAAACGCGATTTATTGTGCAAGATACACAAATTATGGCGTGTCAATAAGTTTTTTTTCACAACACGGTGGAAAACTATGTTGAAAATGTGGAAAACTTCGAAAATTGTGCGATATTAAGGCGAAAACGCGTGTTTCACCACAAGGTTTTGTGGTGAACATTAAAAAAATTTTTACTAACGGTACGAAATGAAATACGAACTTTTATACGGAAAAAGCGCTTTCTGCCTTCCCGGGGGCGCTGTTGATTATATAGCCAAAGCCTCACAGAACGACCTGCGCGTGCTTATGGCTATGGGAAGCGGCAAGTTTGCCGACGAAAAAGCAATAGCCGCATATCTCGGCATAAGCGCCGCCGCTGTGGCAGGCTCTCTTGAATTTTGGCGCGGAACGGGCATTCTGGAACTTCAGGAAGAGAAGCCTTCCGCATTTGAACAGACGGAAATTTCCATACCGAAGGAGTTTTTCACGCTCCCCAAAAAGCAGGCGGCAAAAGCGCCCGAAACAGAGCGCGATTCCTACACAAGCGAGGAAATAAACAGGATTTGCAAGGAAAAACCTTCCGTGCCCCTGCTTATAGACGCTTGCCAGAGTATTCTCGAAAAGACGTTCACAAAAACGGAGATTTCCAGCCTTGTGTATCTTTCCGACCACCTACGTCTGGAAGACGAATATATAATGATGCTCTGCACACATTGCAAAAGCAAGGAAAAGGCTTCCGTGCGCTATGTGGAAAAGGTGGCGCTCACGCTCTATGACGAGGGCGTGGTGAGCGTTAAGGAGCTCGATAAATACATAAAAAAAGAGAGCCAGAAGCACGAAATGGAATACAAAATCCGCAAGCTCTTCGGCATAGGCGAGCGTTCGCTCGCGCCGAAGGAAAAGGCGTTTATAGCGAAATGGACTACGGAATGGAACTTGCCGTTTGAAATTATAGAAAAAGCATTTGAAATAATGGTGGCGGCAATAGAAAGACCAACTCTTGCATACGAAAACGGTATTCTGGAAAAATGGCGCGAGGCAGGCTGTAAAACTATAGAGGACGTAGAGGGGCTTATTGCCTCCCAGAAAAAAGCGCCCAAAAAGCAGGAAGCGCGCGAAACGAGCTTCGATTTGGACGAATTTTTCGAGCTCGCGGTAAAACGCGGCGCGGGCAGGGCAGACGGCGCAGAAGAATGATTTTGAAAAGAGGTGCATACTATGGCTTACAACACGGAAAATTTTAAAAAAATTGCCGAAATTTACAGCAACAAAAACTATAATGCACAGAAAGAAGCAGAGGCCCGCAGAGAAAAGCTGCATATGCTCTTTCCTGAAATCGCGGAAATCGACCGCGTGCTTTCCGAAACGGGGCTGAAGATTTTTTCGGCGGCTATTTCGGGCGAGGGCGATATAGAAAAGCGCGTGGCGGAGCTGAAAAAAGCGAACGACGAGCTTTTGGCGGCGCGCCGCGAGATGCTCGTGGCATTTGGCTACCCCGCAGACTACAGCGACCTCAAATTTGAATGTGACGCCTGCCGCGACACAGGTTACGTGGACGGCAAGATGTGCTCCTGTATGCGCCGCGACCTTATTTTGGCGGGATATGAAAGCTCGGGCATAGGCAAGCTTATAGCAAAGCAGAATTTTGAAAACTTCGACCTTTCCTACTATCGCGGCGCGGAGCGCGAGCAGATGAACCGCGTTTTCGCGAACGTGAAAAAATACGCGGAAACCTTTAAAGAAGGGAACGGCAGAAACCTGTTGTTTATAGGTATGACGGGGCTCGGCAAAACGCACCTTTCCAGCGCTTGCGCAAAAACTGTGGTGGAACGCGGTTTTGACGTGGTTTACGAAAGCGCGCAGAATATTTTTTCCGATTTTGAATACGAGCGCTTTAATCGCGGCTACAACACGGAAACGCAGAACGAGAAAACGGCGCGTTATTTTGAAACGGACCTGCTGATAATAGATGACCTCGGCACGGAGGTGGTGAATCAATTCACCACGGCTTGCCTGTATAACATCATAAACACGCGTATGTGCGCGGGAAAGAGTATGATTATAAATACCAACCTCAAAAAAGATGAGCTTGTGGCAAAATATCAGGACAGAATCACCTCCCGCCTTTTCGGCGAATTTGAAATTTGCCTTTTTGTGGGCAAGGATATAAGAAGCCAGAAGCTTGAAAGAGGAAGATATTGATGG
>JAFTOK010000169.1 GCA_017463815.1 Clostridia bacterium | reverse complement strand
GCGTAGATGCTTTCCGCTTCGTTGATTTTGCCCGCCTCAGTTTCGAAAAATTTCTCGCGCGCGTGGTAGCACTCCTCGCACAGGAAAACGCCGCCCACAATATCGAAAAAATATGTGGGCAATGGAGCTTTTCCGCAGACGTCGCAACCCGAAAGGTGCGGCAAAAAGCCCGCGTAGCAAACGGCGCGGAGTTCAAACACCGCTTTTATAAGCGGTAGCGGTTTTTTACCCTTTGCTATGGCGAAAAGACAGTTCAGCGTGAGGCGCAGAAGCTTGGTTTCGTCCGTGTTTTCCGTGGAAATGTCGCGTGCCACGTCGGCAATATAGCTTGCGAGGGCGCTGCCCTCCAGCGTTGCGCGCAAATCGAAAAATCCCTCTATGAGCGAGCAATCGTTTATATAAAAAACATCTGTGGTTTTGCGCAGGACAAATTCCGAATAGCAAAACATATGCGTGGAAACGAAATAAGGGCTTTTTATTCTTTTCGCGCCGCGCGCAAACACGGCAATTTTGCCGTTCTCCGCCGTGAGCACAGTGAGCATCTTATCGAACTCGCCCACAGGCGTTTCGCGTATAACAAGCCCTTTTACGGTTATGAGCATAAGCACCCCCTCGCGCAGGATTTAGTGAATAATGAATAATTGAGGTGTTCGGCGTTGCCGAACGGAATTGTTTTAATTTGCAGGGGAGCATAATATGCTCCCACACACTTTCCATTACATTTCGTCTTTGAAACCGAAGTTTGCAATAGCGGCGTTCTGTTCGCGCCAATTTTCTTTAACCTTTACCCAAAGGTCGAGGAAAACTTTTATGCCGAAGATGTTTTCCATATCTTCGCGCGCCATAGAGCCGATTTTTTTGAGCATATCGCCGCGTTTGCCGATGATGATGGGCTTGTGAGATTCTTTTTCGCAGAAAATTTCTGCGCGAATTTTGATGATTTTCGAGGTTTCCTCGAACGCTTCGATTACTACAGCAACGCCGTGGGGAATTTCCTCTGCGAGCAGGCGGAGCATTTTCTCGCGTATTATTTCGGCGGCTATTGCGCGCTCAGGCTGGTCTGTTACGATGTCGTCGGGGAAGAACCAGGGGCTTTCGTTTGCGAACTTGCCGAGTTCGTCGATGATGTAGTCTACACCCTCGTTATTTTTGGCAGAAATCGGCACGACGGCGGTGAATTCGCGCTCTGCGCTGTAGCGCAAAATGGTTTCGGCAACCTGTGTGGCGTTGCTTACGTCCGTTTTGTTTATGACGAGTATAAGGGGAATATCCTCGGATACCTTTTTGATGATTGTTCTTTCCACGTCGCTAATGCGTTTGCCGCTTTCCACAACAAGGAGCACGGCGTCTACGTCGCCTATTGCGCCGTTAGCCTCGCGCACCATATAGGAGCCGAGCTTGTCCTGCGGTTTGTATATGCCGGGCGTGTCGAGGAAGACAAACTGTGTTTCGTCTTTTGTGAGAATGCCCGTAATACGCGTTCTCGTCGTCTGCGGTTTTGCAGACGTTATGGCAACCTTCTGCCCGAGAATAGCGTTGAGGAGCGTGGATTTGCCTGTGTTGGGTCTGCCGACGATAGCGGCAAATATTGTCTTTTGCATAATTTTATTTTCCTTTATGATATAGTTTGATGTTTATTTTCTTCTTAAGCCCATTTTGGCGAGGATTTTTTCCTGTGTGGCGTTCATATATTTTTCGTGTGCTTCGCTCGTTTCGTGGTCATAGCCAATGAGGTGGAGCGTGGAATGTACCGCGAGGAAACAAACCTCGCGTGTGAGGCTGTGGCCGTATTCCTCGGCTTGCTCTTTTGCGCGCTCTGTGGAAATAACTATGTCGCCGAGCATAACCGCGCCCAGAGCTGGGTCTACGTCGCCGCCGATTTCGTCGTCCTCCCACATAGGGAAGGAGAGCACGTCTGTGGGCTTGTCCTTGCCGCGGAACTCCAGGTTCAGCTTGTGGATTTCTTCGTTATCCACAAAACTTACGGAAACTTCCGCGTCTTTGCGGAAACGCTCGTGAGCAAGCGTTTTCGTAATAGCCGTTTTTATGAGCTCGCGCAGGCGGTAGCCTATTTTTTGCTTGTCTTGCTTATTTGTAAAATATACGGTTACTTTCATTGCTGATTCCTTTTGACGATTTTGAATTTTTGTTTTTGTTCCTCTTTTTTGGCTTCTTCTCTTATGCGTGTTTCACGCTCGTATTTGTCGTATGCCACGACGATTTTCTGTACGAGCTTGTGGCGCACGACGTCGCGTTCGTTAAATTCGTGTATGGCTATATCGTCTATACCGCGCAAAATCTTAATTGCTTCCGTAAGACCGCTTTTTTTGCCGAAAGGCAGGTCCACCTGCGTTATGTCGCCCGTGATAATGGCGCGGCTGCCCGAGCCCAGGCGCGTGAGGAACATTTTCATCTGTTCGGGCGTGGTGTTCTGCGCTTCGTCGAGGATTATAAAGGAATCGTCGAGCGTTCTGCCGCGCATATAGGCGAGCGGCGCTATTTCTATAGAGCCGCGCTCTATGTGCTTTTGGTACGTTTCCGCACCGAACATTTCAAAGAGCGCATCGTAGAGCGGGCGCAGGTACGGGTCAATTTTCATTTGCAGGTCGCCGGGCAAAAAGCCGAGCTTTTCGCCGGCCTCCACGGCGGGGCGGGTGAGAATAATACGCGAAACCTCTTTGTTTCGGAAAGCCGTGGACGCGGCGGCAACGGCAAGGAACGTTTTGCCCGTGCCCGCAGGGCCTATGCCGAAAACGATGGTGTTTTTGCGAATTAAATCTATATATTTTTTTTGCCCGACGGTGCGTGCCTTAATCGGCTTGCCCTGTGTGGTTACGCAAATGCAGTCATCGCCGAAGAGTTCGAGCTTTTCGCCGCCTTTTACCGTGCCTATAATGTAATCCACGGTTTGCTCCGTTATTTCGTTTCCGCGCGCGGCTACACCCTTGAGGTATTCCAGCACGTCGTAGGCGCGCTTTACCCCTTCGCCGTCCTCTCCGCGAACGACTATGGCGTCACCCGCCGTCGTTTGCGATTCGCGGTTGGTTATGGAAACGTCGAAAGCCTTTTCGATTAAGGCGGTGTTCATATCGAAATTTCCGAAAATATTTGCGGTTTGCTCCATTGTGTCGGTCAGAAGAACTTTTTCGTTCATATAAAATCTACCTCCGAGCAGTTTTAGTTTGTTGATATTTTTACCTCCTCGGCTATGTCTATGATGCAGTAAACTTCCGTGCGCAGATGCATCGCCGTTTCGTCCTCTGTAAGGCTTGTGGAGCGGGAAAGAATTTCCGCCTCGGCAAGCGCGCTTTCGGTTTGTTCGCTCAGTGCCGTGCGTGCGCGTGCGTACGCTTCTTCTCTCGTTAAGGTATACGGTTTTTCCTCGTATTCCTTGTACGTCACAGAGCAGACGAATATGGGAAGTTCTATAATTCCGAAAAGGTATAATTTTTCTTCATTTACTATTGTATCATATTTTTCGTAAGGAATGTTAGTATTTTTTAAAAGATTCAGCGATTTTGAGAAAAATTTTATACTTTTTTCAGAGATTTCCTTGCCCGTGTACGTTTTTTGGGTGGTTTCAAAGGGAATTGTGCTTTCAAAAGCGAGTGTTACGCGCGCGAAAACCTTGCCGCGCGCCCGAACGAGGCGATAACCGAGGGCGTTGGAATCTATTATTCCCGAAACGAGAAGCTCGCCTTTTTTCACCGCTTGCAGATATTCCACGGCGGGCACCCCGCCGCTTACCTCGAAGCGCTCTATCTGTGCGTCGTATTTTGCCACGAGGTTGGAGGGGGATGTGTCTTCCTCTGCCACGGCGTCGTTTTTGCGTTCGTGTATTTCCACACTCGCCACAGTACCGCGCATATTGATTTTCATAAACGAAATGTTGCCGGCCTCCAGAAGTATGCGCTCGCATATTTCGTCTGTGTCGGCGCTCGGTATGAACGTGCCGAGGCGGAAACCGTAGGCGTCCAGCCGCTCCATAATTTCTGCCTCGGTCAGGTTCACGTTACCGCTCACGTTGATATCCCAAACGAAAAACGAGGAAAGAAAAACGGAGAGCGCAAAAATAAGCGCCCCCGCGAACATTCCGAAGCGCAGGCGGTAGCGCCTCAATATGGCGAAAGCGCCTATTTCCCGTGCCTTTTCCCCGAAAAGAAATTCTTCGCCGCAGATTTTGCGGTATCTGCGGTAGCCTTTCGGCGAAAGGCATACGGAAACGCCGCCATCTTTTTCTTTCGTTTTGCCGAAAGGAATGTTGTTTGTTATAAGTACGTTGAAAACGTCGCGCGCCCGTTCCGAGGGCACGGTAAGCGTATACGCACCGAAAAGAAAACGTGTAAGCTTGCTCATATTTTGCTCCTTGTATAATATTACATATTTTAAGCCTTTGTCAAAATAGAAATCGTGAGAATTTACACCGCGCGTTGTCATACTGAGCGAAGCCCTGCCGAGATTCCGCCTTTGGCGATTTTGCTGACGCAAAATTTCGACTTCGGGCAATGCCCTACGCTCAGAATGACTGACGGCAGGGCGCAGTCGAACGTATCTCGCGCGGTAACTTCTATTCAAATTCTATTGCCGAAATAGTGCCCGAAAGCAAAATTTTTCCGTCGCCCGTAAAAGAAATGCACAGCTTTGCCCCGCGCACGCGTACGCGGCAAGCGGCGGTGGCGAGCACGGTTTCCGTCGGCGAATACGCCTCTATTTTCTTGCAGCCGCAGAGGAGCAGAGCATATCTTTCGGCACATTCTATGGTCATTCGCGGCGCGGTGGCGGCGAGCGTGCGCGCAAAGAACGTGTTTCTTTCTTTTTTTCCTTTGTTATTTTGCTGTTTTTTCATTTTTTGCCCTCCCGCACGGATAACGTAAAAATTGCCTGCATATCTATTTTTATGTGAAGGGGAGTGGAAATAATGACAAAAAAAGAGCGTGTGCTCAATATTTTTCTCTGTGCCGTGTGTCTGTGTGCGGTGATTTTTGCGGTTTTGCGCCCTCAGGTGGCGGCAGGTGCGGCTTTTTCTGCGCTTTCGCTTTGTATCAGACGAGTGGTGCCCAGCCTTTTTCTTTTTGTGGTTGCGGCAAAAATGCTTGCCAAATGCGGCTTTGCCGCGATTTTTTCGCGCATAACACACGGGGCTTTGGAGCGGTTTTTCGGCGTTTCGCCGTGCGGCGCGGCGGTCATACTGCTGGGGCTTCTTTCGGGTTACCCCACGGGGGCTGTGGTGGGGGGTGAATACCTAGCCTCGGGAAAAATGGAGCGTGCAGAGGCAGAGCGCGTTTTGCCCTTCGCCACAGCGGCGTCGCCCGCGTTTCTCGTGGGGGCGGTTGGCGGTATGTTTTCGGACACACGCTTTGGCGCGGTTTTGCTTGCGGCGCAGGTTTTCTCCGCGCTTTTTCTGCTTTTGCTCACGCGCAAAAAAGGAGGTATGCCTGCTCGTGTGCTCGAAACGGGAGCCCCCGTGCGGCCGCTTGCGGCGCTTACGTCTTCTGTAAAGGAAAGCGGGTATGCCGCGCTCGCTGTTTGCTCGTTCGTCACGTTTTTCTACGTTTTTTCGGCTATGATTTTGCACATTTTTCCGCTTTCGGGGGAAGCGGCGGCGCTTATGTCGGGTATGCTTGAAATAAGCTGCGGTTTTTCGCGCCTTGCAGATGTGGGAGAAAGCTGTTTTCTCGGTGGGCTTATGCTTGGTTTCGGCGGTTTTTCCGTGTTTTTGCAAACGGCGGATGCACTCGGCGACACAGGCGTGAACTTGCGAAAATATTTGCTTTGCAAATGCGTACAAGCGCTTTTGTGCGGCGTGCTTGCCGTATTTTTCGGTAAGGTTTTTGAATTCGGCGGGGAAATGTGCGCCGTTTTCCTTTTCGGGCGGGAGCAGGCGAAAGTAAGCGCTGTGTGGGAAACGGCACTTGTTTTTGCCGTGATTTGTTTGTTTTCTGCCATTGTTTTGGTGGTTTTTTTAAAAATATTTCGATTTTTTTCAAAAAAATAATAAAAATTTCAAAAAAACTGTGGAAAAAAAGCTCGGAGTGAGTTATACTGTATATGTATAACTATTATCATTGGGAGAACTATGCCCATTCGTGGCTCCCTTGACAATTCGGAGGTGAATATGGCAAAATTTGATGTGGAAATAGAGCGTGCTTGCGTTTTTTGCGAATACGGCACACCCGCGCCTTCGGATAAAGACGGGAACGAATTTGTTATTTGCGCAAAAAAAGGTCTTGTGCGCGAAAACGGCTCTTGCCGCAAGTTTAGTTACGACCCACTTAAACGCGAACCCGCAAAACGCCCCCCTCTGCCCGAGGTGGAGGCGGTTGATATTGATGATTTATGATAAACACTATGGAAAACACAAGATTTGAAGGCGCCGTTCGTGCGCTGGAATTTGATAAAATACGCGAAAAGCTCGCCTACTTTGCCCCCACAGATGGCGCAAAGGCGCTCGCCCGCGAGCTTATGCCCACGACATCTGCGATGATGGTAAAAAAGACGCTCGCGGAAACGGACGCGGCATATACGGCTCTCGCGGCGAAAGGAATGCCTCCTTTCGGCGGCGTTTCCGATATACTCGACGCGCTCGACCGTGCGGACAGGGGCGCCTCTCTCCAGCTTACCGAGCTTCTTGCCGTAGCCCGCGTGCTTTCGGCTACGCGCGCGCTGAAAGAGTACAACGCTTTCGCCCACGGTGAAGAGCCCACGGCTCTTGACGATTACTTCCACCGCCTCGTGCCGCAGAAGCACCTGGAGGACAAAATTAACAGCGCGATTATCGGCCCCGAAACGCTGGCAGACACAGCTTCCGACGAGCTTTTTAACATCCGCCGTAAAATGCGTTCTGCGGAAAACCGCGTGCGCGAAAACCTGCAAAAATACGTGACGGGCGGAACGTATGCAAAATATTTGCAGGAAAATATAATCACGATGCGCGACGGCAGATACGTTATCCCCGTCAAGCTCGAATACAAAAACGAAATAAAAGGCCTTGTTCACGACACGTCCGCTTCGGGCTCCACGCTTTTTATAGAGCCGATGAGCGTTGTGGAGGCGAACAACGAGCTCCGCGTGCTGGAGGGCAGGGAAAAGGACGAAATAGAGCGCATAATAGCTCTGCTTTCCGCAGAAGTTGCCGCCGTGGCGGGCGGCATAAAAGCCGATTATGAAATTATAACGGACCTCGCGTTCATTTTCGCAAAGGCACAGCTTTCTTTTTCCTACAACGGTATGTGCCCGAAAATTTCCGAGGGGCGCGAAATAAGCCTTATTTCCGCGCGCCATCCGCTTTTAGCAAAGGAAACTGTCGTGCCCGTCACCGTGAGCCTTGGGAAAGATTTCGATACGCTCATTATCACGGGCCCCAACACGGGCGGTAAGACGGTTACGCTCAAAACGCTCGGCCTTTTCGCTCTTATGACGCAGGCGGGCTTGCACATACCCGCAAACGAAGGTTCTGTTATGTGCATCTTCGACGAAATCCTCGCCGACATAGGCGACGAACAGAGCATAGAACAATCGCTTTCCACGTTTTCTTCCCATATGGTGAAGATTGTAAATATAATAGAAAGAGTTACGGATAAATCGCTCGTGCTCTTTGACGAGCTCGGAGCGGGCACAGACCCGATTGAGGGCGCGGCGCTCGCTATGGCGATTATTGAAAATATGCGCGAAAAGCACGCGCTTATAGCCGCCACCACGCACTACGTAGAGCTGAAATCTTTTGCTATGGATACAGACGGCGTTTGCAACGCCTCCTGCGAGTTCGATGTGGAAACACTTCGCCCAACGTATAAGCTTATAATAGGTACGCCCGGCAAATCCAATGCCTTTGCCATTTCCGGCAAGCTCGGCTTGCCCGCAGAGATACTTGCGCGCGCCGAACGCTTCGTTTCCGGCGAGGATAAGCGCTTCGAGCGCGTTATAGACAAGCTCGAAAGCGAGCGTATGAAGATGGAAAAAAGCCGCGCCGACGCCGACGTTTTGCTCACCGAAATGACGGCGAAAAAGCAGGAAAGCGACGAAGCGGCAGAGAAAAAGCTCGCGGAGGCGCAGAAAGAGCTTGAAAAAGCGCGCGAGCAGGCACGCAGAATGGTAGAGGCGGCGAAAGCCACAAGCGAATTTATCTTTGCCGAGCTTGAAAAAGCGAAAAAGCAGAAGGACAAAGAAAACCTTGCCCAAACCCTCGAGGAAACGCGAAAAGCCATTCGTGCCCACCTCAAAGATAACACGGACGAAATAGACCCTGTTTTCAAAACGGAAATGGGCGATTATAAGCTACCGCGCGAGCTACGCGTGGGCGACGGCGTTATCGTAGTAGACCTCAACAAAAAAGGCGAGGTTACCTCCGCGCCCGATAAAAAGGGTAATGTGATGGTAAAGGTCGGCAACGCCACGATGAAGATGAATTCCTCCCGCCTTATGCTCATAGACGGCAAGACGGTCATCTGCAAGGAAAAAGAAAAGAAAAAGACGATTTCGTTCTACCAGGAGCGTGCGGTAACGTCTTTTGCGCCGCAGCTCGATTTGCGCGGCAAATACGGCGACGAAGCGTGCGAAATGGTGGATAAATACATCGACGACGCGCTGCGCGTGGGCGTGAAGACAATCCGCATCGTACACGGCAAGGGCACGGGCGTGCTCCGCAGACGTGTGACGGAATACCTTAAAAGCGACACCCGCGTGCTTTCCGTCCGCATAGGCGAATGGGGCGAGGGCGATACGGGCGTTTCCATCGCGGAACTGCGGTAAATACAGAATGACACCGAGCCTTCCCCAAGCGGGGGAAGGGGGACCGCTTGCGGTGGATGAGGATGCTACGCACATAAATTAACTCTTTAAGAAAATCACGGAGAAAGAAATGTTTGGAAAAAACAAGAAATCTTTGATATTAGAAAAAGAAAATATCGTTAAAGCTATGACAAATATTGAGTTTTTTCCTACACTTCCTGCGGTGCTGGAAAAAACGGATTTAGACAAATATAAAAAATTGCCTTTATCCGAACTTTCGTCTTTTGGAGTTGCCTTTGAACCATTAACTCAGGCTGTTCAAACGATTATAAATAGAGGAAAAGCCAAAAGCGGGTTGTATTATGTAACTGTGCCAAATGGCGGTAGTTTGGCTAAATTTAAGTATGAAAATTCATATTTGGGCGCTGTTTTAAATAAAGACGGTATGGTAGGCGGAGGGCAGGCTCGTTTAAATCCGCTTGCTTGCGACCCAACAATGCTTTTTATGGCGGTTGCTTTGATGAATGTTAATCAAAAACTTGACAGTATAAGAGAAGCACAGAAAGAAATTTTGGAATTTTTAGAAGAAAAAGAACGAGCTAATTTGAAAGCTAATCTTTCGTTGCTTTCTGATATATTAAATAATTACAAATATAATTGGTCTAATAAACAGTATAAAGATAGCAATTATATTAAAATTTTAGATATCATGCAAGAGTCGGAAGCAAGTATTTTATTCTACCAAGAACGTATAAATAAAAAACTTGTTAAGCAGTCTTTAATTCATATAGATAAAGATTTGAAAAATAAAATGCAAGAAATATCTTCTTTACTAAAAGAATATCAATTAGCATCATACATATATGCATTTTCTGCATATTTAGGTGTAATGCTTCTTGAGAATTTTGATGAGGGATATTTGACGCAGATTTCGAGAAAGATAGAAAATTTTGAGCTGACATATAGCGAACTTTATAAAAAGTGCTATAATCAAATAGAAACTTATTCAAAATCATCCATACAATCTCATTTTATTGGCGGTGTTGCAAAAGTAAGCAAATCAGCTGGCAATATTGTAGCAAAAATTCCATATGTGAATAAATCTCAAATTGATGAAAATTTGATTGAACAAGGAAATAAACTAACAGATTTGGGAGAGAAGCGTACAGAACGTACAATGGAATATATTTCTGTTTTTGAAAACAGTTCTGCTGAGCCTTTTATAGATAATATAAATATGGTTAATAGGCTTTATAATCAGCCTTTAGATTTGCTAGTCGATAAAGAAAATATTTATTTTGGTGTAAACTCATAAGACACCTCATCAGTCGCTTTCGCGACAGCTTCCCCTCTAGGGGAAGCCCAAAACCAGCAACTAAAAAACACAAGAATATAAATAACAGACCTGCCTTTCCGTGAAAGAAAGGCGGGGAAGGGAGAAAAGAATGAAAAAACTCAAAATGCTTGCCATCGACCTCGGCGCGTCCAGCGGCAGGGGTATAGTTGGCACTTTCGACGGCGAAAAATTCGCTCTGGCGGAAAACCACCGCTTCACGAACGACCCCACAATGGCGGCGGGGCAGTTCACGTGGGATATTTTGCGTATTTTCCACGAAATCAAGCAGTCCATTCGCAACTGCGCGCTTTCCGAAGATAAAGACATCGCTTCTATCGGTATCGACACTTGGGGCGTTGACTTCGGCTTGCTTGGCAAAGACGGCAGACTTCTTGCCAACCCCGTACATTACAGAGATACGAGAACTGTAGGCGTTCCCGAAGAAGCCTTCAAAACGTTCCCCCGCGAAAAGCTTTACGACATAACGGGCATTCAGGTGATGGATTTCAACTCCCTCTACCAGCTCTTGGCGCTCCAGAAAGAAAACCCCGAGCTTCTCGGCATTGCAAAGGATATGCTTTTCGTGCCTGACCTGCTCAACTACTTCCTCACGGGCAAAAAGCAGACGGAATATACAATCGCCTCCACATCCCAGCTCCTCGACGCCCGCGCAAGAAACTGGTCGAACGAAATTATCGAAAAATTCGGCTTGCCGAAGCACATTTTCTCCGACATCGTTGAACCCGGCACGGTTTGCGGCAAGCTCCGCGCAGACGTAAAAGAGGAATGCGGCGGCATAGACCCCACGGTTATCTCCGTAGGCGCACACGACACAGCCTCTGCTGTTGTAGCAGTTCCCGCAAAGAGCGATAAATTCATCTGGATAAGCTCCGGCACTTGGTCTATTATGGGTACGGAAACGAAAGAACCGCAAATCAGCGAAAAATCCTCCGCTTACAACTTCACAAACGAAGGCGGCTACGGCGGCACGTTCCGCTTCTCCAAAAACATCACGGGTCTTTGGGTCCTTCAGGAATCCCGCAGACAGTGGATTCGCGAGGGCACTACATACGGCTTTGGCGAGCTTGTTGAAATGGGCAAAGCGGCAAAACCCTTGCAGAGCTTTATCGACCCCGACGACCCCCGTTTCGGCGTTCCCGGCAACATTCCGAAGAAAATCCGCGAATACTGCGCGGAAACAAACCAGCCCATACCCGAAACAGTCGGCGAAATCGTTCGTTGCATAAGCCAGAGCTTGGCGATGAGATACAGATGGACTGTTGAAAAAATCGACGAAATGGTTGGCGAACGTATGCCCGCAATCAATATCGTGGGCGGCGGCACGCAGGATAAGCTCCTTTCCCAGCTTGCGGCGAACGCTTGCGGCAGACCCGTATTCACAGGCCCCGTAGAAGCAACGGCACTCGGCAACATCGCGGCGCAGGCTATTGCAAGCGGCGAAGTTAAAGACCTCCGCGAAGCACGCGAGATTATCGCAAATTCCTTTGAAATCGAAGAATTCTATCCCGAAGCAAACAAAGACGAATGGGACGAAGCTTACGAAAAGTTCAAAAAACTTATTTAAAAGAATGCAAAACGCAGAATTGACCGAAAAACAATTTTACGAAAAATATATAAAATCTTTAAGGAGAACGCAAAATGAACACAAGATATGAATCTGCAAAAGAGATTTTCGCGGCTTACGGCGTGGATACAGACGCGGCTATCGCGAAACTCAAAAACATTCCCGTTTCTCTCCACTGCTGGCAGGGCGACGACGTTATCGGCTTTGATAACGAAGGCGGCCTCACAGGCGGTATTCAGACAACGGGTAACTACCCCGGCAAGGCTACAACACCTGCACAGCTTCTGGCTGATATGGACAAGGTTATTTCCCTTTGCCCCGGCGCGAAAAAGCTCAACGTTCACGCTTGCTACGCTATTTTTGAAGAAGGCGAATGGGTAGACAGAGATAAACTTGAACCCAAACACTTCAAAAAATGGGTTGAGTTCGCAAAAGAAAGAAATATGGGTATAGACTTCAACCCCACATTCTTCTCTCATCCTATGCAGAAAGACGGACTTACACTTTCCCACCCCGACGCGGAAGTAAGAAAATTCTGGATTGAGCACGGCAAAGCGTGCATCCGCATTGCAAACTACTTTGCAGAAGAAACGGGTGTACCCTGCGTTATGAATATCTGGACAGGCGACGGCTTCAAAGACGTTCCCGCAGACAGAATGGGCCCCAGAATGAGATACAAAGAATCTATTGAAGAAATTCTTTCCGAACCTTTCGATTTCGCAAAGGTTAAACCTTGCGTAGAATCCAAAGTGTTCGGTATCGGTGTAGAATCCTACACAGCGGGCAGCGCAGAGTTCACACTCAGTATGGCTGCTATGCACAAGGATAAATGCCTGCCCCTTATGGACAACGGTCACTACCACCCCACGGAAGTTGTTTCTGACAAGATTCCCGCGCTCCTTTGCTTCTTCCCCGAAATCGCGCTCCATATCACGCGCGGCGTTCGCTGGGATAGCGACCACGTTCTTCTCCTCGACGACGAAACAAAAGAAATGGCAAAAGAAATCGTTCGTTGCGACGCACTCGACAGAGTTTATATGGCGCTCGACTATTTCGATGCAAGCATAAACAGAATTTCCGCTTGGACTGTTGGCTTCAGAAGCTGGCAGAAAGCGCTCCTCACAGCTCTTTGCACGCCCAACGCAATGCTCAAGAAGCTTCAGGACGAAAGCAACTTCACAGAACTTATGGTTATGCAGGAAGATATGAAGATGCTCCCCTTCGAAGACGTATGGGAAAAATACTGCGAAGAATGCGGTGTTCCCGCAAACCACGCTTGGTATGCTGAAGTTAAAAAATACGAGGAAGAAGTTCTTTCCAAAAGATAACCCCCCTAAAATTATAGAAAAGTGAAGGTGATTATATGAATTTCAGTATGCTTCACCCCGCCGACCAAATCGTAACCATAATGAACCGTCTTTACTACTACGGTATGACGACGATGACAGGCGGCAACCTTTCCGTTAAAGACAGCGAAGGCACTGTTTGGATAAGCCCCAGCGGCGTAGACAAAGGTAGCCTGCGCAGAGAAGACATTATGCAAATCAAGCCCGACGGCACGATTGTGGGTATTCACAAACCTTCTGTGGAATACCCCTTCCACCTCGGCATATATAAAAAGCGCCCCGACCTCGGCGCTGTGCTCCACGCACATCCGCCCGCGCTCGTTGCGTTCAGCTTGTTGCGCAAAAGCCCCGATACGGCGATTATCCCCGATGCACGCATACTTTGCGGCGATATTGCCATAGCTCCTTACGCTTGCCCCGGCAGCGCAAAGCTCGGCGAAAACATCTCCCGCGAGTTTGAAAAGGGCGTAAATACCGTATTGCTCGAAAACCACGGTGTTGTGGTTGGCGCGAAAGACCTTTTTGCCGCTTTTATGAGCTTTGAAACGCTCGATTACCTTGCGCGCCTCGAAATCAACGCGGGCACGCTCGGCGGCAAAATACAGACGATTTCCGACAAACATCTGGAAGTTTTCAAGCAAAAAACAGCTCCGCAGCTTTCCGAGTTTTGCCCTTCCGTGCACACCAGCGAAGAACAAGCGGTGCGCCGCGATATGTGCACGCTGATTAAGCGCGCATACGGCGAACAGCTCTTTACAAGCGAACAGGGCACTTTCTCCTGCAGACTTGCAGACGGCTCTTTTGTCATCACTCCCAACGGTAAAGACAGAGCCTACCTTGAACCCGAGGACCTCGTGCTTATCAAAAACGGCGAATGCGAAGCGGGCAAGAACCCCTCTCGCTCCGTTAAATTCCATATGTATATGTACGAGCAGCACCCCGACATCAACTCTATTATAATCGCACATCCGCCGCACCTTATGGCTTTCGCCGTTACAGACAACGATTTCGATGCACGTCTTATCCCCGAAAGCTATATAGCGCTCAAAACGGTAAGAAAATTCCCCTTCGGTTCTACCTTTATGCAGCCCAAACTTTTGGCGCGTGAATTTTCTATGAAGAACCCCGTTGCGATAATTGAAAGCGACTGCGCTGTTGCCGCAGGCAGCTCGCTTGCAAACGCTTTCGACAGGCTTGAGGTTATGGAATACAGCGCGAAATCGCTTATCCAGGCCAAGAGCATTAAAGGCGAAGTGGTAAAAATCAACGATGAAGAAGTTAAAGAAATCGAAACGGTTTTTAAACTTTAATAAAGAAATAAACGTTAAAATTGAAAGGACTTTTTATGGACTCTAAATATTTCGGGAAATTAAGCGTAATCGGTATGAAAGGAAGCGAAGATTTCCTTGCCGAGGTTGACAACTACATTCACGAATGGCGTGGCGACCAGGACGAAACATATATTGTAAAGGCAGATTGCCCCCGTTTCGGCACGGGCGAAGGCAAGGGTATTATCCTTGAAACGCTCCGCGGCCACGACACATACATCTATGCCGACGTTTTCAACTACGGTGTAAAATACAAAATGTACGGCCAGCTCGTTCCTATGAGCCCCGACGACCATTTCCAGGACCTTAAGCGTATGATTTGCGCTATTGCAGGTAAGGCTCGCCGTATTTCCGTTATTATGCCTATGCTCTATGAGGGCAGACAGCACAAACGCAGCGCACGCGAATCGCTCGACTGCGCGGTAGCTCTTCAGGAGCTTATCAATATGGGCGTTTCCAACATCATCACGTTCGACGCGCACGACCCCCGCGTGCAGAACGCTATTCCGAGAAGCGGTTTCGATAACGTTCGTACCTCTTACCAGATGTTCAAAGCGCTCGTTCGCGAATATCCCGACATCACATTCGACCCCGAAACAACGATGATTATTTCTCCCGACGAAGGCGGTATGGGCAGAGCAATGTATTGCTCCTCCGTTCTCGGCGTAGAGCTCGGTATGTTCTACAAACGCCGCAACTACACAATCATCGTAGACGGCAGAAACCCCATAGAAGCACACGAATTCCTCGGTAAATCCGTTAAAGGCAAAGACGTGATTGTTGTAGACGATATGATTTCCTCCGGCGACAGCGTTATAGACGTTGCGGCTAAACTTAAAGATATGGGCGCAAGACGTATTTTCGTTTTCGCTACGTTCGGCCTCTTCTGCAACGGTTGTGCTCACCTCGACGCGGCATATGAAAAGGGCATTGTGGATAAAATCTTCACAACGAACCTCAACTATCGCACGCCCGAAATCATAAACAAACCCTGGTATGCGGAGGTTAATATGTGCAAATACGTTGCGCACATTATCGACCGCCTCAACCGCGACGAAACTATGAGCGAAATACTTAACCCCGTTAAGAAAATTCACACTTACGTAGACGGTATCCGCGAAGCAAAGAAATAATTTTGTAAATAAAAAGTCAAAAACAGCCTTTGGGCTGTTTTTGCTTTTAGGCGTGTTTGAACAAATAATGTATATTATACATATCTTGTGTTGGATAACAGAATAGATTTTTTGTTAAAAATGACGGTTGCTTTTGGGATATATTGACTATAGTTATATATTATGCTAATATATAACTATAGAAACTATATGATTTAAGGAGGCGTTTCCGATGGCTTGTTTTTTTATACATTAAAGTATAAATAGTTTATATTTTTTTGGAGGTTTTTATGTTAAATAAAATGAAAAAAATAATTGTGGTAGTTCTTATATTAACTCTTGCGTTTTCTGCTAATGTGTTTGCAGTAGACACATCGATAATTTTAGAAACATCTGAATATGTTGCATACTCTAATTTTTCAACATATGTTGAAAATGTTTTGAAATTGGATAATAAAATAAATTCATCGAAATCGTTATATAATATTGATGACGAAATTATAGGATATTGCTTCTTGCTTTCATCTCAAAGTTATGCTATTACGGATTTAAATGGAACGATAATTGAAGCACATTTTGAACCTAATAATACATATGATATATTGAACGATAATTTTAATAAAAAAATATATTATGGTGGACCATTTAACTATTATGTGAAAAGCGAAACTGATTTTATAAATATAGCTACTGATACTATAGTAGATTGTAATCAAGCAATACATAATATTGAATCATTTCAATCGTTTTCTATTTCTAACAAATTAGCGCAATCAATCAATATGGCATCAGTACGGTCGATTACTATGCGTTTCGATTTGGACCACTCATTAAAAACAATTTCATATAATCCTGGAGGTGTTCATTGCGCGTCTACAGCAGCGGCCATTGTGCTTCATTATCTTGATGACTATAAAAATTCGAATATTATCCCTGATGAATTGGATGATAGCACAGGTATTAAAATGGTTGACCATTTAATTCCGTTTATACACTGCACGCCCTCTGTTGGGTTTGTAACTGTTAACGAAATAAGAAAAGGTGTTAACAATTATTTTATATCAAGAAATATGGGTAATTATATGGTTGCAACTGATGGTTTTTATCCAGATACGTCAACATCTTATCCCATAAGCACATTTTTTACAAGTTTAAGACAGATTATTGAAATGGATTACCCCATTATAATTATTTTTAGTGATACAAGCGGTCAAGGCAAGCATTTTTATGTTATTCACGGATTGCTTCAAGATGTTAGTGGCGGGCAATATTACGCTTATGTAAATAATGGGTTGGGTTCAAATAATGTTATGCTTAATTTAAACTATGCTGTCAATGTTGCAGTCATTTATGATATAAATAGTCTAGATAGTTAAGGAGATTTTCTATGAAAAAAATATTTGCAGTTTTCCTTTCGGTTTGTTTGCTTGCTTCACTTTGCGCGTGCGGCAGCACTAACCCTGCGCAGACTACGGAAAATACGCTCCCCACGCCAACGGTTCTTGTAGAAAACGAACGGATATTGCTCGCTATGATGCAGGAAAGTGCATATACGACGGCTATGAAATATAAAGTTGTTACAGACGCGGAAAACATCGAAAGAATCATCTCCGCTATAAACAATACACCGAAAACTTTGGTTGATGAAAGCGATGATATAGCTATAAAATCTGGCCAGATACTTTTTCGCGTAAGACTTTCCGACGGTACGACTGTAACGCTCTACGGAGAAGGAGAAATATACATAAACGCGCTCTATAAAACGGATACGGCATCTATCGCGAAAGAGCTTGAAGCTATATACAACGCTACGGAAGGCGAAGAGCTTGACTGGAAGGGATAAAATGCGAAACCAAAGTGAAAGCTTTGGTTTTTGTTTTTACCCGGGAAAATAAAAAATTTACAAATTCCGAAAATATTTTTGTTTCTTGTATATACTTTTTGCGAAAAGTATGTTAAACTAATTTCATAACGTTATGAATTTTACTTCGGAGGGTAGCGTATGGCACTGCGGCTGACCGAAAAATCGGATATAAAAATTTTCATACTTTATTTGCTTATGCAGCTTGAAAGACCGCTCGATTACGTAACTTTGCACGATATTTGCGTGCAGGATGAGTTTGTAAATCAGTTTGATTTCGTAGAGGAGTTTTACGAGCTTCTCGATATAAAAGCGTTGGAAATGACAAAGGGTGAAGGCGAAGAAGAACTCGTGCGCCTCACGCGCAAGGGCAGAGATACGGCGGAAATGATGAAAGACAGAATTTTGCCCGAAATACTCGACCACGCTGTGCGCTCCGCGCTTCAGCTGATTTCGTTCAAGGCGCGAGGGCTTACGGCACATTCTTCCATAGAAGAAAGCGGCGATGGCAAATATACGCTCACCTGCACCGTGGACGGTATGGGCGGCGCGGCGCTTGAAACAAAGCTTGTGCTTGAATCAAAACGCCAGGCAGAGCGTATGCGTATAAATTTCGACGAGCGAAGCGAGTTTATTTATCGCGGTATAATGGCACTTCTTTCGGGCAATATGAACTATCTTGCCGAAAGCTGGAGCGACGACCTCGCGGCGGCAGATGACGAAGAATAAAATTTTTGGAGGAACTATATTTTGAACGGCGAAAACAATAACGGCGGAAAACAGAAAAAAAGAAGGACCCTGTTTTCCTGGATGTATGACAGCAACGGAAAGGGCATAAAAAAAAGCGACGTTATTAAAAATTACAATTTCAAGAACTTCTTCAAGCTTTTCGGACGCAAATGGGGCGACATTATAAGAATAAATCTTCTTTACATAGTGGGCAACTTCCCAATCTTTTTCTTTATTCTCGCGGTGAGCGGCAATTTCAGCCGCCAGGCTATGAAGCCGATAAGCGAGTTTTACCCGCTCATATACGGTATGGGTACAGCCGGCGGAGATGCCGCCACGCTTATGCCGCTTTCGGGCATACACGGCCTTTTTGAAAGTTTCCCCGTGGATATTTCCATAGACAATATCGGCGTGAAGATACTTTACGGGCTTTCCTTGCTCTTGCTTGTCACGTTCGGTCTTGTAAACGCTTCCTGCGCGTATATTATGCGCAACACTATTAAATGTGAGCCCATTTTCTGGAGCGTGGACTTTTTCGGTACGATAAAAAAGAACTGGAAAATGGCTGTTCCTATGGGTATACTCGATGCAACAGTGCTTTTCCTCAACGTATATGCAATCTACTTCTATTGGCTTAATTACAATACGCTTTATATAATGTTCTTCTGCTCGCTCGTTACCTTTATGGTGTATATGTTTATGCGCTTCTATATGTATATGATAATGGTAACGTTCGATATGGGCTTTTTCAAAATTTTGAAGAACAGCTTTATATTTGCGATTCTTTGCATAGGCAGAAACCTGCTTGCTTTTGTGGGAATTGCGCTTGTGGTGTTCATAACGATGCTTTTTGCGGCGTTCTATACACCGCTCGGCGTTATACTTATTCTCATTTTCGATTTCGGCGCTTGCTCTTTCATTGCGACGTACGTGGCATACCCGCAGATGAAGAAATTTATGATAGACCCCTATTATAACGAGAACGGCGAAGCGGACGAGAGCGATGACGGCGACGACGATGACGACAACCCGCGCCGCGGTAAACCCGGCGGCTACGGTGAAGACGACGGCGAATATTACGACGGCGGCGAATACATTACCGACGAAGACGAATATAAATCAAAAAAGAAATAAGTTTATCTCAAAAATCCCGTTTTTACGGGATTTTTTGTTTTTTGGGGGCATAATAAAACAAAAAAGGAGTTTTCTTATGCAAAGAGCCAGAACAGACCTTGCCGTTGAGGCAAGGAGCGAGTATATGGAAAAATATGCGCCCGCACACAGTGGGGAAATAGACGGCGTGGTGTACAGCGAGCGAAAACACGGAGATATTGACGTTTCCGAAATAGACGTTACAAACGAAGCGGGCGAGCGTGCCGTGGGCAGGAGGATGGGGAAGTATGTGAGCCTCTGCTTTCCCGATATAACCGTAACGGATTTCGAGGGTTTTGCGCGCATTTGCGAAGCCTGTGCGGGCGAACTTATGTCCGTTTGCAAAACGCTTGCGGCGGCGCCGAAAAGTCTGCTTGTGTGCGGTATAGGCAACGCAAAAATGACGCCCGATGCGCTCGGTCCACAGGCGCTTTCGCACGTGCTCGTAACGCGCTCTCTGCGAGAACGCGAGCCCGAAATTTTCAAGCGGAGCGGTTTTTTTGATATTTGCGCCATCGCCCCCGGTGTGGGTGCGGACACGGGGCTTGACGCGGCGGAGATAGTCCGCGCGGCAGCGGAAATAGCCCGCCCCGATATCGTAGTGGCAATCGATGCGCTTGCGGCGAGGAGCGCTGAACGGCTTTGCAAAACGGTGCAGATATGCTCTGCCGGCATTTCTCCCGGCTCGGGCGTGGGCAATGCCGTGCGTGCCATAGACAAAGAGAGCATAGGCGTGCCTGTGGTTGCGCTCGGCGTGCCGACGGTAATCGATGCGGGCACACTTGTGCGCGATGCGTGCGGCAGGGAAGAAAGCGGATATGATGGCTTTTTCGTTTGCCCCAAGGAAATAGATGCACAAACAGAAAAGCTTTCGCGCCTTTTGGGCTTTGCCGTAAACCGTGCTTTCCACGGGCTTGATTTGCGCGAAATGTTATAGGGCGGGGGTGTAATGGGGCGAAAATTTCGCCCCGTAAAATTTTTTATTTTCCAAAAAATGAAAATATGTTCGTGAGCTAACATATATTAGCAAAAAAACAAAAAAATAAATTCTGCACGGTGCGGAATTTTGTCGATATCGGTTGCAAATTTTTTGAAAGTGTAGTATAATGAAACCGATACGAATTTTGGCGTTTTATGTTGTATTCATAATTTGAGCATTTAATGAGTAAAATTTAAATAGCAAGTCCACAAAAATATAACTTTATAATTTTTATGCGGAGGTCAAAAATGAACATCAAAAACACAGTCAAGGGTAGCTACAGGCGAGTAGTGCTGTTTCTGTTCGACGTAGCGTGCTTTATTGGCTTGGATGTGGCGTACTACATTGCGACGCATTACATCGCAAAAGAGGGTACAAGCGTAAGCCAACTTGATATACCGACATTTATATATAATTCCGTTCTCCTGCTTCTCACAACAGTGGTGTTCCGCATTTTGTGGGGCGTATATAACTACGTTTGGCGCTATACCAGCACGGGCGCGTACCTTCGCCTTGTGCTCGCGGATATGTGTGCGGGCTTGGTTTCCGTAACCATTTCTTACATAAGCGGCTACCATATCGGCATTTGGTTCTTTATTTCAATAGCATCGCTCAGCGCGCTTATGGCGCTCTCCGCGCGCTTCGTTTACCGCCTTATCTACAAGAGAAGATATAACCTTCGCGTTCACTACGAGCAGCAAATCAACGCCGCTATCGTAGGCGCGGGTCAGCTTGGCGCGTACCTTGCAAACGAGCTCAAATCCAACCCCAATTCCGCATACCGCCCCGTTCTTTACTTCGATAAAGACGAAAGCAAAATCGGCGGCACTATTGCGGGCTTGCACGTTTACGCGGAAGAAAACGCTGAAGCGCTTCTTAAAAAATACGATATTTCCAATATCATTATCGCCATAGTTGGTCTTCCTCTCGAGGAAATCAAGAGAATACACGAGCTTTACAGCGCTCTGGGCTGCAAGGTTAAAATCTACGATTCCCCCGTGCACGACGACACGGAAGAGGTAGACGGCAAGAAAAAAAGGATTATTCGTGAATTTGAAATCGAAGATTTGCTTTTCCGCAAGCCTCTCGATATCAACGGCAAAAAAGAATTTGAATTTTACTCCGGCAAGACCGTTCTCGTAACGGGCGGCGGCGTCTCTATAGGCAGCGAGCTTTGCCGTCAGATTGCTAAATGCAAACCCAAAAAGCTCATTATTCTCGACATTTACGAAAACAACGCATATGACATTCAGCAGGAGCTTATCCGCAAATACGGAGACAAGCTCGACCTTTCCGTTGAAATCGCCTCCGTGCGCGACAGAAAACGCCTCGATGCGATTTTCGCAAACTACCGCCCCCAGCTCGTTTTCCACGCGGCGGCGCACAAGCACGTGCCCCTTATGGAGCACAGCGGTTGCGAAGCAATCAAAAACAACGTTCTCGGTACGTACAACACGGCTGATATGGCTGAAAAATACGGCGTAGAAAAATTCGTTCTTATTTCCACGGACAAAGCGGTTAACCCCACAAACATTATGGGCGCTTCCAAACGTATGTGCGAAATGGTTATACAGTGCCGTACAGACAGCAAAACAACCTTTGCTGCGGTTCGTTTCGGCAACGTTCTCGGCTCCAACGGTAGTGTTATTCCGCTCTTTAAGCGCCAGATAGCGCAGGGCGGCCCCATCACTATAACCGACTTCAGAATCATCCGCTACTTTATGACTATTCCCGAAGCGAGCCAGCTTGTTATGCAGGCGGGCGCTATGGCGAAAAAAGGCGAGCTTTTCGTGCTCGATATGGGTAAACCGATTAAGATTTACGACCTTGCGGTAAATATGATTAAGCTTTCCGGCTTCCGCCCCGGCACAGATATCGAAATTCAGGAAATCGGTCTTCGCCCCGGCGAAAAGCTTTACGAAGAACTTCTTATCAAAACGGAAGAGCTCACGAAAACGGATAACAATATGATATTCGTTGAAAAGGACGCTCCGCTCACGAGAACAGAGGTTGAGGACAAGATTAAGGTTCTCACAGATGCTGTTACGGCGGCAGAGAACGAGCTCGGTTCCGAAAAGGTGAAAGCGGCGATTAAAGCTGTCGTTCCCACGTTCCACGACCCGGAAGAACTCAACGAAAAAGCTGCTAAAACAAAAGAATTCAAAGACGCTGAAAAGAAATAAAAAAGTTGACTTCGTCAACTATAAAACGCCCGAATTCGGGCGTTTTGCATAAGGAAAACTTTTTTTGAACACGTAAATTGCACTGCTTCGCGCGCAATTTCCTATGTTATAAATAAGAAATCGCTCCCGAAAGGGAGCGATTTTAGTTTGCGATTTTTTAATTATTTGTTTTTCTTTTTGCCGCCGAAAATAGCCGTGAGCGCGAGCGTTACGCCGCAACCGATAGCGATGTTTTTAATTGCGGGTTTGGCTTTTTCTATGGTTTCGCGGATTTTTCTTGCGGTTTCTTCACATTTTTCAAGCTTTGCAAGCGGGTCTGTGCCTTTTTCGATTCTTTCTGTGAATTTCTTAACCCAGGCAATGTCCTGCTTTGTGCACTGCGCTTTGCGGAGCTTTGCGCCGCCGAGCTCTACCACGTTGTAGATGTGCATACATTTGCCGAGCGTGTGATAATCTTCTCCCCAACCACCTACTTTATCTTTGTAGTCGGAGGGTTTGTCCATTTCGGCGATATATGCCGCAACGCCGTCCTCGGAATCGAATTTGAGCTTGCAAGCGTCGTTGAGATTTTCGTATTCATTTGCAAAAATCAGGTTGGTTTTGTTCATTTTTCTCACCTCTGCGCCTATGTTTTACTCCACGATTTCCGTGGTGTCTTGTTTTTTCTTTTTCTCTTTTTTCTTTTTCTGTTTTTTGAGCTTCATCTGCTCTTCGATTTTCTTTTTGTTCTTGCTGTCGGCAACGGCGAGCAAGAGTATAACGCCGACAACGAGCAAAGAAAGCGCTTTTTCCACATAGGGCTCGAAATGTTTCTTTCTCTCTTCCGCAAGGCGGAGCTTGTCGTGGTATTTTTCAAGCTCTTTAACGGGGTCTTCGCCGTTTGCGATTCTCTGTTGGAATTTCTTGAGCCAAGCAATATCCTGCTTTGTGCACTGTGCGCGGCCTGTAAGCACGGCTTCATCTTCGAGCAAGCCGCCTATGTGCAGGCATTTGTTGAGCGTGTGGTAATCGTTTACCCAAGCGTCGATATTCTTCTTCGGACCTTCGGAAAGCTCCATTTCTTTTACATATTCCACGATGCCTTCGTCCATATCAAGGCTTGCGCGGCAAATATCGTCGAGTTTTTTATATTAACCTAAAAAAAGTTCATTGTTCTTGTTCATTTTTCTCACCTCTCGTGTATTACAGATATATTGTATCATATGAGAACCAAAAAATCCATACTATTTTTAGAAATATCTATAAAATTTTCACAAAATATGATAGAATGTATGTGAAAACAAGCAACAGAGGTGAAAAAATGAAAACCGAAAGAGAAAAAATTATAGATTTTGCGCTGACATTGCCGCAGGCGGTGGCAGACAAGCCGTTTGAAGACGATTTCGACACAACCGTTCTGCGCCACGGCGAGGGAGGCAAGTGGTTTGGACTTGTTATGAATGTGAAAAAATGCCGTGTGGGTATAGAAGGGGAGGGATGTATAGACGTGCTCAACCTGAAATGCGACCCGGAGGAAGCGTTTATCGTGCGCGAACTTTACGAAAGCATCATACCTGCCTACCATATGAACAAGCGGCTTTGGATTTCCGTTATTCTGAATGGCACCGTTCCGCTCGATTTCACAGAACGGCTTATAGAAAAAAGCTACGATTTAACGCTCAAAAAGCGCAAAGTTTGCACAAAGTGATTTACAAAGAGATTTTTATATGATACAATATTAATATACAATATGAAGAAATGGGGGATTTGATATGAAAACCATACTTATTGCGGCTTTTGGCGCTATTGTTTTTGTTATGAGTGCTATTGCGTTTATACTTTATGCGGTTGATAAAGCGAAGGCGAAAAAAGGCGCTTGGCGCATACCCGAAGCGGTGCTTCTCGGTTGGGGCTTCTTAGGCGGCGCTGTCGGTGCGCTTGTGGCTATGAAAAATCTCCGCCATAAAACGAAACATTGGTATTTCTGGGCGGTTAACATTCTCGGCCTTCTCTGGCAGGTCGCGCTTGTTGTTGTGATGATAATAGTGCTTTGATATTAAAAAACCACGGGTTTCCCGTGGTTTTTGTCATTCTGTCCTGTTCAATCGCGCCAATAGCCTTCTTTGAAAAACATATGTATAACCTTTTTGCTGAATTTCTGCGGGTGCCAGGCTATGTATATCATAAATCCCAACAGCCCCCATATTATGGCGAGCAGTGCGACAAATATAGCCAAAATCATATATGCGTCTTTTCGCTGATGCGCGGTTGCTTCTTCAAATGAATAGAAAACTTGCCCGTCTGCGGCAATTTGCTCTATTCTGTAATAATCCGGTTCATCGTCGCCGTTATAATACTTTGCCCAAACTGAAAATACGGTGTTTTCCTCACAAAGAGCCTCTATTTTTGCAATTTCATATTCCGAAACGGCGCTTTTGCGTAAGCGGAATTTTTCCGATATTCCCTCGGCGGTAAATTTATAATTTTCAAGTGCCGTGCCAGCAGGTGTGAGCGGGGTTTGGAAAAATTCCGTGTTCTGCTCGTTAATCGGCGTATATTGTTGCACAAAGATAAACCCGCCAATCGAAAGCATAAAAACGGTCAACAATATGAAAAGAACAAAAGTAGCTGTTCCTCCGTTTAAATGGTGGTTGAATATATCGAAATTCTTTGTCTGCGGCAAAATTTCCCCTGTTAATTTGCGGTGGCGTCTTTTTGCAAATTCTATAAATTCTTGGTGTTTAAAGTAATCGTCATAAACGAAAATTTTCTTTTTGCCTGCGTATAGGCGAGAAATGTCTGAAACAGCAAAGCCCGTAAGCTCCTCGTAGGCAAAGGTACGCTTTATGCCGATAAACAAGCCCTGCGTGAATGATTTGTCATCATATACGATATAGCAGTTGTTGTAGGCGAGAATGAGCGATGAGGCGAATAGGGTAAATGCAGAAAAAGCTACCGTGAACCAAATGTTTTCTTCGCTGAACGAAACTATTATGCTTATTATGCCGAAAAATGCAGAGCCTATCACGCCCACAACGAAGCAGAAAAACGGAATAAACAAATAATGCCTGTCGCCGCGGTGTTTCTGCCTTTCTCTGCGCAAAAATATGCCAACGGACGTTATAAAAACGATGTAAATGAGCATAGAAAATGATATTATTTTTGCAATCATTTTTCTTCTCCTGCAATAAGAGCATAAACAGAGGCGGGTGTTGCCGCTATGTGTGTAGCGCCGTGCGACTCCAGCTCCTCGCGGGAGCCAAAACCAAAGAGCACGCCGATGGAGTCTATGCCCACAGCTTTCGCGCCCTCGATATCGTGCATTCTATCGCCGACCATAACGGCGCTTTTTTTGTCTGCCGCGCCTATGGAGGCGAGTGCATATTCGATAACCTCCGCTTTCGTGCCTCTGCCGCCGTCGGCAAGCGAGCCCGCCGCAAAATCGAAATATTCGGAAAAGCCCAGGTTTTCTATTATTTGCAGGGCATACAGCTCGTACTTCGATGTGGCCAAAACGAGCGTTTTGCCGCTGGCCTTTAGTTTTTTGAGCAGTTCTTCAATGCCGTCGTAAACGCGGTTTTGGTAAACGCCTTTCTCTGCAAAATATTCGCGGTAAACTTCCACTGCGTGCGCGGCTTTTTCCGGCGGAAAACCGCAGAAATTTTTGAATGAATCGAGCAGGGGCGGGCCTATGAAGTTGTTTAAATATTCGTCTGTGGGCTCGGGCAAGCCGAGTTTTGCGAAAGCATAGCGGAAAGAATTTTTTATGCCTTCTGCCGAATCTATTAAAGTGCCGTCAAGGTCGAACAAAATCGTGTTGTACATAGCGAACCCTCCGTGAAAGTATATTTTTATTTTATCATAGAATAAAAACAAAATCAATTATTTGCGGGGGTTTTACACGGAAATCAAATTAAAAAAACAAACCCAAAAGGCTTCCATTCTTAGATAGGGGAAGGCTTTTTAGAATATATTTTTGAAATATAATTTGAAAATTGATTGCCGCAGGTGTTTTACACGGAAAGCGCTTTTTATTTGCCGGCTAAAATATTGATTTATCTCGTACAGTTTGCTATAATAAATATATCAAACGTAGGAGAAAATTTGTGAACTTTCTTGAATTTAAAGAGAATTTTAATATACAGTTAAACGAGCAGCAGCTCGCAGCGGTAAAGGCTGTGGACGGGCACGTTCTGCTTTTAGCCGTGCCCGGGAGCGGCAAGACGACGGTACTTATAACTCGCCTGGGATATATGGTCTATTGCCTGGGCATAGAGCCGCGAAGCATACTCACGATGACGTACACCGTGGCGGCGACGCACGAAATGCGCGAACGGTTTTGCTCAGTTTTCGGGGAAGAGATGCGCGAATCGCTCGAATTTCGCACAATCAACGGTGTATGCGCCAAAATTATCGCAAGCTACGAGCAGCTCACACGCGGCAGAGCGTTCACGCTTGTGACCGACGAAAAGGAGCTTTCAACAGCACTTTCCGCCATTTACAAGGAGTGTACGGGCGAATTTCCCACGGAAAGCGACATAAAAGGCGTGCGAACAATGATAACGTACGCAAAAAATATGCTCCTTTCCGCAGAAGAAGTGGAGGGAATGGACGAGGAAGGTTTGCCTTTCTCTAAAATATACCAAAAGTACAACTCTATGCTAAAAGCGCAAAAGCTTATGGATTATGACGACCAAATGGTGTATGCACACAAGATTTTGCGTATGTACCCCGAAATCCTCGAGCGCGTGGCGAAGCGTTACCGCTATATCTGCGTGGACGAAGCGCAGGATACCTCCAAAATCCAGCACGCCATTATCTCTCTTTTGGCGAAAAACAGCGGCAACCTTTTTATGGTCGGCGACGAGGACCAGAGTATCTATGGTTTCCGCGCGGCATACCCGCAGGCGCTCCTTGCCTTTGAGGCGGAGCACGCGGGCGCAAAAGTGCTGAAAATGGAGGAAAACTTCCGCTCTGGCACAAAAATTGTGGAGGCGGCAGATAGGTTTATAGGAAAAAACACGCTCCGCCACCCGAAAAATATGCGTGCCTCCCGCACGGATGCGGGCGAGGTGCGCGAAATCGCGCTTTCGGCGAAATCTTCGCAGTACGTCTATCTGCTCAAGGCGGCGCGCGCCTGCCGCGAGGAAACGGCGGTGCTTTACCGCGACAATGAAAGCGCCCTGCCCATAATCGACATTCTGGAAAAGTACGGCGTGCCGTACAAGACGCGCGCGCTGGACACCTCGTTTTTCACCAGTCGTGCCGTGCAAGATATAACGAACATAATCCGTTTTGCGTACGACAGGTGCGATACCGAGGCATTTATGCAGATTTATTATAAAATAAATACGCACCTAAATAAAGCCGCCGCGGTTGCCGCGTGCGAATACTGCGCGCGTGAGGGAATGAACGTGCTGGACGCCGTGTGGGAAATAGGCAAAATCCATATGGGCGTGCTGAAAAGCTGCAAAGCGATGAAAAGCCACCTCGATATGCTTACATCGGAGCGGGCGGATAAGGCGGTTTCCCGCATAGTGAACTATATGGGATATGGTGAATACCTCGACAGAATGGGTATAAAGCGCAGCAAAGCAGAGATTCTTGAGTCTATAGGCGCGGGCGAGCAAACGGCGAAAAATTTGCTTTCGCGCCTTTCCGAGCTTGCCGAAATCACGCGTGAACACAAAAACCCCGCAGACTGCCGTTTTACGCTTTCCACCATTCACTCGGCAAAGGGGCTTGAATACGATACGGTATACCTCGCCGACGTGTGCGACGGCTCTTTTCCCGAGCAGATTGTGGTTAACCCCAAAAGTGCGGAAAGAGAAGCGCTAGCCGAATACGAGGAGGAACGCAGGCTCTTCTACGTGGGCGCGACGCGAGCGAAAAATAAACTCTGTATTTTCACGTATTCCGCCAAAAATTCCGTTTTTTGCGACGATTTTCTCGGCAAAGAGAAGCCGAAGCAGGAAAAATTGCCGTTTTCCGTGAACTCTGCGGCTCGAAAAAGCGAAGCGGAATATGCCGAGTTTGCCGCAAAAATAAGAGTGGGCACGGAGCTCTGCCACAAAGCGTTTGGCGCGGGCACGGTTACAGCCGTAAACGGCGACATTGCCGACGTGAAATTTACAAGCGGCACAAAAAAACTTTCCCTGCATATGCTTTTTGAGATGAACTTATTAAAATAAAGGAGTAATAAATGGAATATTTGGTTGTAATACTTGCTTCTATGATGGCGGGTATAGGCACGGGGCTTGTGGGCTTGAGCGCGGCGACGGCTATGGTGCCGTTGCTTATAGTTTTGTGCCCTACGTTCGGCGGCGAACACGGCGCGTATATGGCTACGGCAATCGCTCTTGCCAGCGATATTCTCGGCTCTGCCGTTACTTCTTTCGTATACGCTAAAAACAAGAAAATAGATTTGAAGCACGGCTGGATTATGCTCGCGTGCATTGTGGCGATGTGCACGGTGGGCTCTGTTGCCGCGTATTTCACACACCAGCAGGTTTTGGGCGGCTTTTCGCTCTTTCTCTGCGTGGCAATCGGCATACGCTTCCTCGTGAAGCCCGATTCCAAAGAGCGACCTGAGGGAGCAGGCGCGAAAAAACTTACGCCGAAGCAGATAGCTGTTTCGCTTTTCTTTGGCATAACCATCGGTTTCGGCACGGGCTTTTTTGGCTCGGGCGGGGGAATGATGATGCTCATCGTTTTCACGGCTATGCTTGGTTATGACCGCAAAACCGCCGTGGGTACTTCCACGTTTATAATGACGTTCACAGCGCTCATAGCTTCTGTTAGCCACATTTTAATCGAACCCACGATTATTTTAGAATGTTGGGATTTTTTGCTCATCGCTATTGTTACGGCGACGTTCTTTTCGCTTGTCAGCGCACAGTTTGCCAACAAGGTCGGCGGTAAAGCCGTGGGGCTGGTTACGGGCGCTATACTTTTCGTGCTCGGCACGGTGCTCGTTCTGCTCAATTACAGGGAAAAGCTCGATATGGCGCTTGTGGCAGAAAGTGCTCGCCTGTTCGGCATTTATATCGCGTACATCGTATCTTTTGCCACCGTGCTTATCGTGGTTCGCTTTACAACAAAAGTGCCCGATTACGTTTTTCGAAAGCTTTTGCACATAGTTGCGTTTACCTCCATTCTGCCGCTCGTTTTCTGCACGGAAGATGTGCGCGCGGCGTGCATCGCGGAAATAGCTTTCCTCGTGCTTGTGATTGTGGCGCTTCTCGTTTGCGAGAAGTTTCCGTTCTATAAATCACTGTTTGTGGAAAAGGGCAAGCACGAAGTTCTCGTTAGCTTCGTTATGCTTTTCGGGCTTATGACGGTGCTTATGGCAGTTTTTTGGGGCGGCTTCGGCGCAGATTTTAAATTCATAGCCGTGGGCGCAATTATGGCGTGGGGCCCGGGAGATGCCGCCGCCGCAATTGTCGGCAAAAAAGCTGGTAAGCACAAACTTTCGGGAAGGTTTATAGAGGGTACAAAATCTGTGGAAGGCAGCGTGGCTATGGCACTTACGTCTTTTGTGTGTACGTTTGCCGTGCTGATTACGATGTCTGCGTTGCCTTGGTACGTTGCGCTTGCCTTTTCCGCTGCCGTAGCGCCCGTTGCTTCGCTTACGGAGCTTTTTACAAAACGGGGTATGGATACGGTCACCGTGCCGTTTACCTCCTGCCTTGTGCTGATGCTTACAATGTTATTTTAACTTAATATAAAACAAAAAGGAGAATTTTTATTATGAGAAAGAATTTTGGTGCAAAACCCTTGCTTTACCCCCAACCCGTGTTTATCATCGCCACATATGGCGAAGACGGCGTGCCGAACGCTATGAACGCCGCGTGGGGCGGGCTCACGGAAGAAAACGAGCTCACGATTTGCATAAGTGAGGACCACAAAACAACGGCGAATATACTCGCGCGCGGTGCTTTTACCGTTTCTATGGCAGACGCCGCACACGTTGCGGAGTGTGACTATGTCGGCGTGGTTTCGGGCAACAAAGTGCCGAACAAAATGGAAGTTGCGGGCTTTACCACGTTCAGAAGCGAGTTTGTGGACGCGCCCATAATCGCTGAACTTCCTATGGCTGTGGAATGCAAGCTCAAAAGCTACGATGCCGAAACGTGCCGCCTTGTGGGCGAAATCGTGAACGTGAGCGCAGACGAAAGTGTGCTCGGCGAAAACGGCAAGGTGGACCCCGCAAAGCTCCGCCCCATAACGTACGACCCTATGAACCACAAATATATCGCTCTCGGAGAAATCGTGGGCAACGCTTTTTCCGACGGTTTGAAGCTGAAAAAGTGAGGTAATAATTATGAAAGTATTGATGATTAACGGCAGCCCGCGTGCAAAGGGCAACACAGCGCTTGCTCTGGCGGAAATGGAGAAAATCTTTCTTGAAGAGGGCATAGAGGTGGAAACTGTGCACGTGGGAAACAAAGACGTGCGCGGGTGTATTGCCTGCGGCAGCTGCAAAAAGAACGGCAAATGCGTTTTCGACGACGTTGTAAACGAGCTTGCGCCTAAATTCGAGGCCTGCGACGGCTTGGTTGTGGGCACGCCCGTCTACTATGCTTCCGCAAACGCCACGCTGATGGCGTGCCTGCAAAGGCTCTTTTACAGCACGTCTTTTAACAAAACTATGAAGGTTGGCGCAGGTATAGCCGTGGCAAGGCGCGGCGGACTTTCCTCCACGTTCGATGAGCTTAACAAGTTCTTCACCATAAGCGGTATGCCCGTTGCCGCGAGCCAATATTGGAACAGCGTGCACGGTGCCGCCTCCGGGCAAGCGGCAGAGGACGAAGAGGGCTTGCAGATTATGCGCACACTCGCACGCAATATGGCGTTCCTTATGAAGAGCATAGCGCTCGGCAAGGAAAAATACGGCTTGCCCGAAAAAGAATCACCGAAGCACACGAACTTCATAAGATGAGGGGCTTATCTTGCTTGCCTCCTATTCCACGTCAGACCTTGCGGAAAGCGTGCTTTCCGTGCTCTCCGTTTACGGAAGCGAGGATAAAGTGCTGAATGCGGAAAAATACGAGGCAAACAAGGCAAATTTGCCCGCGGAGTTTGTAAACTGATAACGACAATATAAAGGAGAAACAATATGAAAATTTTGGTTTTGAACGGCAGCCCTAAAGGCGAATACAGCGTCACTTTGCAGACGGCAAAGTTTCTGGAGAAAAAATATCCCGAGCATATTTTTGAATTTTTGCACGTCGGCAAGAAAATCAAAGCTTTGGAGCGCGATTTTTCGCCCGTGGTGAAATATCTTGAAAAAGCGGATATGCTCCTTTTCGCTTACCCCGTGTATACGTTTATCGCGCCAAGCCAGCTCCACAGATTCATAGAGCTTCTTAAGGCTTCGGGCGTGGACCTCACGGGAAAATACGCCACGCAAATCACTACCTCCAAGCACTTCTACGACGTAACGGCGCACAAATACGTCGAAGAAAACTGCAAGGATATGGGAATGAAATACGTGCGCGGCCTTTCCGCCGATATGGACGATTTGCTCACGGAAAAGGGGCAGAAAGAGGCGTGCGACTTCCTCGAATACGCCGTATGGAGCGCCCAAAACGGATATTGCGAGCCGTATACGGCATATGCCGTGCCCGCTGCACACAACCCTGTGGAAATTCCCGAATGCGGCGCGGAAGAAAAGAAGGGCGACGTGGTAATCGTTACAGACTGCGAGGAAGATAACGAGCAGCTCGCGGCTATGATAGCGCGTTTCCGCGCGGTATTTCCGCTTAAAACAAGAGTTGTAAACCTGCGCGAATATCCGTTTAAGGGCGGTTGCCTCGGGTGCTTCAACTGCGCGGTTTCGGGCAAATGTATCTACAACGATAAATTCGATGAGTTTTTGCGAAACGACATACAGACAGCGCAGGCGACGGTGTATGCTTTCACGATTAAAGACCACTCTATGGGTGCGCTCTTTAAAATGTACGATGACCGCCAGTTCTGTAACGGTCACCGCACGGTTACGATGGGCTCGCCCGTGGGCTACCTCGTTTCCGGTGCGTACAGCACGGAGCAGAACCTGCAGATGATAGTGGAAGGCAGAGCACAGGTCGGCACAAACTTCCTTGCGGGTGTGGCAACCGACGAAAAAGAGCCGAACGCGGAAATAGACCGTATGGCAAAAACGCTTGCCTATGCCATAGAGCACAAATACGTGCCGCCGCAGAACTTCTACGGCGTGGGCGGTATGAAAATTTTCCGCGACCTCATCTGGCTTATGCAGGGTATGATGAAGGCAGACCACAAGTTCTACAAGGCGCACGGGCAGTATGACTTCCCGCAAAAGAAGCTCGGCACAATGCTGAAGATGCAGCTCGTGGGCGTGCTCCTTTCCTCGCCGAAAATTAAGGCGAAGATGGGCAACGCTATGAACGAGGGTATGCTTATGCCGTATAAGAAGCTTTTTGAAAAGCTCGATAAAGAAGAAAAATAAAAAGTTGACTTCTTAAACTAAAAAACGCCCGATTTTCGGGCGTTTTAGCGTGTCGATAAACTAACTTTCGGCTCCCCCCTATGGGGGAGCTCCGCGCAGCGGTGAGAGGGCAAACATCAAAAATATAAACTTTTGATGCAATTTTAGGTTTTTATCATAGCCCTCTCCGTCACCTGACAGTGCCACCTCTCCCAGAGTGAGAGGCTTAAATCACTTTTTCGACAGTCTGAAACGCCCGATTTTCGGGCGTTTTTGCATAAGGAAAACTTTGTTTGAAGAAGCAAAATTGCGCACGAACTGCGCGCAATTTCCTATGTTATTAAGAAAAACTCGGCAAAAGCCGAGTTTTTTGATTTATCGTTTAGTTATAATACTGATTGTCATTTTCGCCGTACTGTTTGCGCTTTTTTACAGAGCGAACTATGAGGTAAATCGCGAGAGCGACAATGGCGATAAGCAAAATAATGGTGAAAATCGCGCCGACGGGCATCGTACGCTCGAAAACATCATCGATATCCTCTACGACCAAAACAACGGGAATGCCCGTGTCCTCTGTGAATTTTTCGAGAGCCGCGTTTACGGTGCTTTCCGTGAGCGGCAGGCTTGTATTGTTCACAAGGTGAGATTTTTTTGTGCCAACGTGCTCTTCGTTGCAGGTGAACGAGGTTGTTAGCTCGAGCGATGCTACTTTTTCGCCCATAGCGTTTATAACGCTTGCAAGGTCGGAATCGAGCGAGTATTTATAAGAGGAAGAGTTCACCTTGGAATTGATTGCCTTGCCATACGCCGTGTATTCGTTGCCGAAAAGCTCGACTATATCTTCGTTTATGTGGTCGCCTTTCCACGAAATGTAGTAGTAATCGTAATATTCGTCATCTTCTACGAGGAAAACGAGCATAAGGTTATCCTCGTACGCTGTGGAATCTGAAAATTCCACAGCGTACTGATCGTTTGCGTAATCGCCGAACGCGGTTTCATTGTACGCAACTTCACCGCCGCTTGAAACGGCAGTGAACGCGCTGCCGAGCGAGGAAGCCGCAATAACTACCACAAATACGATTAAGATAATGGGCATCAACATAAAGCCGAGGCAACCACCGCCGCCGTAATGGCGAGGTCTGCGCCTCCAGCCCCAACCTCCGTGGGGTCCGTGAGGTCCGTGAGGTCCGTGCGGGCCTCCTCCGAAACCGCGAGGGCCGCCGCCGAAGCCGCCCGGTCCTCCACCGAAGCCTCTCGGTCCGCCACCACCCGGTCCTCCACCGAAGCCGCCGTGACCGCCACCTCCGCGATGACCGCCACCTCCGCGATGACCGCCGCCGCCGTGTCCACCACCACCTGGTCCTGGCATAATACATACCTCCTTCTAAAATAAAAAAATATAACAAGTATATTATATATTAAAATTTTTTTTGTAATCTACACTTTTCCAAAAATAAAGTGTGAATTTTCTGTTAAAAAGTCCCTTTCCCGTGCAGGAAAGGGACTTTTTGTTAAGCATTTTTGCCTTCTATATACGTCACAATCTCGTTCCCGAGCTGGGTCGCCTGCCCCTCAAACCACGCGCTGTCGTATGGTGGGAGCGTTTTGGCGCTCACGCCCTTTTTCTCCATAAGGTATGCGCGGTAACGCGAGCGTATAAGCGAGGGAAGTGCCACGGCAAAGAGCATAAACGGCCCGAGGTAGCAGTTCTGTACGGCGTGGCCGTGCTCGTGGTTGCGTATGGCTTTGTTGTTGTGCTTATCCACGATGAAGAATAAGCCGAGGTTTATGCCGCCCCAATGTTCACCCACTTCAAAATAGAAGCAGTAGCCGTGCTTTTTCGGCTTGTATCCGCTAAGGCGCAGGAAAAGTGCGGCGAAAAGCCCGAGAAGTGTGAACGGCAAGCCCCACGTGAACGTGAGAAAATAAAAAACGAATTTTGGAAGTTTCGCGTTCATTTTATCTTGAAAGTGCCGCGCCGTGTGCGGTAGCGAAAACTGCGTTTTCGGGAATGATGAAGTTTACGTCGAAAAGTGTGTTGAGGTTTGCAAAAATTTCTCTTGCCTGGGGCAGGTTTGTCATATTGCCCGTGAGCACGAGGTCTTTCGTGCCTACGCTCTTTGTGGCAAAGTAGCCTATCATACCGATAGTTTCAAACACCATATTGATAACGCCGAGCGCGAGGTCGCCTTTGGAGGCAATGTCTGAAACCTTGCCGAAGTTTGCCGCCGTCATATCGTTGGGCAGAGGCACGTTGCGCGCCGTTTTTTTGATAATGTCGGAAATGCGCAGGTCGATGTTGTCGAGGTTGCCCTCTTTTGCCACTTCCACGATGTGGTCTATGGTTTCTATACCGATGAGCTTTTTGGAAAGACCCAAAAGCGTACCGCCGCCCACGCCCGTACCTCCGAGGTAGTTTGTGGTTATGCGATTGCCTTCTTTTTTTGCGTGAACGAGCGCCGTGCCCGTGCCCATACTTACCACAATAGCTTCGGAAAGGCCCGAAAGGTAGAGCCCGCCTTTGCCGACGCATGAAAATTCAGATTCGTGCACGCAGGGGAGCCCATAGATAGGGTCTTTCACATAGGAAGAGCCCGCGCCCGTTACGATAACCTTTTCTATATCGCCGAGAGCAATGCCGTGTTCCACCGTAAATTTACCGAACGCGCCGTAGAGCGATGTTATTGGGTCTGCGGCGTGAACGAACGTAGAGCCGAGAACCTTTTCCCCGCGGAAACCTACGATTTTGGTGGTGCTTCCGCCAACGTCAATACCAATGATAACTTTCACTTTAAACACCTCTCTGAAATAAGTGCAGAATGCAAAATGCAAAGTGCAGAATTTTTGAACGATTTATTTTTTGTATGCTGTTTTTGCGATTTTGTCGCAGAGCTCGCCGTAGGAAATGCCTGCCGCCGCCGCCTCCTGCGGGAGAAGGCTCATAGGTGTCATACCCGGCAAAGTGTTTGCTTCCAGGCAATAGAAATCGCCTTTTTCTTCGTCGAGAATGAAGTCTATTCGGCTGTAATCGCCAAGGCCGAGCGCTTTGTGCGCTTTTACGGCGAGGAAAGCAAGGCGCTCGGCTTCTTCTTGTGTGAGCGGCGCGGGGCAGATTTCCTCTGTAAGCCCTTGCTGATATTTCTTCGTGAAATCATAGAAGCCTTCGCCTTTCGGGCGTATTTCAATCGCGGGCAAGGCTTTGCCGTCCAATACGCCAACGGAAAATTCGCGCCCGTGAAGCTTTTCTTCTATAATTATATGATTTTCATATTTTTTCGCCGCTTCGAGTGCGTTTTCTAGGTCTTCTGCCGTGTCCACCATCGTGACGCCTACGCTGGAGCCGCAGGAGCAGGGTTTTATAACGCAAGGAAAGCGTATTTCGTCTTTTTTTGCCGCGGCTTCGTCTACCGTTAAATAGAGCCAATCTGCCGTGGGCACACCTGCCGCGCGGAAAATGACCTTGGAAAGGTTTTTATCCATTGCGGCGAGGCAAGCGGCAAAACCGCTGCCCGTGTATTTTATGCCGAGGCAATCGAGGTATGCTTGGAGCTGACCGTTTTCGCCCATACCGCCGTGCATAGCGAGGAAGACGACGTCTGCCGCGTGTACAAGCGCGGCTATACCGTGGCCGATAAGGCGCTCGCCTATGCCTGCCTGTGCGCGCAGGGCATCGAGGTCGGGCGGGTTTTCGGGAATAGTGTGTGAATAGTTCCCGTTTTTATTAAAAAGTTCTTCGGGCGTTTTGCCGCCTGTGCCGAGATAAACGTCGGCAAGGGCTACTTCGTGCCCGCACGCGCAGAGGGCGTTTGCTATAAGCGAACCGGAGGAAAGCGAAACCTCGCGCTCCGGCGAAAGCCCTCCCGCCAAAACTGCTATTTTCATAGAAACTCCTGAATGGAAAAGAAAGCGTACGCTTTCTTTAAATTATCTCAACTTTTTCTTTTTGAAAGAAAAAGTTGCAAAAAGAAGCAAAAATCCTTGCAGGATTTATCGGCTGGGTGCGCGCTGATTCATTTTGTGCGAATAGCGCTGCGAGAAGCCATTGAAAATTACGTAAGCGGCTCGACGCGTGGAAACGATAAGCAAAGCCGGAGCAAGGCTCTCTAACTGAATATTGCGGTGCTGCAAAGGAGCGAAGCGCTTTCAAAGCAAGTTTGAGTTAAACCGAAAGCTCTACGGAGCTTTTTGTTTTTTCGCCAATCGCGGAATCTATATATTCCGCGATAAATTCTTCTACCTGATGTTCGCTTCTGCCCGTGTAAAGCGAGGGAATGAGAATATCCTTGAGCTCTTCCATCGTTATATTAAAGGAGGGGTCTGCGGCTATGCGTTCGAGCATATCGTTCTTTTCGCCCATTTCTTTGACCTGCTTGCCCGCGGCAATGGAATGAACACGGATTTTCTCGTGTATTTCCTGCCTGTCGCCGCCGCGGCGTACGAGGTCCATCATAATGTTTTCCGAAGCGATGAAGGGGAGCTCTGCCATAACGCGCGCTTCTATTACCTTGGGGTAAACCACTATATCGGAGCTTACGTTGAGGTAGACACCCAAAATTGCATCTACTGCGAGGAATGCTTCGCTTATGGCAATTCGTCTGTTTGCGCTGTCATCGAGCGTGCGTTCAAGCCACTGTGTGGACGATGTCATCGCGGGGTTCAGCATATCCGCAACGACGTAGCGGGAGAGCGCACAAATGCGTTCGCAACGCATAGGGTTGCGTTTATACGGCATAGCGGAGGACCCGATTTGGTTCTTTTCAAAGGGTTCTTCCATTTCCTTGAAGGATTGGAGCAGGCGCATATCCGTGGCGAATTTCGCCGCGCTCTGCGCTATGCTTGCCAGCACGTTTATTATGCGGGAATCGAACTTTCTCGTGTACGTCTGCCCCGAAACGGGAACGACCTTCGCAAAGCCGAAGTCTGCCGCGATGCGCGCTTCAAGTTCTTTGATTTTTGCCTCGTCGCCGTCGAAAAGCTCCATAAAGCTCGCCTGCGTGCCCGTGGTGCCTTTTTGGCCGAGGAGCGCAAGGGAGTCGATTACAAAATCGAGCTCGCAAAGGTCGAGGTAGAGGTCGTACATCCAAAGCGTGGCGCGCTTGCCCACCGTGGTGAGCTGCGCGGGCTGGAGATGTGTGTAGGCAAGGCAGGGGAGCGCCTTGTGTTTAAGCGCAAATTCGCGCAGGTTCGCGAGCACTGCGGTTAGCTTTTCGCGAACGAGCCCGAGCGCTTTTTTGTTTATAATCATATCCGTGTTGTCGCCAACGTAGCAGGACGTGGCGCCGAGGTGGATAATACCGCGTGCCTTGGGGCACTGGTCACCGTATGCGTGAACGTGGGACATAACGTCGTGGCGGAGCTTTTTCTCATATTCTTCAGCAACTTCATAGTTGACGTCGCTTCTGTGCGCTTCAAGCTCTGCAATCTGCTCGTCTGTAATATTAAGCCCGAGCGCCTTTTCCGCTTTTGCAAGGGAAATCCAAAGCCCGCGCCAAGTGGTGAACTTCATATCCTGCGAAAAAAGGTATTGCATTTCGCGGCTTGCATATCTGCCCGAGAACGCACTTTCGTATTTTGTTCTGTCCATTGTTACGTCCCTTTCTTTGTACGGATGTTGATTTACGTTAAATCAGAGCGCGGAAAGTGCGTTTGTAAGCGCTTTTTCCACGGAAGCGAGTTTTACGCAAAGGCAAAGCACCTGTGCCGCCTTGCGGAGCTCGCGCAAAGGGGGATAGGAAGGAGCAATGCGAAGGTTGGAATCCTTCGGGTCCTTGCCGTAGGGGAAGGTTGCGCCCGCTTCCGTAAGCTTCATACCTGCGGCGAGGCAAAGCTCGTAAACGCGTTTTGCGCTGCCGCATTTCATATCGAGGCTTATGAAGTAGCCGCCCGTGGGTTTTGTCCACGTTGCCATATCTCTGCCTTCAAGCTCGCGTTCAAAAGCGCTTATAACAGCCTCGAAGCGGGGGCGGAGAATTTCTGCGTGCTTTTTCATATGCGCGCGTATGCCGTCTGCATCCTTGAAGAATATAGCGTGGCGGAACTGGTTGAGCTTGTCGTAGGAGATAATCTGCGTGCCGATGTACTTCAGCGCGTGCTCCATATTGCGGTCGCTCGTGATGAATGCGGAAATGCCGCTGCCCGCATACGTGATTTTGGAAGTTGACGTGAACATATACACAAGGTCTTCGTTTTCCGTGCCCTGCGTGAGGTCGAAAATGTTGAGAATGTCGGGCACGTCGTCGTAAAGGTCGTGCACCATATATGCGTTATCCCAGAATACGCGGAAATCTTTGGCGGCGGGTTTGAGCGCGGCAAAACGGCGCACAACCTCGTCGCTGTAGATAGTGCCCGTGGGGTTAGAGTGCTTCGGAACGCACCAAATGCCCTTTATGCTTTCATCTTCCGCAACGAGCTTTTCGATGGTATCCATATCGGGGCCGTCCTCGCGCATTTCGATGTTTATCATCTCTATGCCGAAGGTTTCGCAAATGCGGAAGTGGCGGTCGTAACCGGGGGCGGGGCAGAGGAATTTTACCTTATCGAGCTTGCACCAGGGTGTCATACCCGGCAAAACGCCGAAAAGCTCTGCACGTGCAACCGCGTCAAACATAAGCTCCAGGCTTGCGTTGCCGCCGAGGAAGACGTTGTCGAATTCCACGCCGCAAAGCTCGGCAAAGAGCCCTCGCGCCGCAGGCACGCCTATGGGCATACCGTAGTTACGCATATCTGTGCCGTAGGAGTTAAGGCAATCATCGCCCGTTTTGAGTACGGTGAGAATGCCGTCGGAAAGGTCGAGCTGTTCCGTGCTGGGCTTGCCGCGCGACATATCGAGCGAAAGCGCCTCTGCTTTTACTTGTTCATATTCTGCGAGAAGCTCGCTGTATTCAAAAGCAAGCTCCTCTCGTGTCATCTGGGAAATGGGTTTGTTCATAGGTGTTTGTTGCTCCTTGGAAATGGGGATAAGATTAGGTTAAATGTCTGCGTTACCTGTTGTTCTGGGGAAAAGCTCTACGTCGCGGATGTTGGAAACGCCCGTTACGTACATAATGAGGCGCTCGAAGCCGAGGCCGAAGCCCGCGTGGTGTGTGCCGCCGTATTTGCGGAGCTCTGTGTACCACCAATAGTCTTCTTCTGCGATGCCGAAGTTTTTGTATGCGGCTGTGAGGTAATCTATTCTTTCCTCACGCTGGGAACCGCCGATAAGCTCGCCTACGCCGGGCACGAGCATATCCATTGCGGCAACAGTTTTGCCGTCATCATTAAGACGCATATAGAACGCCTTGATTTCTCTGGGGTAGTTGATAACGAACACAGGTTTTTTGAATACCTTTTCGCAGAGGTATCTTTCGTGCTCTGTCTGGAGGTCGCAGCCCCAGTAGGGTTTGAAATCGAACTTTTCGCCGCTTTCTTCGAGAAGCTTAATCGCCTCTGTATATTCTACGCGAGCGAAGTCGTTTGTGACAATATTGTTGAGTCTTTCGAGGACAGTGTTATCCACGAATTTGTTGAAGAATTCAAGCTCGGGCTTGCAGGAAACGAGGAGGTGGTTGATGACGTATTTCGTCATAGCCTCTGCAAGCTCCATATCGTCTTCGAGGTCGGAGAATGCGATTTCGGGCTCTATCATCCAGAATTCAGCCGCGTGGCGCTGTGTATAGGAGCGCTCTGCGCGGAAAGTGGGTCCGAACGTGTATACGTTTGCGAAAGCCTGCGCATAGCATTCTGCGTGGAGCTGACCTGAAACGGTAAGGCTTGTGTGCTTGCCGAAGAAGTCCTTCGTGTAGTCCACAGCTCCGTCTTCTGTTTTGGGGAGGTTTTCGAGGTCAAGGCTCGTTACGTGGAACATTTCGCCCGCGCCCTCGCAGTCGCTTGTAGTGATGAGAGGTGTGTGCGCATAGAGGAAGCCGCGCTCGTGGAAGAAGTTGTGAATAGCGTAAGCCGCTTCGGAACGAACGCGGAACACAGCCGTGTAAATGTTCGCTCTGGGGCGGAGGTGGGGGATTGTACGCAAAAATTCAAGAGAGGTTTTCTTCTTCTGCATAGGGAAGTCGGGTGTGGAAGCGCCTTCCACAGTAACCTCTGCCGCTTTGATTTCAAAGGGCTGTTTAGCTTCGGGTGTGAGCACGAGCGTGCCGCGAACGATAAGAGCCGCGCCTACGTTCTGTTTTGCGATTTCTGTATAGTTTGCAAGCTTGTCTGCTTCGATAACTACCTGGATACGGGAAAACGTGCTACCGTCGTTGAGCTCGATAAAGCCGAAAACGTTGCTGGAGCGGATCGTTTTTGCCCAGCCCGCAACGGTAATTTCTTTATCTGCGAAAGCCTCGGGGCACGCAAAAATCTCTTTTACTGTTGTTCTTTTCATAGTAAAATATCTTCCTTTGTTAATTTTTCTCGCGGAAACGCGAAAATATATAATATAATAAAATATTATACAATATATGAAGGGATTTTTCAATACAAAAATGCGATATTTTGAGCAGTATGGGGTAAAAAATAGGGGTTATTGCTTGCTGCCAAGGCTTCCCCTTGAGGGGAAGCTGTCCCGTAAGGGACTGATGAGGTGTCTTTGTATCAAAATTTGGCTGATATTTCCGTGTATTCGGAGCGACCAAAGGGGTGAATTACGAAATTTTATATATTTTACAAAAAAATGTCCGTTTTCGCGCATTTTGTGCGCCTATATTTTTGTAGGGCGGCCGCCATCGACGTCCCATAAAAACGGTGCTGTTGACATTCAATGCCGTAAATGCTATAATGTAAACAAAGGAGAGAATGTTTATGAAAAGGATAATAGCTTTAATCGTGTTTTTGGCGCTTGTGTTCGGTATATCTGCTTGTGAGCCCACCATATGTCCTCCGCCCGAAAATAATTCATACGACTTTGAAAACGCAGAGGAACTGCGCGCTTTCTTCACAGAGGAAGAAGCGAAAAAGCACGAGGGCGAGTTTGCGGGCTTCATTTCTGAAATGGCGAAAGATACTTCAAAGCTGAAAATCCCGTATTTAAGCGGCGAACCGCTTGCTCTGCGCAATCGCGGCGAGGGGTATAGTAACATAACCTTACTTGAAAGCGAGCTTTACGGCAGACCGTGGATTTGGTTCTATTGCATAAACAGTGGCGGCGAGGTGATTATTCGGACGACGTATTTGAACGGCGACGAGGCGAAAGGGCTCTCTGCTTCGGAATTTATAAAGAAAATCGCGCCCGACGCACCGAATATTGACAATTTTAAATCTTACGAAAATTACAAAAACGTATATGAAAAGGAAATAAACGTTTCCGAAAATCAAATTTCCGCTTTGGTGTGCGAAATGAGCGACAGCGAGCAAATATACGTGTTTTTGATTTATGAAGATATGCTTGTTATTATAAGGGCAAACGCAGAATATCTTGGCGAAGATTTTTTTGCTGAACTTAGCTTTGCGTGATTTTGTGAGGTTTGGAAATGAAAAAAATTATACCGATGTTTTTAATAATTGCGGTTTTGCTATGCGCCGTGTCGTGCGGCGGGGAAAATTATGCCTATACGGTTTTGACGAACACCCCCGATTACACCTCGCCGGAAGGTATTATTGTAGACCCCGTTACGCTTTCGATAAACGATTATTCCTCATACAAGAAATTTTGCAAAAATACGGAGCTTTTCGATAGTTTCGTGAAATACGAGGAGATTGCCGAGCTTGGAAAGTTCGATATGTTCAATGGGGGCGTATTAGGCGAAACCACGGTATCTCTCGACGAATATTCATACGGCTTGACAGATGAAAGGGAATATGCCTTTATTCTTTGCGTGGAGCATTACTACACACCAGAAGAGGATAAATACGGCTATGTATCCGTGGAAATGCCCGAAAACGCGCAAAACCTTTCTGCGCTCGAAAATCTGCCCGAACGCGCGTACATTATGGTTGGTGGGGCAAGATACAGTTATATGGGCGGAAAACTCACCTATATTGAAAAGATTTACGGTGATATGTGTGTTACAATCAGCTGTTCGGGCTACCCCACAGAGGGAAAGGACACATTTATAAGCCGCTTGCTTTCTGCGGAAACGGCAGAGAGCGCTGTGGCCGAACTCGATAAAATGTTTGGAACAAGATAGGGGCGGGGAGCGCGGGACGTCGCCCCTACAAATGTCTACGGAAAATATCATTTGCCTCTGCAAAAACACCGAAAACCGCTTTCGGTGTTTTTCTTTTTCGCTAAATTGCCGTGTTATATTGACATTACGGCGAAAAAATTGTATAATTTTAAATAGAAAGACGATTTTAAATCGCTTTTGCGGGGGAATGTCCTCGCAAAGTAAAATTCGGAGGTGAATATTTCGTGGAAACAACAAAACTCGAAATGTTAAAAGAAAAAGCACTCAATATCAGACTCGGCGCTCTTGAGGGTATTCACGCGGCGGCTTCCGGTCACCCGGGCGGCTCTCTCGCTATTGCAGATATCCTCGCATATCTCTATTTTGCGGAAATGAACGTAAACCCCGCAGACCCCAAAAATGCAGACCGCGACAGACTCGTTCTTTCCAAAGGTCACACAGCCCCCGCGCTCTATGCGGCTCTCGCTGAAAAAGGCTATTTTGATAAAGAACTTCTCGGCACACTTCGTAAATTCGGCTCTATCCTTCAGGGCCACCCCGATATGAAGCATATCCCCGGTGTTGATATGTCCACAGGTTCTCTCGGTCAGGGCTTCTCCGCCGCTTGCGGCACGGCTCTCGCAGGCAAAATCGACGGCAAGGATTACCGTGTTTACGCAATCCTCGGCGACGGCGAAAGCGAAGAAGGTCAGATTTGGGAAGCCGCTATGTTCGGCGCACACTACAAGCTCGACAACCTCGTTGCGATTGTAGACTTCAACGGCTTGCAGATTGACGGTAAAGTAACGGAAGTTATGAACCCCACTCCGCTCGACGAAAAATTCGCGGCGTTCGGCTGGAACGTTTGCGTAATCGACGGCCACAACTTCGATGAAATCGAAGCAGCTCTCGCAAATGCGCGCGAAGTTAAGGGCAAACCCACCGCCATTATCGCAAAATGCGTAAAAGGCAAAGGCGTTTCCTATATGGAAAACCAGGTAAGCTGGCACGGCTCCGCACCCAAAGACGACCAGTATGAACAGGCCGTTGCAGAGCTCAAAGCTAACGCTTAAGAAAGAGGAGTGTGAATAATATGGCAGATAAAATTGCAACAAGAGAAGCGTACGGCAACGCCCTCGCTGCTCTCGGTGAAAAATACACAGATTTCGTTGTGCTCGACGCGGACCTTGCGGCGGCTACGAAAACAGGCACATTCAAAAAGAAATTCCCCGAAAGATTTTTCGATTGCGGTATCGCGGAAGGCAATATGGTAGGCGTTGCGGCAGGTCTTGCGGCAGCGGGCAAAACAGTTTTTGCTTCCTCCTTCGCTATGTTCGCGGCAGGCAGAGCTTTTGAGCAAATCAGAAACTCCGTTGGCTACCCCCACCTCAACGTAAAAATCGGTGCGACACACGCAGGTATTTCCGTTGGTGAAGACGGTGCGACACACCAGTGCAACGAAGATATCGCTCTTATGCGCACCATTCCCGGTATGACAATCGTTAACCCCGCAGACGCTATAGAAGCTGCGGCGGCTGTTGAAGCGGCTATCACAACGTACGGCCCCTTCTACCTCCGTTTCGGCAGAGCGGCTGTTCCGAACGTTTGCCCCGAAGGCTACAAATTCGAGCTCGGCAAAGGCGTGAAACTCGCTGAAGGTACAGACGTAACAATCGTTGCTACGGGCCTTATGGTTCACCTCGCTCTCGAAGCGGCTGAAGTGCTCAAAGCAGAGGGCATTTCCGCAGAGGTAATCAATATCCATACAATCAAACCCCTCGATAAAGACATCATCGCGGCTTCCGCGGCTAAGACAGGCGCTGTTGTAACGGCGGAAGAACACAATATTATCGGCGGCCTCGGCGGCGCGGTTTGCGAAGCTCTCGCAGAAACTTGCCCCGTTCCCGTTGTTCGCGTTGGCGTGGAAGACAGATTCGGTATGAGCGGCAAAGTGCCCGAACTCCTTAACGAATACGGTCTTACAACGGAAAACATCGTTGCAAACGCTAAAAAAGCTATTGCCCTTAAAAAATAATTAAAGCATAATTTTCTTCGCCGTTGGCAAAACTAACGGCGAAGTTTTTTTGTTTTATTGGGACGTTGGCTCCCTCCGGGAGGGAGTTGGATTCGCCCTAAAGGCGAAGACTGAAGGAGTGGGCGTGCACTTGAATTTTTGCAAAAATAAATTTGTTTAGCTTTGGTAACTCCTTCCACCGCACCCCGAGAACCCCAAACAATGCTTCGCATTATTTGAGAACCTCGTGCGGTCCCCCTCCCTCAAAGATGGAGGCTTAGAAACATCAATTTTTTCTCGAAACAGGGCACTACAAAATGCGAAATATTGTGGGAGGGCGTATGAAAATACTTATGCTTGCTATGTCTATGGGGCTTGGCGGGGCGGAAACGCACGTGCTGGAGCTTTCGCGCGGGCTTGCGCGCCTCGGGCACACGGTTTTCGTGGCGTCGAACGGCGGCACATTTGTTGGCGAGCTTGAGAGGGGCGGGGTGCGCCATATTTTTGCGCCGCTCCACAGCAAAAACCCCGCGCACGTGGCAAAATCGCTCGCCGTTCTTTCGCGGCTTTGCGAGCGGGAGCGGTTTGATATTGTTCACGCGCACGCGCGCATACCTGCGGTTATAGCCTCGCTTTTGAAAAGGCGTTTTGGCTTTGTGTTCGTCACCACGGCGCACGGGGTGTACGACGCGGAGTGTGCGTGCGCACGCGTTATGGATTGGGGCGAGCATATTTTCGCCGTGAGCGAGGATATAGCGGAAAAGCTCGCGCGCGAATACGCCTATCCTCGCGAGCGTATAACCCTCGTGCCGAACGGCATAGACACGGCGCGTTTTTGCCCCGATGTTTCGGGGGAAGAAGTGCGCGCACACCTCGGTTTGGCGGGGAAAAGGGTGGTAATGTACCTCGGTAGGCTCTCGCACGACAGTTTTTTGCCGGCAAAAGCGCTTTTGGAAAGCGCGGAGGCGCTGTTTTGCGAACACCGCGATATAAAAATAGTGCTTGTGGGCGAGGGGGAAAAGCGCGCGGAGCTTTCTGCGCGGGCGCGGGAGGTAAACTCACGCTTAGGCGAAGAAATCGTGCTTTTGCCCGGCGGAACCTCGCGGGCGGAGGCATACATTGCCGCGTGCGACGTTTTCGTAGCGCCATCGCGCTCCGCTATGGAGGCGCTTGCGTGCGGTAAGCCCACGGTGGTGGCTGGAAACGCGGGCACGCTCGGTCTTTTCGGCGCGGAAGTGGCGGAGGCGGCGCGGCGCACCAACTTCTGCTGCCGCGGTTTTGCCCCCACCACGGCGGAAAACGTGAAAACCGCCGTTTTGCACGCGCTCTCACTTAGCGAAAGCGAACGAAAAGCCGCCGCAGAATATGGCAGAGCTTTTGTTTGCGAGCACTATTCCGTGCGGAAAATGGCGGCTATTTACGAAAAGAACTATGCGAAGTTGCTTGCCACGCGCGGAAAACGCGTGCTCCTATGCGGCTACTACGGCTACGGCAACGTGGGCGACGAAGCTATGCTTTCGGTGCTTTGCCGTGCGCTTGCGGGGAGCGAAGCCGTGGGCGAGATTTGCGTTATGAGCACTCGCCCCGACGATACGGCAAAACGGCGGGACACCCTCGCCGTGCCGCGTTTTTCGCCCGCGGCTGTGGGAAAAGCTATGGCGCGGGCAGATGTGCTCATCTTCGGCGGCGGGAACATTTTTCAGGATAGAACCAGCACGGCATCGCTCCTGTATTACGCGGCTGTTGCCCGACTTGCCCGCGCGCACGGGTGCCGTGTGGCGCTTTCGGCAAATGGCATTGGCCCGCTTTTGCACCGAAAAAATCTGACGCGTGTGAAAAAAGCGCTCTCTGCGGCGGATTATATTTCTATGCGTGAAGATTTTTCGCGCGAGCTTGCCGTATGGCTTACAGAGAGCGAGGATGTATTTCTTTCGGGCGACCTTGTTTTTGCGGGAGAAAGGGCGGAAAAAGCGCTGTTTTTGGGCGAAAAATACTACGCCGTGTTCCCGAAAGAGGTGAGCGCCCGTGAGGAAGGGGAGCTTCTGCGCTTTTTCTGCGCGATGAGGCGGCAATATGGGCTTATCCCCGTTTTTGCAGCACTCCACGGGCGTGAGGATGAAAAAATATGCCGCAAATTTGCCGCTCGTCTGCCTTGGACGCGATATGAGGCGAGCGTGCGTGATGCCCCGCGTGCCCGTGCGCTTGCGAAAGGGGCGCAGTTTACGCTTTCTATGCGCCTGCACGGCGCGGTCTTTGCCGTGGCGGAAGCGTGCCCCGTTATAGCCGTTTCGCGCGATGCCAAAGCGGCGGCGTTTTTTGCCACTGCCCGTTTGCGCGGGTGTGCGATTTTTCGCGGAGTGCGGGCGAAAGACCTCGTTGCCTCTGCGGGGGAAATTTTGAAAAACCGCAAAAAAATTGCCGCGCACCTGGGTAAGGCGGCGGCAAGAGAAAAGGCAAAGGCAGAAGCGGAAATAGAAAGACTACGTTTGTTTTTATCACTCTAGGCGTTTTTTGCAAAACCGTGGATAAACCCCGCGGCATCGGCAGAGCAAACGTCGCCGCCCACGATTTTATTGCGGTATACGAGCAGGTTTACGTACACCGTGCCCTCGTAGCCCTCGTAATTCGTTATTTCGTATGTATAGCGCACGACCTCCTTGCCCTTGTATTTGGCGAGGTTGAGCCCCTGTGCCTTCTGAATTTCGTTGTAGCCGAGGTAAACTGTATCAAACTCTGCGGGGATGGCAACCTCAACTTCTTCCACGGGTGTTTGCGCCACCTCCCAGCCGAAACCCGAAATGAACTCCACTCTGTCGCTGTTGGAATAAACCTTTTCGTAGTTGATTCCGTTTGAAGCAGAAGTGCTTTCGTATGCGGGAACGAAAATGACGAGCGCTGCTACAACGAGTATGGAAAGCGCCGTTATACCTATGAGTTTAAGCGTGTTTATGCGTAACGTGGTTATGAACATAAAAACCTCCGAAATGAATTTTATGTTGAAATTTTATGCGGGCGTTTTTTTGCTTATGCGTTTTTTGTAAAAAATCATTCCTTAGTAAAGCAAAGAATATCCGCCACGGCGCCCTGAACGGAAATTTTAAGCGGCAAATATGAGTTTGCGTCTATGTAGAGCACGGTATCTCCGTTTTGGCAGACGAAAACGTCCACGCCGCCGGGGCTTGCACGTTTTATTTTCCACGCGCCCTCTGTGGGCACGGAAAACAGATTTGCAAGCTCCGAAATTTTTAAAAACTCGCTTTTTTGAAGCGGGATTTCTATGCCTTCCGTTGCTATGCTTGCGCTCTCTTTGGTAAAAATAAAGCTGAAGGCGGCGAGCTTTTTGGGCTCTTTGAAACGGAACGTGAGCCTTTCGCCGCGTTTTTCTATTTCTGCGGTGTAGCTTTCATCGCAGAAGGCTATGCTTGCCTCCGCGCAAAAATCGCCGTTCTGATAAGCGGTAAGCTCGCTCATATTGGCGCTCTCCGCGCAAGCGGAAATGGAAAATAACACACAAAATATTATAAAAACCGAAAAAATACGCTTCATTTTATGCCTCCGAGGGGAAAAGTTATTTAATTTATATGCCGCCCCGCGTACAATTATTAAATTTATCTTAAAATTTTGCCATTGTGTTGTTAAAACGGTGAAAATATGGTAAAATAATATTATAAAACAAAGAAAAGGAGATGTTTTTGTGACACTCGTTGTTATGGCTGCGGGAATGGGCAGCAGATTCGGCGGTTTAAAACAGCTTACCCCCCTTACCGATGATGGGGAATTTATAATAGATTTTACGGTGTACGACGCCGTGCGTGCGGGTTTTGATAAGATTATTTTTATTATAAAAGAAGAGAACCTTGAGCTTTTTGAAAGCACCATAGGCGCGCGCGTGCGCAGAAGCGGCATTGAAGTGGGCTATGCTTTCCAAAAGCAGGAAATAGGCGGCGGTTATGCCGTACCTGCGGAGCGCAAAAAGCCGTGGGGTACAACGCACGCCATACTTTCCCTGGGGGAAATGAGCGAAAACTTCGGCGTGCTCAACGCAGACGATTTCTATGGCTTCGACACGCTCAAAAAACTGCACGATTTCCTCGAAACGGCAGAGGACACGGGCAAGGCACATTACTGTATGCTCGGCTATGACCTTGAGCAAACGCTGAGCGAGCACGGCACGGTTTCGCGCGGGGTTTGCAAAGTGAATGGGCAGGGAATGCTCGATTTTATAGAGGAAAACAAGAAAATAGAACGCCTTGCCGACGGCAGAATCGTGAACACGTTCGAGGACGGCAGAGTGGCGGAAATACCCTCGGGCGCCACGGTTTCTATGAACTGCTTTGGCTTTACGCCGTCTATTCTCGGTTATATGAAGCCGCTTTTTGCGGAATTTTTGGAAAAGAACAAAGAGGACCTTTCAAAGTGCGAGCTTCTCGTGCCCACCACGGTGAAGATGCTTATAGACAGCGGAAAATGCGACGTGCGCGTTATTCCTACCACATCCACGTGGAAGGGCGTGACGTATATAGAAGACAGCGAGCCTTTCCGCGAGTTTATACGCGCGCAGAAAGCCGCAGGTGTTTACCCGAAAGAGCTTTGGGAAGCGGTAGCCTGCGTTTGATATTTTAATAAATAAAAAATCACGATGAAAAGTGTCGTACTCTTAAGGACAGTTTTTGAATTAAATAGAATACGTTACCTACCGACAGGAAAAGGACAGAGAGTATATGCTTTCTGTCCTTTTTGTTTGCCCTACAGAGAATTATAGATAGCCTTCTCCTGTGGGAGAAGGGGGACCGCGATAGCGGTGGATGAGGAGTAACCTTGCGTTCAGCACACCTCATCCGTCAGCCTTCGGCTGCCACCTTCCCCCACTGGGGAAGGCTTTTGGTTTTGCCCGAAAGTATATCTTCTTTTTC
>JAFTOK010000168.1 GCA_017463815.1 Clostridia bacterium | reverse complement strand
TTTTTAACGCATAGGGTCCACCCGTTCCCATTCCGAACACGGAAGTTAAGCTATGCAGTGCCGAAAATACTCGACTGGAAGCGGTCCGGAAAAATAGGTCGAGGCCAACTTTTCTTGCTTATGCCTAATTAGCTCAGTCGGTTAGAGCATCTGACTGTTAATCAGGGGGTCGTTGGTTCGAGTCCAACATTGGGCGCCATCTGAAAAGACCTTGTAATCTGAACCATTGCGGTTTAATTACAAGGTCTTTTTGCATTGAAAAATCCTTATGTATCAAGTATTTTTGATGGCTTATGCTTTGAGATTTGTCCAATAAACATTTTCGTAATTTGCTCAAATCAGGATATTAATTAAAAACAATCTCATTCTATAAACCATGCTGTTCAAGATTTTTGGACAGCTTTTCTTTTATAGTAATCTGCTTCATATTTATTGGGTGTTTGGTATCCGATTACTGTGTGAGGGCGTTCATTATTGTAGAAGTCCATATACCTTGATATTGAACGTATCATTTCTTTTTCAGAACGATAATCCTTGCGGTATATCTCTTCTTGCTTGAAATTTTTGAAGAATGATTCGCAAACCGAATTATCATATGGATTATATGTGCGGGAAAATGATTGAATGATACCGCATTTTTTGGCGTATGCCGTAAAAGCATTGGAAGTAAAATTGGTGCCGTTATCCGAATGAAAAATAAGTCCCGGTGTGGGGATTCTGTCTATAATTGCGGATTTCAATGTTCTTTTGGTAAGATGAGTGCTGTTTCGTTGAGATATTTTCCAAGCAACAACTTTCCTGGCATATAAATCAAGAATAGCGCAGAGATAATACGTTCTATCGTTCACACGGAAATATGTGATATCGCATACCCAAACTTCATTTGGCGCTGTTACTGTGAAGTTTTGTTTAATGATATTTTCTTTTCGTTCTTTATTTCTGTAATACAAGGCTTTTGCGCCGCCACGGATGCTGAACAGATTATGCTCGTGCATAATTTTCGCAACAGTTCCTGCGGATGTGTGGATGCCTCGTGAACGCATAATAGCTGCAATCTTTCCTGCACCATAAATTTGATTGCTTTCGTGATAGATTTCTTCAATAATAGGGAATAACTTGCGTAGTCGCTTGGCGTTTTGGGTTTCGCCGCGCCTGTTTCTTAAGGTGTGATTGTAATATGTACCTTTAGCTACTTCGAAAGCTTCGCACAATATATTAACGTTATATTCTTCACTTACCATATGCTTAATTGCCATTAATTTTTCTTGAAGTGGGGCTGAGACAGTGCAGGGAGCGATTCTTAATATCGCTATTATCTTCTCTTGCCGTTCGCACTTTTGTTTTAAAAAGTGATAATCTCTCAAATTCAAAGCCGGAGTTTCTTTTTGAATTCCGCTTTTTATCCAATAGTATACCGTACTTCGCGGTACACCGGTTTGTGTAACTATGTCCGCTACCTTTGAGCCGGCAGAATAACGTTTTAATACGATTGCTTTTAGTTTTTCTTGTTCTTTCATATTGCTTCTCCTTGAATAAAGTGATAAAGCAATAGTATAACATAGAAATATTAAATCGTTTAATGGATAATATAATAGTATTGTCATATTGAGAATGAATATTTTGATTGACAATATGACAATATTATTGTATAATATATATAATGAAAGGGAGGAATGTATTATGCAGATTGGTATACGAATTAAAGAATTAAGAGAATGCTGCGGTTTTACACAAAGAAATATTGCAGACTTTTTAAACGTTGATCAAAGTTTTATATCAAAAATCGAAAAAGGCGAGCGTTCATTGACAGCTGATATGATTAAAAGTATATCTGATTTATTTGGAGTAGAGACATCGTATTTCCTTAATGATAACAAAGATGTGGTAAAGACAAACTGTGCATTTAGAGCGAATGATTTAACTGCTGAAGATTTAGATGCTATAAGCCGTATAAACAGAATTGCACTGAATGCCAATTTTATGACTGAATTGTTGGGTGAATAAGATGGCTTTGGATAAACTTAAAATTTATAAACAAGCAATTGAAATACGAAAGAAATTAGGCGAAAGCGATACTTCACCTATTGATGTTTTTGCAGTTGTTCAGAATATAAGCCATCTTTCGCTTGTGCTATATCCTATGGGACAGAATATTAGCGGAATGTGTGTGAAAATAGGCAAAGATACAATTATCGCTATAAATTCATCTATGTCTATTGGAAGACAGAATTTTTCCATCGCCCATGAATTATATCATCACTATTTTGATGATATACAAAAAACCACTGTTTGCAGAAAAGATATAGGAAAAGGAAATGAGAATGAATTGGCAGCCGATAAATTTGCGGCTTACTTTCTTATGCCTTTGGGTAGTGATGTTATAAGCGGCTGTGAAGAAATAACTTTTGAAAAAGTTATTGAGATAGGACAATATTATAAAGTAAGCAATCAGGCGATGTTATACCGTTTATTGGAAGAAGGATTGATTTCTCCAGAGCAAGCTGAAAAATATAAAAAAAATATTACAATTAAAGCGGCTGCCTTAGGATACGATACATCTTTGTATAAACCGTCATCTGAAAGCAAGAAATTCAAAACATATGGATATTACGTAAAGCAGACGCAAGAGCTTTTGAAAAAAGATAAGGTGTCTGATGGAAAGTATGAACAGCTTTTGCTTGAAGCGTTCAGAGCAGATATTGTATATGGCGACGATGTTGAGGAGGAACTTAATGACTGAACCCCTCTTTTTTGACAGCGATTGTATATCTGCATTTCTTTGGGTCAATGAACAAAGTATACTTAGCCAGCTTTATCCCGGCAGAATAATAATTCCCAGGCAATCATATAGGGAATTATCAAATCCATCTATTCCGCACCTAAAACAGAGAGTAGATACGTTGGTTTCGGGAGGCAATGCCACTATACAGGATATGGATATAGATTCAGAAGAATATCGCTTGTATATTAAAATGACCAATAGTCCTGATGAGGGGCATAAGATCATTGGTGATGGAGAAGCTGCTGCTATTGCTTTGGCAAAAGAAAATAATGGAATTCTCGCAAGCAACAATATGAGAGATATAAAACAATATGTATCCGAGTACAAAATAGAACATGTTACAACAGGTGATATTTTGATGGAAGCAATGAATAGAGGTTTTATTACGGAAGCGCAGGGAAATGCTATTTGGGCTTCTATGATTGCAAAACGAAGAAAACTTGGAGCTTTAACATTCACAGAATATATTTCAAAAAAATAAATTAAAAATCTGTTTTAGAGGATATATTTTAAGTTATAGAGATAGGGTGCAAAATGGTTGCCCAAACACAAAAAGAAAACGAGAGGTTTTACCTCTCGTTTTTCTTTTTGCTTTCACTTTTGCTCCCGTACCAACTCCGCCCTGTTACCAGCCGGATGCTCCGCTCCTACTGAACTAAGCGAAGTTGGTTAGTGAGCGAGTCAAAACAACCTGAACGGTTGTTTTGACGATGCGAAAGGCACGAAGCAAGCATTTTTGAAGAAAATCTGCGATTTGCGCGCAAAATGCTATGCGCCTGCCGTGTCGCCCTCGATATGTTTGCACAAAATAGCGCAGTCTGCACCACGCCGCAAGCGGCTACACCTCATCAGTCCCTACGTGAGAACCCCAAACAATGCTCCGCATTATTTGAGGCCCCCACGGGGACAGCTTCCCCTCAAGGGGAAGCCCGAAGTCTAGACCGCAACCGCCGTGTCTTTTCTGCAGAAATTAGATTGAAAAATATTTATTGCTATGGTATAATAAAAGTAAAAAATGAAAAAGAGGATGCATACGATGTCGAAACTACGGAGATTAAAACAAAAATTACAGAAAGAACGTAATAAAAAAAATGAAAGGCAAAAATTGATATTCTCTTTTTCTTTTATTGTCACAATGTTGATTTCTTTTGTAATGCTGTGTATTTATGCATCTAAGGGCGAACCCACGCTTACTCCTATCATTATTTCGGGGTGTGCTTGGCTTTTATTTGATATTTTATTTGCTTATGCTATAAAAAATAAATGGTATTTGTTATTCGATCAATGTTCAACAGGAAGAGTGTCTTTTAATTATGATAAACCTGAAGAAGAACGGAAAAATGATAATTGGGAAGGTAACTGTTTTAAGTTTGTAATCAGTTTAATTATATTTTTGATTCATTTAATTTTGTTTTTTGTTATTTTGTAACTTTTACTACTTAGAGATTATTTGCTTCGTCCTGTAATGACATAGTAGATGGTTATGGTTAATATAAAGAAAGGAGGTGGTTAAATGAAGAAAAATACGAAAAAGAATATAGCTGTTGTTGTGAAAATTACGTGCATAATGCTGATTCTGTCGTTTTTCATTTTTTCTATGATAGTCGGCGGCAATGCGGGGCTCGGATACGAAGAAAACGGAAAATATTTTGTGGGAAACCACGGCGATTTTTCAGAGGTGTCCGAAACGGTTTGGGTGATAAGCTGCGTGCTGGAGATGCTGTTTGGGATTTCCGTGCCTCTTACAATTATAAGTGAATATTTTATTGTGAAATTTAAAGAGAAAAACGGGAGCGAAAGCTCTCGTTTTTCGTCTTGTTGACAAGTATGCAGGTATATGGTAAAATAAAAATATAAAAATTTTATGGTATGGAGGTGGATTTTATGGCAAAAAGGCTTGTTTCCTTGCTTTTGACCGTGGTGCTGTGCTTTTCTGCCACGTCGTGCGCGTTTGTGGAATGGATAGAACGCGATATGCACGGGGAAATGTCACTTTATGAGGGCGGAGTTATATATAAGGGGCAAAAATACATCTCCACAAACAGTATTTTCAATATTGAACTTGAAACCGACGATGTTAAACTCGGCTGGGTATATAATTTTCCCTTTAACGGCACCGCGAGGTATTATTCATATACGGCGGAAAATCCGCTTTATATATTTTGTTGTACTACTGGGGATTATGCCTCTAAAGTATACTTGCGCGAAGATTTTGACTATGAAAAAGAGAGCTTTGTTTTGGAGGGGACTGAAACAGAAATAAAGCTTGCCGAGGCTTTCGTCAAATCCGAGCACGAGTTGGAATCAGATTTGTTGGATAAATGCCAGATATCCTTATATTTAAAAGATGAACCGCGTTTAAAGGCGGATATTTACTGCCATTGGTCGGAGGGGAAATGGTTTTTCAGAAGTGGGGGTGAATGTTACGTGCTCTCCGATGAGCTTGCAGAAATTCTTGCTGACGAAGGCTTTGTGAAACCAAATGTGGCAGAAAAAGCCGACACAATCGGCTTGCAAGGGGCAGACAAACTGCGCCCCGATTATAACCTTGGAAATTGCAAAAACCTTATGGGCGATGTTTCCGTAATACTGCTCTATATGAACGACTTTGAAAGCGGATGGACGGGAAAAGAAATGGCGGAATTCCGGGAAAAAGAGGTAGAGCCCGCGTTCGATTTTATAGAAAAACAGGCGAAGGAATACGGTGTCGACGTAAACTTCACCATACGGCAGTATGATTCTCTGTATTATAGCGGGGAAGTTTTAAGCGGTTCGGGGTATGTAAGCACAGACGTGCTGGAGCAAGCCGCAAAAGGCTTAAACTATTCTTCGGCAGAGGAAATGCGTGAAGCGTTAAAATTGAAATGCGGAACGGGAAACCTTATTTTTATTACGGTTTTCGATAAATACGGTGTGCCGTACGGGCTCAACCCGCGCAGAGGTTCCGATATGGACCTTACGGAGCATTGCGTTATTTTCACGAGTGATTTCGAACCGCAGTTTAACGGATACTACGCTTCCGAAATCGTGTTCTGCACGCTGTGTCTTTATGGCGCGGAAAATTTGCAGGCGAGTATGTGGCGAAAATCGCTTGCGGCTTCGCTCTATGCAAAAGATGTTATGTACGGCAGAAAAAGCGATATAAATGATAATAATATAGGGGATGCTACGGCTTTCTACATAGGCTGGCTGAACGTGCCCCCGAACGTTATGTGCGATGAAAACTGGTGAATTTTAAGGAGAGCGTATTTATGGGAGATGTGGAAAAAATAAAGAAAATTATAAAAGAGAGCGAAAACATCGTGTTTTTCGGTGGCGCGGGCGTTTCCACGGCAAGCGGAATCCCCGATTTTCGCGGCACGGGCGGGCTTTATAGCGCGGCAAATGAATTTGCAGATGCGCCCGAAACTATACTCCATAAAAATTATCTAATGGGCAAGCCCGCAAAATTTTATGAATATTATAAAAAATGTATGCTCTACCCGAATGCAGAACCGAACGGCGCCCACAAAGCGCTCGCACGGCTTGAGGCAAAAGGCAAGCTGAAAGCTGTTATTACGCAGAATATAGACGGGCTTCACAGCGCGGCGGGCAGCAAGAACGTAATAGAGCTCCACGGCTCGGTGGCGCGCAACTACTGCCTGCGCTGCGGAAAAGCATATCCGCTTGCACACGTTATGGCGGCGGACGGCGTGCCGATGTGCTCTTGCGGCGGAATGGTGCGCCCCGACGTGGTTATGTACGGCGAAATGCTCGATGCGGATGCCTGGCAGCGCGCTCAGTACGCTATTATGAAGGCAGACGTGCTTATTGTGGGCGGTACGTCGCTCACGGTTTACCCTGCGGCAGGGTTGCTCGACTATTATCACGGCAAGCATTTGATTATTATAAACAAAACCCCCACGCCTTTCGATAGTTACGCGGAATTCGTGCTCCGCGAGCCGATTGCGGAGGTTCTGGAGAAAATTTGCGGAGGAAGAATATGGGCATAAAAAATAAAATAGCACAATATAAGGAATGGAAAAGCGGCGTGAAGCACTGCACCTTCAATCCCGATGGCCCCGGGGTGGTGCGCATACATCTGGTACCGCCGAAATTCAATCTTTTCAAAAACGCGCCGTACATAGTAATTCTCAACGGTTATTATCTTTTGCCGCTCGGCTATTCGTGGGCGATTTTGCTCTCCGGCTTTATAGAAGAAGTAAACCTTTTCGACGGCAAAGAGATGAGCGAAAGCGACGTATCAAGCGTATTTGAAAACACGCTCGAAAAAACGCGTCACGTTTATTCGCATATCCCCAAAGACGTATTGCGCGAGGATTTGGAAGAAATTCTGGATATTATCTTTGAAATCGCGCAAGGCGGAAATGTAGACGCAGAGATAGAGAAGCTTTCCATCCGCACATATGCGGGGCGAATGAGCGCGCCGCACAGAATGGACCTTATGGTAAGCGCGATGACGGACGAATGCGGAAAATGGAAATGCAACCAGAAATGCCTTTTCTGCTATGCGGCAGGGCAGGAATACGCCAAGGTGCGCGAGCTTTCCACGGGCGAATGGAAAACTGCTATAGATAAACTTCGCGCGGCAGGCGTGCCTATGCTCACGTTTACGGGCGGCGAGCCAACGCAGAGGGCAGACATAGCGGAGCTTGTGGAGCACGCAAAATGGTTCATAACGCGCCTTAACACAAACGGCGTGAACGTGACGAAAGAGCTGGCGGCAGCGCTTAAAAAAGCGGGGCTGGACAGTATGCAGGTAACGCTCTATTCCCACGATGAAGAAACGCATAACTCGCTTGTGGGAAGCGCGCATTTTGCAGACACGGTGGCAGGCATACGCAACGCCGTGGCGGCGGGGCTTGACATAAGTGTGAACACGCCGCTTTGCAGGAAAAACGCAGATTACGCAAAAACGCTTGAGTTTGTTCATTCGCTCGGCGTTCGCTTCGTCACCGCAAGCGGGCTGATTTGCACGGGCACGGCGAGCGCAAACCACGAAAACTACGATTTGACCGAAGATGAGCTTTACGGCGCTGTGAGCGCGGCAAAAGCCTTCTGCGATGCACACGGTATGGAAATGGACTTCACATCCCCCGGGCTTATAGCCAAGGAAAAACTTGAAAACCTCGGGCTGAACGTGCCTATGTGCGGCGCGTCGCTGAGCAATATGGCGGTAGCACCCGACGGCACGGTCGTGCCTTGCCAGAGCTGGCTTGCAGAGGGCGCGGGCCTCGGAAATATACTGACAGACCCGTTTGCACGCATATGGAAGCACAAAACAGCGCTCGCTTTGCGCAAAATGAGCGAAGAAGAGGCGCTTTCCTGCCCATTCAGAACAGGACTCGGAAAGGAGAAGAACAATGGCAAATAAACGCAAAAAAGAACCCGACAGCTTTTCCCCCGAATACGTGAAAAAGCACAGAACTTTCCCGCGCGCAAACACGGTTTTGCTCGTGATTTTAATAATTTTGCAGATTGCGGCGCTTATTTTTGCCATAGCCTACAACCCGAAGCCGCAGGACGTTATAAAGGAATACGGTATAACCGTAACGCCTTTGGACGACGGCACGCTCGATATAGAATATTACTTTGTTTGGAACGCGCTCGACACGAGCGAGGAGCTAACCTGGGTAGAAATAGGTATGGCGAACCCCAATTTTCGCATCTATAAAAATTCACTTTCTCCCGAAATAGCCCGTGCGGAAAAGTATATGGACGGCGGCTATATTTCCGCGCGAATATATTTCGAGCGCGCATACAAGGGCGGCGAAACGCTGGAATTTTCCTTTAAAATAAACCAGGGCGGTTTGCTTCACAGCCAAGGCGACGGCTATTTCTACGCTTTCGTGCCGGGCTGGTTCAACTCCACACCGGTGGAACATTACACGTTCCGCTGGGATAAATCGAGCCTCATAAAAGATGCCAATGCAAATACCGTGCGCGAGGGCTATTATATTTGGGAAGGCGAGATGGATTGCGGCGCTTACGTTATGATGAACGTAAACTACGCCGAGCGCGCTTTCGAGGGCATCACACCTACAATCTATATACCGTTTGATTCCGACGAAGCCTACAATCAGCTCTCAGACGATAAAGCGGGCTTTGTGTTCTTTATGATTATAGTTATTCTCTGCATAGGCGTAGCAGAGCTTTATATTGTAGACAGCTTCGTTTCCTACAACCGCGGCAGGGGCTTTCTCACGGGCTATGGCCACCACGTTCACCTTTACGGCAGATATAACCGCAGATATGCGGATGCAAGAGACAGGCATATGGCGCAAAGCGGAAGCAGAGGCGGTTTCCGCGGCGGCGGTTGTGCGTGTGCTTGTGCCTGCGCTTGCGCGGGCGGCGGCAGAGCAGGGTGCAGCCAGAAGGATACATATGAAAACAAAAAGGTTATATACAAAAAGTGATGCGAAAGCATCACTTTTTGTATATATTCATTTCAAAAACTCAATATCAACTGATATTCAACATCGTTTTTGTTGACTTTTGCGTGCCGTTTTTCTATAATTAAGGCATACAAAACACTTTTGAGGTGAAAAATGAACGATTATAATTTTGGCAATTTCGTGTGCACGTTGCGCGAGAAAAAGGGGCTTACGCAGGCGGACGTAGCGAGCGCTCTGGGTGTTACCCCCGCAGCCGTTTCCAAATGGGAAAACGGCAGCTCCAAACCGCGCGTGGAGGTGCTTTTCCGCCTTGCGGAGCTGCTGGGAGTGAAGCCCGAGGAGCTTATGGCGGGGAAATATTTAGAGGAGGAAACAGAGGTTAAAAAATGGGAAAAATATATAAAGCCCTTTAAGCTTGGCAAAAAGCAGATTGTTATTCTGGTTTCCTCTTGCATTGGCGCGGTCGTCCTTCTGCTTGCGCTTGTTTTTGCCATCGTCGCCTCGGCGCTGAACTCGCAAAAAGACACGGCGGAATATAAAATGGCTTACGAATACGTGGTAAACAGCGAAACCTTTGCCGAACTCGGCATAGAAGAAGATGATTTGCGTTTTAACAGCTATTCGTACAGAATGAGCACGGACGCCGACGGCAACAAGGTTTACGAGGCGGAATACGGCTTTACGGTGGGCTTCAAGAAGAATTTTACCGTTATACTGCACAAAGACGGCGAAACGTGGTACGTTTGCGAGGATTGCACGCATTTTGAATGAAAAAAGCACTCGAAAGAGTGCTTTTTTCAATAGTAAAAATTATGCGTGCCTATACGGAAGGCGTATGGGCGGTTTTTGGATATCCAATTTGTCGTGGCGAGGCTCGGGTTCATAAAATAAAGGATGCTTTTGTTTATGGAATACCCCTCCAAGCAGATTTTTGCCGCTATAACGGAGTCGGCATTCGGTGTTTTGTAAATCGTACCGCTCGCTACGGGTGAAAACTGTGTGCCGAATTTTCTGTCGAAAATAACGTCGTATATATTGTTCGGGAACTGAGCGCTTGCCACGCGGTTGAGCACCACGTTGCCCACGGCTATTTTGCCTCGGAAAGGTTCGGCTCCGCTTTCGGCGTATATTATGCGCGAAAGCCAATATACCTCGTCGGCATCGTAATATCTTTCGCCCGAAACAGGCACGCCGCCGCTGTCGCTTATTTTAACGGTGTAGCTCGTGCCGTTCCACTCTACAGAGCTTGCAAAAGCCGCCGCAAGCAGGCGCACGGGCACGTAAAGCCTACCGCCTATGTTGCGTACGGGCTCGCCGCAGGCAAAATACCGCCCGTTTGCCACGATGTACGTGTTGCCCTGCGTGATGTAGATTTTTATACCGCGCGCATTTATCGTGGCGGTTTTGGTGCTGTCGTTCCAGGAGATGCTGTCTGCACCGAAAAGCTCGCACATATCGCGAAGCGGGACGTACGTCGTGCTGTTTATAATCCTCGGAGTGTCGCTTGTTGTGAGTTTTTCGCCGTTTATGTACACCGTAACGCCCGCATAAGCGTTTGCCCGTACGGAGGGTAAGAGCAAAAACAGGGCGAAAAAGCCGCACAAAAACGGCAAAAATTTTTTCTTCAAAAATACCACCTCTTTAAAAATAAAATACAGAAAACCGCTCGGCTTTCTGTATTTATTGTAACATAAGGTGACCGCTTTCCACAACACACAATATATGGAAAAGGCTTTTAAAAGATAAAATCGCACTTTTCGCTTATACCGCCGAGTGTAAAATACCGTTCCTCCAGCGGCAACCACAGTGTTTTGAATTTTTCAAATTGCCACGGTGCGCATCTGGCTTTCAGGCGTGCAAGCTGTTCCTCTTTGTCTATGGTCAGCATAATTTTTATGTCGTAGCTCTGGGTAAAATACGGCGAAAGGGAATATACCCCCTCCACCACGGCGAGGCGGGAAGAACCGATTTGCACCTGCGAAAGAACAGCGCCGGCGCCGCAATCGTATTTGCCGTAGGAAAATGTTTTTGCCTCGCTTATATACGGCAAAACCTCGGCGGCAAAGCGTTCGCGGTCTATGTTGCCGTCGAATTCGGCAAGGCGAGCGGGGGTTTTGCGCTCGTGCGGCAAAAAGAAATCGTCCATATGCACAGTTTCCGCGCCGTATTTTTCCGCTAAAAGGGCGGCAAGCGTGCTTTTGCCCGAGGCGGCGCCGCCGTCTATGGCGAGCACGGTGCGCTCTCTTTGGCGCGTTTTGCTTTCTATAAGCTCAAATAAAGGTTCAAACTTTGTAAAATCCATATGTAAAACTCCAAATAAAAAAGAAAAAACCGCAAACATAGGTTTGCGGTTTTTGGTGCCGGTGGCGGGGGTCGAACCCGCATGGTATCGCTACCACCGGATTTTGAGTCCGGCGCGTCTGCCAATTCCACCACACCGGCGAAACTACGCTATATATTATACAACACTTCTTCAAAAAAATCAAGACTTATTTTAACATATATTGACGAAAAGTTTATTGACTTTTTGTGTATTTTGCGGTAAACTCATTGTAAAAGAGAATAAAACAGGATTATTTTTAAGGAGAGTGTTTCTGTGAATATAGAAAAAGCAACCGCCCGCGATTTGGCTGAAATTTTGCGTGTTTACGCCGCCGCACGCGCATATATGAGCGCACACGGCAATGCCACGCAATGGGGCACGACTTATCCGCCCGAGGAAATAATATGCGACGATATAGCAAAAGGCAACCTCTACCTCTGCGTGGAAAACGGCAAAATCCACGGTGTTTTTGCCTTTATAGAGGGGGCAGACCCGACTTATGCCGTTATAGAGCAAGGCGCGTGGCCAGACAATCGGCCGTATAACGTTATGCACCGTATGGCAAGCGACGGCGAGGTGCGCGGCATAGGCAAGGCGGCGCTGGATTTCTGCAAGGCACACAGCGAAAACGTGCGCGCCGACACGCATAAGGACAACGTGACGATGCAAAATATGCTCGCCAAAAACGGTTTTGTGCCCTGCGGCATAATTCACGTGGAAAACGGCAGCGAACGCATAGCATACCAATATACGCCCGAAAAATAGCTGTTTTGCGAGCACGTTCGACTTTTTTTGCGGAATTATATTGACAAAAGGGTAATATATTTGTATAATAACTTTATTAGCTCGGTTCTTTATCAAAATATTTAAAAATATATAAAAAGGAGATTTTTATTATGGCATTTTGCAAAAATTGCGGCGCTCAGCTCGAAGAAAATGCGAAATTCTGCCCTTCCTGCGGCACAGCTCAGGCAGAACAGGCGCCCGTAGAAAACGTTACACCCGAAGTAGAAATTCCCGTTCAGGAAGTTGAGGCTGCTCCCGCACCCGAAAAAGCTTCCGGCAACCTTAACGTAGCTCAGCTTGTTTGGGCTATTATCAACCTTCTCGTTTGCTGCACACCCCTCGGCATCGCGGCGCTCATCTTTACTGTTATCGCTAAAGATGCTCCCACAGCTGAAGAAGAAGCAAAGAAACTCAAAACAGCTAAAACTTGCAACCTTATCGGTACAATCGGCGGCGCAGTAGTAATCGTTCTCTACATAGTATTTGTAGTAGTTATGGCTATGGTTGGCGCAATGGGCGCAATGTAAATTTAAAGAAAAATCCCGCTTTGCGGGATTTTTGTATACTTACCCCTTTTTGTGAAAGGAATCTTATATGGAAAGCTTGTATAAAAACAAATCCTTGCGCTTGCTTGTAGGTATAGGAGTTCCCGCAGGAGCTTTGCTTATAGCAGCAGTTTTCTTCCTTTTGGGCAAAACGCCGCCTTGTATTTTTTATGAGGTAACGGGGCTTTATTGTGCGGGGTGCGGCTCGGGCAGGTGTATGCTCGCCATTTTGCACCTTGATTTTTACGCCGCGTTCCGCTACCAGCCGCTTATGTTCATTTCTCTGCCGTTTTTGGCATATTACGTCGCGAAGTTGTACCTCGGCTTTGTCTTTGGCAAAGACGTTTTGCCGTTCCCCGAAATACGGAACAAATGGGTTGGCATAGCGGTGGTTGCTGTAATAATAGCATATTGGGTTTTGCGCAATATACCCGTTTTCCCGTTTACGCTTCTTGCGCCCACAGCTGTATAAAAAATTTGACTTTGACAACTAAAAAAGCACTCGAAAGAGTGCTTTTTTGTTTTATTCAGCTATTCTTATTTCATCGAAATCTGCCGTTTCGCATTGCGCGTTTGTGTTGTCGCCCGCCGCGAGAACTTTGCCGTATTTGTTGAGCGCTACGGTGTGGTTTCTGCCCGCCGCGATGGCGCGTATACCCGTCCATTTTTGCACGTTGCATTGGCCGTAGCCGTTGTAGCCTGTGGCGATGCAGGTGCCGTCTTTGCAGAGGCCTACGGTGTGGTAGTTACCCGCCGCGATGGCGCGTATGCCGCTCCATCTGCCGACCTCGCATTGGCCGTTGGCGTTATTGCCCATAGCCACGCAGCAGCCGTTTTTACGCAAGCCCACTATATGCAGCCTGCCTGCGGCGATATCTGCGATGCCTGACCAATGCTCTGCGCCGCCTTCGCCGTCTATGTTTATGCCCACAGCGCAAACCGTGCCGTCGGAACGCAAGCCTACCGTGTAGTTATTCGATGCGGAAATCGCCACTATATCGTGCCAATTTTCCACGTTGCATTGACCGTATGTATTGTCGCCTGTGGCAACGCAAGTGCCGTCCAGGCGCAAACCAACCGTGTGAGCCACGCCTGCGGAGATGCTGCATATCGTACTCCATCTGCCGACGTTGCATTGGTTGTTGCCGTTGTAGCCAACGGCGTCGCACGTGCCGTTGCGGAAGAGCGCTACCGTATGGTAAGAGCCCGCCGTGACGGCCATAACGTTTTCCCAATCCTCCACGTTGCATTGACCGTAGTTGTTGTGCCCTGTGCAGAGCACG
>JAFTOK010000167.1 GCA_017463815.1 Clostridia bacterium | reverse complement strand
TGCAAGGTTTTTATTCTTTTAGAGCTTTTCTTGTAACCAAGAAAAGCGAATATAATTATTTCAAAAATCGTGCAAACGATTTTTGTTTCTTAAAACTTTTTCTTTCAAAAAGAAAAAGTTTTAAGAAACAAAAGTGCGGAGCACTTTTGACGTAAAAAAGACCTCTTTTGAGGTCTTTTTTCGTTTTCAAATCTGTCGTCTGCCGTCGAGTGCGCGCATAAGCGTCATTTCGTCGGCATATTCAAGGTCTGCACCAACAGGCACGCCGTATGCAAGGCGTGTCACCTTTATTCCCAAGGGGGCCACCAGCTTTGAAAGGTACATAGCCGTGGTTTCGCCCTCTATGTTCGGGTTTGTGGCTATGATAATTTCGCGCACCTCACCATTATTTATACGGGCAAGCAGTTCCTTTATGCGGAGCTCGTCGGGCCCGATATTGTCCATAGGCGAAATAACGCCGCCCAGCACGTGGTAAAGCCCGCGGAATTCCTTAACTTTTTCAATCGCCATAACCGCGCGGGAATCCTCCACAACGCAGATAACGCTGCCATCTCGCGCGCTGTCCGAACAAACGGAGCAAGTTCCGCCCTCGGAAAGGTTGCCGCATACGTTGCAGGGGCAAATATCGCGCTTCGCGGAAATAAGTGCCTCGGCAAACTCTGCCGCGTCTTCCTCGCTCATATCGAGCACAGAGAAAGCATAGCGCACGGCGGTTTTATAGCCGACACCGCGCAGCGTGCAGAATTTTTCAATAAGTCTTTGTAACGGAAGAACGTATTCCATCTACACCCTCTGTTTTTCCGCTCAGAACGGCATACCGGGCATTCCCATACCCATACCGCCCGTTACCTTTGCCATTTCCTGTTCGGAAACCTTTTCCACCTTGGAAATACCTTCGTTCACAGCGGCAATGATGATGTCAGAAAGAGTTTCCACGTCGTCGGGGTCTACGATTTCGGGGGCGATATTAAGCTCCAAAATCTGCTTCTTGCCGTTGATTTTGAGGTTTACAGCGCCGCCGCCCGCGGAAATATCATATTCGCGCTCTTCAAGCTCTGCCTGGAGGTTCGCCATATCCTCCTGCATTTTCTGTGCCTGCTTGAGCATATCGTTCATAGAAGGACCTTTCGGAATTCTCGCTTTCATTTTCTTGAAATCTCCTTTGTACTTTTATATTTAAAACAAAATTATTTACTTAAAATCACATCAGCTCGTCCACGGCGTCGTGTTCTTCCTCTTCGTCGGGGCAAACGGGAAAAATCATATTCGGGGCGTAATTTTTGCCCAAAACCTCTGCGATTGTCTGCGAAACTACGGCTTTTCTGCCCTCGTCGGCAACGAAATGCGCCGCAAAATCGTTATCGAGGTTTATATAAAGCTTGCCGTCCCTGTCTACCGCCGTAGAACCTATCATAAACGAAGCAAGCGAAGGCTCGCTCGCCTCAAGTTTTTTCACAACGTCGGCAAACCCGCGCAAGCCGATGGCTCTGCCCGCTTTTTTCTTTTCCGGTACAGGCACGGGCGCTGTTACCGTTTTGGGCTTCGGCACAACCGCTTTCGGTGCGGCGGGCACAACCTGCGCCGTCATCTCCTCGAAAACGGGCGGTGCTTCATCGGGAACGGGAATTTCGCCCTCATCCGGTAGAGGAATCTCCTCTGCGGGTACGGGTTCTGCGGGCGCGGGGCGCACCGTAACGCCGCCCGCGGCAAGCGAGGAAACCTTTTCTTCCAGCGCCGCCATTCTCGCAAGGAGCGCATCCACATCAGTGTCGAGTGTTTCGTCGCAAACGCGCACAAGCGCCATTTCCGCAAAAAGGCGGGCGCTCGCGGGGGTGCGAAGCATATTTTCCTCTGCCGAGCAGAAGATACCGAGCACCTGCATTATTCTCGGCACGGTAAAATTTTTGCTCGCGTAGGCTGTGAATTTATCGTTTTTCATAGCACCGCGCGTGCTGGAGTAAACGAGCATATTGCGGAAAAAGCCCACAAGCTCGCGCCAAAAAACGGCGATATCGCGCGAGGAAGCGGAAATATCCGCCACCGTGGAAAGCACGGCGGAAACGTCGCGCGCGGCAATCTGCGTTGCCACACGGCAAAGGAGCTCTGCCGAGCTTGCGCCGAGCAGGTCGCTCGCGCTCTTTTCCGTAATTTTTTCGCCCGTGCCCGAGCAATATTCGAGCATATTGAGCGCATCGCGGAAGGCGCCGCCTGCAAGGTCGGCAATAAGCGAAAGTGCGCCGTCATCTGCATCTATTCCCTCGCCCTCGCAAACCGTGCGCAAGCGTTTTGCTATAACTTCCTCGGAAACCCTGTGGAAATCGAAACGCTGGCAGCGTGAAAGCACCGTGGCGGGGATTTTATTTATTTCTGTTGTAGCAAGTATGAAAATAACGTATTCGGGCGGTTCTTCCAGCGTTTTGAGAAGCGCGTTGAACGCCGCCGTGGAAAGCATATGAACTTCATCTATGATGTAAACTTTGTATTTGAGTTCTGCGGGGCTGTACGCCACGCCGTCGCGTATATCACGCACGTTGTCAACACCGTTGTTGCTTGCCGCGTCCATTTCTATAACGTCCGTGGCTCTGCCCTCTTCTATGGCGCGGCAGGCGGCGCATTTGCCGCAGGGGTTGCCGCCCACGGGGCTTTCGCAGTTAACCGCACGGGAAATGATTTTTGCACACGTCGTTTTACCCGTGCCTCTCGGGCCGCAGAAAATATATGCGTGCGTTATTTTGCCCGAAGAAACCTCGCTTTTCAGCACAGACGTTATATGGTCCTGCCCCATAACGTCTGCAAAAGTTTTCGGGCGCCATTTTCTGTAAAGCGCCTGATGCATATTTCTGCCTCCCAAATACAAAAAAATATAATTTTAGCGAGATACAAAATCAGACCATACACCAAAAATTCGAACTGAATTTATGTGCGCTCTGCGCATTCCCCGTTCGGGACAGGCTGACCCACGGCACACAAACTAAATTGCTTAATGCTGCTTGGTTCCCCACCTGACATAGTTCACAACCGTCTGTTGCGTAGGACCCATCCGTCATCACGGAGAGTGTGCGCGGCTCGACCACACAAACACAGCCCTTGTAATTGGAAATCACCCCTGCTGTAGCGGATTGCAGGTACAAGGCACCGCTGGCTCCCCGGCCGGTATGGCCTGATTTTATATCTCGCTTATTTATGCAACTTTTCGTAGTTACTATTGGATTATAACATATCATTTTCGATTTTGCAATAGGAAATTTGATTTTTTTCTTCGTATAAATTAAATTTTTAAATTAAATTTTTAAAGCCCCGTAGGGGAGGCGTTGCGCCTCCCGAGAAAATCACAGCGTGATTTTGCTTTTCGGTACGGTCCCCGTAACCTACTCCGCTTTGCCCCTCACCTTATAAAGGCAGCAAATAAATTCCCGCTCCGTAAGAATCGTCTTTTTCGGGTTGGGGTTTCCTATGCTGTGGCAAAGTTTTTTGCCGCGCGAAGATACAAGCGCCTCACGAAACTCCGCATTCTGCGCGTACATCGCACGGTATGCGCGAAGCACGAGCGCGCGGTATTCGGGTGCGAGCCTTTTATACCTTTTTCCCTGCCAGAACGCTTCGTGCATAAGTTTCCAGAGAATTTTGTTTCCGCCCGCTTCTTTCGCCGTCTTGCCCGAAAGCGCGCAAACTTCTCTTTGCTTCTTCGGGCAGACGTACTTGAGCGACTGCAAAAAGCCCTCCATACTCGCGCACTCCACGCCGTCAAACGTGAACGCGTGCGGGTAGAAGTTTGAAAGCTTTTTCGATATTTCCTCAAATCCCTCGGGCGCACCATTGCCCTTGCTGTGTATATCTATGTATTCTGCCATCGTCATACCTCACGCAAGCAAAATAAACACTGCAACGGCAAATATAAACGCCGCCGCAACAAAACTCACAACCGCCGTGACCTTGCTTCTTTTCGCGTTTTGCAAGCCTTGCACCAGCATAAGCACGCCGAGCAAAATTTCCGCGTATGTAAGCGCGTTTTCAAACGCACCGAAAAGGCTCAGCACGCCGAAAACAATCACGCCCAGGCCGCACACCGTGCCGATTATGAGCAGCAATTTTTCATACGTTGTTCTGCTTTTCCACAGTATTTCTTTAACATCCGTTTTGTTTTCCATAAAAATCACCTCACTATGCCAATAATAAGTTTCTTTTCCTCCGGCTTTTCGGCGGAAAATTCAAGCGCGGCACGGAACATTTCCTCTGCCGCCGCAAGCTTTTCTTCGCACGATGTATGCAGTACGCAAAGCGTCTCGCCCTCGCGCACGAAATCGCCCGTTTTTTTGCGCAAAACAAGCCCTGCGGCAAGGTCTATTTCGTCCTCTTTCATTTTTCTGCCCGCGCCGAGCTCGCACGCCGCTCTGCCTATTTTCTCGGCATCCATATGCGAAATATAACCCGTTTTTTCGGCGTATATTTCGTGCTTTATTCCAGCCTCGGGAAGCACCGCTTCTATGTCGCCGCCCTGCGCGGAAAACCATTCTTTCGCCTTGGCGTACGCCGCACCGCTTGTCAGCGCGTTTTCCGCCGCTTTTCTCGCCTCTTGCGCGCCCATTCCGCAGGACATAGCTATAAGCTCTGCGGAAAGTACAAGGCAGATTTCACGCAGGTCTGCCACGTCTTTGCCGCCGAGCACATCGAGTGCCTCGCGCACCTCCAGAGCGTTACCCACGGTATAGCCGAGCGGCACGTCCATATCAGTTATCACCGCCGCCATATTGCGCCCGCAGACCTTGCCTATATCCACCATCTTCTGCGCCAGAGTGCGCGCGCTTTTTTCGTCCTTCATAAAAGCGCCGCTTCCGCACTTAACGTCCAGCACGATATTGTGCGCGCCCGCCGCTATTTTTTTGCTCATAATGCTGGAAACTATAAGCGGTATGCTGTCCACAGTTTCCGTAACGTCGCGCAGGGCGTAGAGCTTTTTGTCCGCAGGGGTGAGGTTTCCCGTCTGCCCGATGAGGGCGATACCCGTGCGCTCTGCCTGCGCGAAAAATTCCTCGCCCGTGAGGCTCGTGCGGTATCCCGCGACGGCTTCGAGCTTATCCACCGTACCGCCCGTATGCCCAAGGCCTCTGCCCGACATTTTTGCGAAAACGCCGCCGCACGCCGCCACAATCGGCCCCACTATAAGCGAGGTCTTG
>JAFTOK010000166.1 GCA_017463815.1 Clostridia bacterium | reverse complement strand
AGTTTTACTTTGCCACTCTTTGTTGTGGAAAATCTTTTAGATGTAGCCTTGTGTGTTTTAATCTTCGGCATAACTTTATATTCCTTTCAAGTTTTACTAAAATTTTATTGTTTCACGGGCGAAATGAACATTGTCATATTACGTCCGTCAAGAACTGCTTTTTTCTCTGCCGCGCCGATGCCTTCGCAACCCTTTTCGAATTTTGCGAGGATTTCTGCGCCGAGTTCTGTGTGGCGCATTTCTCTGCCGCGGAATCTAACGACAACCTTAACCTTGTCGCCACCTTTGAGGAAACGGTGTGCGTGGTTGAGCTTTGTCTGGAAATCGTGCTCGCCGATTGTGCAGGAAAGCTGAATTTCTTTAATATCGACAACCTGCTGTTTTTTCTTCGCTTCTTTTGCGCGCTTCTCTTTTTCAAAGCAGAATTTGCCATAGTCCATAATTTTGCAAACGGGCGGTACAGCCTGCGGGGAGATAAGGACAAGGTCGAGGTCCTTTTCGGAAGCGAGCTCAAGCGCCTTTGCAATTTTGAAAACTCCGAGCATTTCGCCGTTGTCTGCAACAACGCGAACTTCGGGAAGTTTTATTTCCTCGTTGATAAGATTCTCTTTCGTGCTAATGGTAAGCACCTCCATAACAAAAATAAAATACGGAAAGCCAAACGAAGGCTCTCCGCATAGATATGACATAATCAACCCAATTACAGTTTTATAGCTCGGGTAAAGTTCACATTTCTATTAACCTAAGCTCGCCTTTTGCGGCCAGGTGAGAACGGAGATACGTCCTTCTTTGTTTTTACCCGTATATTATATCACCGCAAAATCGCTTTGTCAAGGGGTTTTTGCAAAGATTTTTTACATTTTTACGGGGCGGAAAAACCGCCCCTTGCTTGTTTAGTCGATATAACCTTTAATTTCTGCCTTTTCGGAAACGGGGCGCAGGCTGTCTTTGGTCACAAAGCTATAGAACGTATCACTATCTATACCATTAACGGCAACTATATATTCATCACCCGCTTCAACAGTGTCGGCAAAGAATATTACCCATACTAGACCTATATCCGCGGAAACTTCGCCTTTCAACGTGTCTATAATTTGGCAATCCCAAATTTCCGTATGCTTCAAATCGCCGTCTACTTCTTTGACAAGCTCGCAAACCTTAATATGAAACACCGCAGAAGCATCTGCAACAATTTCTTCCAAAGTATTAGCTGTGGAAATATTTCCTTTTGTACTATTATCTTTCGTAAGTCCACGCACATATTCAATAATTTCTTCGCGCGTGCAGGTATTTATGTCGATGCCTGCCGTATGCAAAGCAGTCGTATGCAAAGCTAACGATTCATTATACATTTCGCTACTCGATATATTGTCGAGATTTATAGCCGTTGCATAAGACCAATTGTAATACACATTTGGATTACTGTATATATCTGCAAATTTGTTTAAAGCCAATAGGTATTCATTGCCGACAACAGCGTTTATGCGGCTCTCCAAAAAGTTCACATTCCTACCGCCATATGTAACAACATTTCCCGATAGCTTTGGAACGATAACTTCTATTGCTCCTGCAGCATCGCCTAAAATGGCTTCGTTAACTTGAAAAGTATATTTTATGTGGTCTTTTCCAAAAGAATTTGAAGAAACAAAAGTCGCTACAACTACATCTGTCACCTCGGAACAATATTTTTCAAACGTTGCATATGCGTATGTATCACCATAACCTCCTTGAAGAGGATGGCTCCAAGCGCTAGAAAACTCTACCTTACTCGAATTATTATTAGAAACATTACCACACGATGCAAAAGATAAAACTGTCGAAATAATAAGTAAAATTGCAAGTATTTTTTTCATAATATTATTCCTCCGTCAGTTAACCTTAACTGTACTTTAATTATAACACGCTTTCCACGCCTTTTCAATACGGCACGGGATAAGTTTACATTTTTGTAATATATAGGCGCGACATCTCACAAAAAACGGGGCGGAAAACCCGCCCCTTGCTTGTTTAGTCGATATAACTTTTAATTTCTGCTTTTTCGGAAACGGGACGCAGGCTGTCTTTGGTCGTGAACGTATACATATATGCACCACCGCTTCGGTCGCATAACACAATATATTCTTTTTCGGGAATAACAATGTCAGCAAAGAACTTAACGTCCACCATTTTTCCGATTTCGGCTTTTCCTCTCCCCCCAATATCAGGATGCTCTTTCAAAATATCTGTTATTTCGCATTCCCAAATTTCAGTATCTTTATATTTACTATCTAATTTAATAGTGGGGTACTTTATTTTTACTTGTATAATGTCTGTAGAATCTTCAACAGCCTCTT
>JAFTOK010000165.1 GCA_017463815.1 Clostridia bacterium | reverse complement strand
AACAAAGCTTTCGCTCATTACAGATATTGATTTTAAGCGGAATTCGCCGTTTGAAATTACAAACAAATTAACGCATATTATAAGGAGCTTTAATTATGGCAAGAGAATATCCGCTTGAATTAACGCGTAATATCGGTATTATGGCTCACATAGATGCGGGTAAAACAACCACAACAGAACGTATTTTGTTCTACACCGGTAAGACACACAAAATCGGTGAAACACACGATGGTTCTGCTACGATGGACTGGATGGAACAGGAACAGGAAAGAGGTATTACAATTACTTCTGCCGCTACGACTTGCTTCTGGAAAGGCAACCGTATCAACATCATCGACACGCCCGGACACGTTGACTTCACAGTAGAAGTTGAACGTTCTCTCCGTGTACTTGACGGTTCTGTAACAGTATTCTGTGCTAAAGGCGGTGTTGAACCCCAGTCTGAAACAGTATGGCGCCAGGCCGACAAATACGGCGTTCCGAGAATGGCTTACGTTAACAAAATGGACATCACAGGTGCAAACTTCTACCGTGTTGTTCAGATGATGAAAGACAGACTCAAAACACATCCCCTTGTAATCCAGTTGCCTATCGGCAAGGAAGATACTTTCCGTGGTATCATCGACCTTGTAAATATGGAAGCTGACATTTACTACGATGATATGGGTAAAGATATGAGAACTGAACCCATTCCCGCTGATATGATGGACGATGCGGAAAAATATCATCAGGAACTCATCGAATCCGTTGCTGAAACAGACGAAGACCTCTTCCTCAAATACTGCGAGGGTGAAGAAATCACTGTTGACGAACTCAAGGCTGCTATCCGTAAAGCTACAATCGAGAACAAGCTCGTTCCCGTATGCTGCGGTACATCCTATAAAAACAAAGGCGTTCAGAAACTTCTTGACGCTGTAATCGACTATATGCCCGCACCTACAGACGTTCCCAACATCAAGGGTATCAACCCCGACACGGGCGAAGAAGAAGAAAGACCTACATCCGACAGCGAGCCTTTTGCAGCTCTTGCATTCAAGATTGCAACAGACCCCTTCGTTGGTAAGCTCTGCTTCTTCCGCGTATACTCCGGTGTTATCAACGCAGGTGAAACGGCATATAACCCCGAAAAACGCGCACGTGAAAGATTCGGTAGAATCCTTCAGATGCACGCTAACTCCAGACAGGATATTGACGTAGTTTACTCCGGTGATATCGCTGCGATTGTTGGTACAAAGAACACAACGACAGGTGATACACTCTGCGACGAAAACCACCCCATTATCCTCGAATCTATGGAATTCCCTGAACCCGTTATCAAAGTTGCTATTGAACCTAAGTCCAAAGCCAGCCAGGAAAAGATGGGTATCGCACTCGCTAAACTTGCTGAAGAAGACCCCACGTTCAAGACATATACAGACGAAGAAACAGGTCAGACAATCATCGCCGGTATGGGCGAGCTTCACCTTGAAATCATCGTAGACAGACTTCTCCGTGAATTCAAAGTTGAAGCTAACGTAGGTAAACCTCAGGTTTCCTACAAAGAAACAATCACAAAATCCGTTAACGAAGACTGCAAGTATGCACGTCAGTCCGGTGGTAAAGGTCAGTACGGTCACGTTAAGATTACCGTTGAACCCAACGAAGCCGGCAAAGGCTACGAATTCATCAACCAGATTTCCGGTGGTAGCATTCCGAAAGAATATATCCCCGCTGTTGATGCAGGTATCCAGGGCGCTATGCAGACAGGTGTACTCGCAGGTTACAACGTTGTTGACGTTAAAGTTACACTCTTCGACGGTTCTTACCACGAAGTTGACTCTTCTGAAATGGCATTTAAGATTGCCGGCTCTATGGCATTCAAGAACGCTATGAGAAAAGCTAACCCCGTTATCCTTGAACCCGTTATGAAGGTTGTCGTTATAACTCCCGATGACTATATGGGCGACGTTATGGGCGACATCAACTCCCGCCGCGGTCAGATCCAGTCTATGGAACCCGTAGCAGGTGCACAGCAGATTACGGCGATTGTTCCTCTTGGTAATATGTTCGGTTATGCAACAGAACTTCGTTCCAGAACACAGGGCCGTGGTCAGTACTCTATGGAACCCAGCCACTTCGAACAGGTTCCGAAGAGCATTGCAGACGATATTATCGCCGGCAGAGCAAGCAAATAATTTTGCTTAACTTATCGGGACTTGCCGAAAAAATCAAGCAAGCCCCGGAAAAATAAATTAAATTTAAAATAAAAATTAACGGAAACAGAAATTTCCGTAAAATATTAAGGAGGATTTTTCCAATGGCAAAGGCTAAATTTGAAAGAACAAAACCCCATGTTAACATTGGTACTATCGGTCACGTTGACCACGGTAAAACAACTCTTACAGCTGCTATCACAAAATATCTCTCTATCGTAAACGGCGGCGAATTCCTCGCTTACGACCAGATTGACAACGCTCCCGAAGAAAGAGCTCGTGGTATCACAATCAACACAAGACACGTAGAATACGAAACAGCTAATCGTCACTACGCACACGTTGACTGCCCCGGACACGCAGACTACGTTAAAAACATGATTACAGGTGCTGCTCAGATGGACGGCGGTATCCTCGTTGTTGCTGCTTCCGACGGTCCCCTTCAGCAGACACGTGAGCACGTTCTTCTTGCTCACCAGGTAGGCGTTCCCGCTATCGTAGTATTCCTTAACAAATGCGATATCGTTGACGACGAAGAACTTCTCGAACTCGTTGATATGGACGTTCGCGACCTTCTCAACCAGTACGACTTCCCCGGAGATGACACACCCGTTATCCAGGGTTCCGCTCGTGTAGCTCTCGAATGCGCAAGCAACGACCCCGATGCTCCCGAATACGCTTGCATCAAAGAACTTATGGACGCTGTTGACGAATACATTCCTACTCCCGAAAGAAAAGCTGACCAGGCATTCCTTATGCCTGTAGAAGACGTATTCTCTATCTCCGGCCGTGGTACAGTTGCTACAGGTCGTGTAGAAAGCGGTACAGTTAAAGTTGGTGACGTTGTTGAACTCGTTGGTCTTACAGACGAAAAGAAGACAACAACAGTTACAGGCGTTGAAATGTTCCACAAACTTCTCGACCAGGCTGAAGCTGGTGACAACGTAGGTCTTCTCCTCCGTGGTATCGATAAGAAAGAAATCGAAAGAGGTCAGGTTCTCTGCAAACCCGGCTCCATCCACCCCCACACAAAATTCAAAGGCCAGGTTTACGTTCTTACTGAAAAAGAAGGCGGCCGTAAGAAACCCTTCTTCACAGGCTACCGTCCTCAGTTCTACTTCAGAACAACAGACGTTACAGGTACAATCACACTCGCTGCTGATGTAGAAATGGCTCGCCCCGGCGACAACATCGAAATCGTTGTTGAACTTATCACACCTATCGCTATCGACCAGAACCTCCGCTTCGCTATCCGTGAAGGCGGCAGAACAGTTGGTTCCGGCGTTGTTTCCGAAATCATCGACTAATTTTAGTCTTAGTTTCTGAAATAAATAGGTATAATACTGTTTAACCTTTTGTCAGAGGGCAGGTAACTGCTCTCTGACAAAAATAATTTT
>JAFTOK010000164.1 GCA_017463815.1 Clostridia bacterium | reverse complement strand
TTGTGTACGCTGCGCTGCGCTTCTTCCAAAGTGAAGGTTACGCTACGCTTTTCGTTCTCGTACTTGCTGGCTGCTACTTTCGCTTCTCCTTCTGCTTGCTGGAGCTGTAATGCTAATTCGTTATAGCGTGCGTTCGCCTGTTGTACTTGTGCCACTTGCTGGCTCTGCGCGTCTGCAAGTATGCGGCTTTGCTTGGTTCGGCATTCGCCTATTTTGGTCTGTATCTTCGCCGCTTCTTCGTAGGCTATACGCATAGCTTCGGCGTTGGAAGCTGCCGCCCTGTCTATATAGTCTAATTGGATTTCTAACCCCGCCTTCTTAGCTTCAAGTTCTGCATAGTCAGGTGCGGCGGGCGTTGCGCGGGCTACTTCATCCTTGCGGGTCGGTATCTTGCTAAGCTCTGCTTTTACTTTCGCTATCTTAGCGGCTATTTCGCGCTTGTAGTCCTCTGTTGGCTTGCCTTCCATCTTAGCTATAAGCTCGGCGAAGCTGGCGTTATTGGCTGTAAGCTCGTCAAGCGTTACGCCGCCCGCTATCGAAAGCAGCATTTCGCGCTGTTCCTTCCAATGAAGCCCTAAAAAGTATTCGGGGTTTGTAATCATACGGAATACGTTTTCGGGTATAATCTCGTTTACACGCTTGTCGTACTCCGCCTTTGTCTTCATCGGCACGTCGTTAATGTAATAGTCGGTATGGTGTCCTTTTAGAACGCGTTCCGTTTCGCCCTGTGGCACTTTCCATTCTTCGAGGTAAACGCGGCGTAGAACTACCGTTCTTTGTTCGCCTGTGCTGGTGTCGGTTACTTCAAGAACGCCCGTTACTTCGTGGTCTAAGTCGTGGATAACGTTACCCTCGCTGTCGGTGGTTTTAATAGCAAACTTCGTGTCGCTATCGCCTTTGCTATCCTTGCCGAATAGAAGCCACGTAAACGCGTCCATAATAGTGGTTTTACCGCTGGCGTTGCGTCCGCTGATGGTTGTTACTTGGTCGTTGAACTTGACCGTTAGCTGCCTAACGCCCTTAAAGTTGGTTAGGCTAAGTTCCTTAATCTTTACTTGGTTACTCATATTGTTTGTTATTTATGGGTTATTTACTCTTCTTTGTCGTGCGGCGGCGCGGGTTCTTAAATGTCTTGCGTTGCTCGTCACTTTCCTGTATAAGCTGCATAGCCTTCTTCACGTCTATGGCTATTACTCTACCTATTTGGGTTATTGCCTTATCAATCACGCCGCTGCTCTTTATGCGCTGGGCGGTGTTACGGCTGCAGCCCAATACGTTTGCAAGTCCAATTATACCGTAAACATAACCTTCGCCCTCGCTGGCGGCTTGCGGCTCTACCCGTTGGAACGCTCCCGCTAAATGTGCGTCTATCGCGTCCAAAAGCTCGCCTAATGTCATCTGTACGATGAAGGTGTCGCGGTTGTATGTCTGTTGTCCGTTCATAGCTGTGTTGTTTATAGTTCGTTATCTTCCTTTCCCCAATCTTCGGGAAGTACCTTTTTTGCTACTGTCGTCGAAATGCCGAAGTTTAGTATTACGCAAAACGACGAAATAAACGGCGTATGGTCGTAGTCTACAGCCAACAGAAGGCAAAAGCTTACTACAAGCCAAATCCAAACTATTTTTTCGCGGAGCTGCAAGCGCATAAAGTCTTCGCCTAAATACTTGCTTAAAAATTTCTTAATCATAGCTGTTATTCAAATGGGTTTATTAAATCTTCGTTACTCTCGTTTCTGCGTCTTACTACGCGGGTTATTCTTACGGTTCTGCCAATGCGGAAAACATCGCCATTACCGCTCAACTCGCGCGGAAGAATGGTAATAAGCAGAAGTATTGCTATAAATGCCCGCTTCAACGGGTCGAGGTCTGCGGGTACTCCACACTTCTTGCAAAACCACCATACGCTAAGTTCTGTCGCCTTCTGTACTCCCGTCTTCTCGTATATGCTGCGCGCGTGGTTCTCTACCGTGCGTTCTGCAATACAAAGGCGGTCGGCTATTTCTTTCTTGCTTACTCCCCACGCCAATAATTCGGCTACTTGGGTTTCGCGTCCTGTTAGTTCTGCGTTCAGTTTCATTACCCCCAAATTTGCGTTTTAGAAATTCCGTACTTGGCGAATACGCCTTCTATCGCTGTCGCCTGTGCTACCTTCAATTCAATAGCACCGCGTTTGTAGGCTGCGAAGCTGGTGCGGTTGTTAATGCCCAGCGCGGTGTAAAGCTCGGCTACTACGGCTTTGTAATCGCCGAATTTTACAAGGTTCAGCCCCTTTTCAAATCCTTTTTTTGCTTGTTTTGCCATTTCTCAAAAAATTAAAGTTTCGAATAGTGCGGCGGTAGGCTTTCGCTGCCCTACGTCCCCGACCTTCCTCTAAATCGGTTCGCCGCCGCTGTGCGGTCTTGTTCCCTGCAATCATCGGTTTATAGCCTTTACAGGCGGGGTTCGCCTTCCGCTGGCTTCTATATAGTGGTTGGTGTCTTACTCAACCAAATACGCTATATTTTCTAATACCCTTACTGCTGCCAAACAGCTCTTACGGTAGGCTTCGCTTTCTTTGCTGTTTACGCTTCCCTTACGGTACATCGTAAGCTGTCGCCCGTGTTCGCCCTTGCCTATTAGGTCGCGTCGTCCGAAAAACATATTTCCGTCTGCTGTGCAAGCAACGTAATCGCGTGCCGATATGCGCTTCGCTTTTATCTCTCCTGTTTCGTTCTTTACTTCGTAAATAAACTTCTTGCCTTTTGCGGTTTTTGTCAAAATCAACTTTTCCATATTGTCTGTTATTTGGGTTATTACTTGTTTTCTAACTGCTTTCTATACGTTGTATCTTCTAAGGTGTCCGCCATTGCTAATATTCGCGCAAGCCTTTTTATATCCTCTGCCGTCAAAGGCTTTATTTCGTCGCTGCCTTCATCGTCCCTGTTGGATATATTGTGCTTGTATATGTAGGCTTCCGTTAAATCGGGAATAGTCTGTTTTATTTCCTTCCCTAATTGCTTTTTGTGCCACTCGTACATATTGCAAATTTCGGCGTACTCAAAAGCTGTTAGTTCAAAATCATATTCGTTTTTATAGTGCCAATAAGTAACCTTGCTGCAACTTTTTACGCAAGCGTAGACTTGGAAAAGCAGCTTTCTTTGCCACTCTGTTGTAGCCTTAAAGGTGTAACGCTTTGTCTTTTCCTGCTCGCCTACGACATCTTCAATGGTTAAGCCGTACTTTTCAAGCAATCTATTTAGAAGGCGTAGGGCGTTGGCTGCTTCGCCCTGCTCGCCGCGCTCTGCCAATGTATGCAACTTCAACAGCTTTGCTTTTATGCTCTCGTAATCCTTCATAATGCCGTTCTGTTAAAGTGTTACGCCCTTACGTTCTAACCACGCGTCTCGCTTCAATCTGCAAGCTTCTAAGGTTCTGCCAACGCAGCTAAATAGTTCGCCGTCGGTGTGCCTGTAATCGTACTGCACCATCTTTAATGGCTTACGTCCTACGCGCGAAGTGTAGTTAGTGTAATTCTCTTTTCCCGCTGTGCAAACGCTACAGCCTTTGTCGTCGTTAATTGTTCCCATACTGTTTGTTATTTAGGTGGTTTATTACTTGTTATAGAAGCTTACTTTTAACCCTCTGCGAAGCTTGCATACGCAAACGTCCAGCATACAATCAAAGGCGCGTTTTACAAACTTGTTAAATAGGTCTTCCCCTATCAGTTTTATAAGTCTGCTTACGCCTACAAGGGTGTTTATACGGTTGCCGTTTCCGTCTATTCCTGCTACCTTAATACGGAAGTTGCGGTTAATCTCTGTTGTTGTGTATGTAGTAGTCGAATATTTCATACTTGCTGGTTTTTTAATGTTTATTTCAAATTAGCGCGTTTACGTCATTGCGGGGTGCAAATAAATTGCTTACCTTTGCAAGCGTAAAACTTACAGGTGCAAATGTCTGAAATAATTTTCAGACACGCAAGCAAATCTGAAATTATTTTCAGAAAATAACTATTTTTTCGCGTTTATGGTAGACTTAGAACGGTTAAACGAAGCTTTGAAGGCTGCTTTTATCAAAATCGGAATATATAGAAAGTCCGATATGGCTGCCTATTTGGGCTATAAATCCCCCTATTTTTCGGGAATTATCAACGGAAAGGAAAAAGCTAACGACGTTTTTCTGAATAAAATTTCAGAAACGCTGAAAGTTAATATAGAATGGTTGGAAACGGGTAGGGGCGAAATGTTATTAGGCGACGTTATTCCCGCGTATTCCCCCGCAAGTTCTACGGGCGGGGACGTTGTTACTATGCCCCGCGAAGTCTTTGAACAAATAACAAAGCTTACGGAAACCGTATTAAGCCAGCAGCGTACTATCGAAACGCTGGCAAACGAAATCAAAAAAGAAGCTGCCCCAACGGGCGACGCTGCCAAATGTGCCGCTGTCGGGTAGTTATGGGTACTAAACGAAAATTATATTAGTTATGGAGAAAATATCTATTGACTTAGAAGCTTCGGAAATTGAACGCCTGTACGGTTACGATGCCTATAAGCGCGCCCGCGCCCGTCGTCTGTACTGCATCCTGCACCCCGACGCTCCCCGTTACGTTTACGCTGTTCCTGCAAATCTCGCCAATGAGTCTATAAACGAAACGCTTGCCCAAATGGACGAAGCTACAAAACTATTAAAAGAATGAAGGCTATAAAATTTTTGCTTCTCGGCGCGCTGCTGATGGCTACTGCGTCCTGTTCCAACGACGACGAAGCGTTAGCCCCGAACGCGGGCTATACTGCCGTTCAACAAAAAGCCCTAACCATTCTTAATGGCACTTGGGTTTCTAACGAAGTTAAGGTTAGCTACGATATGGGCGGAAGCTCGGTTACAATGGAGGTGTTTCCTTCGGACTCTCTCGTATTCCTGTCGCAATTCCCCGCCCCGCAATCCTTCTACGCTTATGACTACCTTCAAGGCAAAGAAACGGAAAGTTTTGTAGCGTGTGGCACTTGCGAACGCTATACGATAGGGGCTGTTTGGGGCGAGTCGTCCCCCGCCTGTTACTACTACGTTACCCCGTCGGGCGACGCGTTGCACCTCTATAACGTGGAGTCGGAACTGCCTGTAAAGTCCTACGCCTTCCGCGCTGAGTCTGCTACTCGCTTCTACGCTGGTGTCGCTTATAATACGCCAATAGTATTTAACAAGAAGTAGCACACACGCGGGCGCGTACCTTTTTTAGTATTTGTCCCGCGTTGGCGAACCCAAAACAAGCAAAACGAATATAAGGCGCACACGCGCGTTTTCTCCGTTTGGGTGGGGAAATGTACCACTTTGGAAAGATAACGCGACACGCGCCGAATTTACATAAAATAACTGCAAAAAATGAACGCAATACCTGTTACCCCGTATTATAGTAATGCAAAGTATTACTTAGCTATGCCACGCCCCGTTTTTGACGCGCTGGAAGCTGCTTACTTGGCTGGGGCTGACTCAGCCGAAGTTTCGCCCGAACTCTATGCGGCTTTTATTGCTAATCTCAAATCCGCCGACTTATGCCCCGAACTATTGTAAGCTGTTCGCCAATAAGTGAAGGCGTAAACCGTCGCTTCTTTCAAGCGTTGGAATACCTTGTTAGCCGCGAAGTAATACCGTCCTACGACGCGTTCTATAATATGCACGAGCTTAGTGCGCCGCGTTACCGCGAAATGCGGAAAACCTACGGCGTAACCCCGAACCGCGAAGCTTCGCCTTCGCGCTATAAGAACATTGAAGTAGAAGCTTTATTCTACCTTACCGCCCGTTATTCAATTTCCGCGCGCTGGCTTATTACGGGCGCGGGCAAAATGACCACGAAATGAAGGTTTCAGTACGCTTTCAACTATATAGCCGCCCGAACGCTGACGGCGCGTGTCCTATATTGCTGCGCGTTTCTTACGCTGGGCTTCGCGTTGATGTTCGTTCGGGCTGCGTTATAGAACCCGAAAAATGGGACAAAGCGTTAGGCTGTGTCCGTTCGGGCGTAAAGAACTGTTTCCGCCAAACGTCGGGCGAAATAAACAGGCGGCTGCTGGAACTCTCTACGCTCGCCGAAGAGGTTGCCTGTAACTTTGAACGCGAAGCGAACCGCGCCCCGAACGCCGAAGAATTTAAGAACGCCTTCGACGTTGCTGCTGGTAGGAAGGAAGAAAACGGCGGCGCGTCCTTCTTTGATGTCTTCGACCAATTTATGCGCGAAGCTGGCGCAAGCTGGGCGAACACTACCGCCGCTAAGTTCCGTTCGCTGCGCGCGCACCTGTACGCCTATAATAACAAACTATCCCTTAGCAATCTTACAAAATACGACTTAGAAGGCTTTACGAAATCCTTGCAAACTGCGGGGCAAATGAACTCCAGCGTTAGTAAGTACCTTAGCTTCCTGCGCTGGTTCTTACGCTGGGCGCGAACAAACGGTTATTATTCGGGCGAACTGCACCAGCAATACAAGCCCCGCCTAAAAGGTGCGGAAGGTAAAGAAATTATTTTCTTAACGTGGGACGAGCTTATGAGCTTCTTAAACTATGACTTCGGCGGCAATCGCGCTACGCTGGGGCTTGCTCGTGACGTGTTTTGCTTCTGCTGCTTTACGGGGCTTCGCTATTCGGACGTTTCAAAGCTTCGCCGCGCTGATATCAAGGAAAACGGCGGGAAGCCCTATATTTCCGTATATACCCAAAAAACAAACGACAGCCTACAAATAGAACTAAACAAATACGCCCTTCTTATCCTTGACAAGTATAAGGGCGTTAAGTTCACGCGCGGGCTGGCTCTTCCGCCAATCTCTAACGCTGGTTTTAATAGGCTGCTAAAAGAAGCGGCTAAGGCTGCCGAAATCGTAGAACCTTGCCGCCGTGTCTATTTTATTCGTAATGAACGCCACGAAGAAATACACCCGAAGTGGGAGCTACTTACTACCCATTGCGGGCGGCGTACCTTTGTTGTTAATGCGCTTCGGCTTGGTATTCCTGCGCCCGTTATAATGGAATGGACGGGGCATAAGGACTATAAAGCTATGAAGCCTTATATAAAAATTGTAGACGAGCTTAAAGCTGAAAATATGGAAAAGTTTAATACCTTCGAAAGCCCGTAAGGGGCGCACCCGTTTTTGCACCCGTTTTCCTGTGGGCGGTTTGAAGCTGTGCGGTTCTTCGTGGTGCAAATAGACAGCGCATTTTGTGTGTAACTCTTTTTTATTAAATAACTTGGTGCTTAATGGGGCTTAGCTAAATAGTTCTGGTGGCACCACAGCAAAGAAAAGCAAAACAACGTAAAATTCTGATTTTCAACGAAAATCGGGATTTTTTATTTTCCCCAAAAGTGCAAAAAAGTGCGGTTTACGACCGCCTTTGGTGGAGCAAGAGGTGGAGCAAACAGGTGTTCCAAACATCTCCACCTTGAAAGAGCCTTTTTCGCTGAACCACAACATTTTGCATAGCATCAAAACAGACTAGGATTCCTACATTTGTCGAACTAATGTTTAACCAGAAACTGGTTGAATTTTATTTCGAGATTATTTGATGACTATTTTCGAGTAGATTTTTGTTTGGGCTATGCAGAGAAT
>JAFTOK010000163.1 GCA_017463815.1 Clostridia bacterium | reverse complement strand
CTTTTCGCATATTAGAATATTTTCTACTGCGTACAGAGCAAACCTTCTTAGGAGAAGCCTTTGTGCATAAGTTGCTCGGTATCGCTATTCTTTTCATCGTTGTTAAAATTTACAGCTTTAAGTTGAGCGAGGTAGGGTTTGGGAAACAAAAAGCATTACCCAATTTACTGCTCGGTCTGAGCTTCGGAATAGTTACCTTTATACTTGCGTACTCTGTTGAAATTTTAATTCTTACGTTTCGAGGGAGTTTTGACAAGCTTAATCTGTACGTAAGTGCGTATTCTGTCGATGGAAATATCGGCAATCAAACCGCGTTTATTTTCTTTTTGATTTGTATTATCGGGAACATAATCAACGTGATAATGGAGGAAGGCATATTCCGCGGGCTATTTCCAAAATTGCTTGAAAGCAAATATACCTTTATTATCTCTGCTGTTATTGCGTCCGTCTTGTTCGGCCTTTGGCACATTATGTCACCGCTTCGAAGCTATTTGGACGGTACGATGAGTATGGGTGGATTCATAGGTAACTCGATAATGCTTATTACTACATCTTATTTGGTAGGATTCAAATTTGCAATGATGACGAAGCTTACAGGAAATTTGTATATGGCAATGGGCGAGCACTTTGTTAATAATACCATCGTAAATATGCTCCACGTCATATCCGACACGGGAGCTGACGAGCTTATGGTCGTTAGAATTTCGATAGCTCAATCGGTATCTTTTATTGCCATACTTTTATGGTATATAATTGTGCAATGCAAAAAGAAAACAGAACCCAAGTCACCTTCGGCGAAATTATGAGCAAAACAAGCGCAAGGTTTAAGCAGGTAAAAAAGCCTGTAGCTATAAAAAGCTACAGGCTTTTTTGTTATTCATCTCTGATATTGCCTTTTTTTACGTTTTTATCTATAAGTTCGCTTGTATATTCCCATATTTCTTTTGAGCCGAGAATATTTTTTTGTTGTCTGCCAACGACCTTGGATTTTGTTACGTTATGCTCTCGCCAATCGGCTCCGCCGTTGGAATCGTTGAGCAAAAGCGGCTGAAAATTATCCATAGTTTTTGCAAAGCGAGCCTCTGCGGTTTCTCCTGCTTCAAATTCCTCGAACAAAGCGCGCAGCTCATCGCGCTGGTCGTCAGGCAGCAAACCGTAGATTCTATCGGCGGCTCGCTCCTCACGTTCTTTTTGAGTTTCCAAAGCTTGTGCATCATAAGCATAGGTATCCCCTGCGTCTATTTCCACAATATCGTGGATAAGTGCCATCATCATAGCCTTTGCCACGTCGAATTCCTCGTTGGAATACTCTTTAAGAATATAGAGCATCATCGCCATATGCCAGGCGTGCTCGGCGTCGTTTTCGCGCCTTACATATCCGCTTATATGTGTCTGACGAAATATATTTTTCTCTTTGTCGGCTTCCAGAATAAAAGCCAACTGCTTTTCAAATCGTTCTTTATCCATAGGTATCACCTTTTATATTTCGGGAACGATATAATGTCTTTCGTTAAGCGCGTTTTCTATACGGTCAAGCGTGGCTTCGTTATCTGCACGTACGGTATGATAATGATACCCTCCCGTTATGTGCATAAGCTCGGTGGACTGCCCCGTTCTCACGCCCTCAAGAAACTGCTTGATATGGAGATTTGAAAAAATATTTAGTGCCGCTTCTATTTTTCCGTACACCTTATGCCATACAAATACATCAACCACGGTGCCGCCGAGAGCGACAATACAAGAAAGTTCATCTTCTGTTTCTTCCGTAGTGTGGCGAACCTTGAAAACTCTTTCTTTGAGCGGAGATTTCTGCATAATGTAGCCTTGATTCGTGGAAAGTATCTCGTAACCCGTTCCTTTCAGCACAGTAATATCCTGTACAATAATTTGACGGGATATGCCAAATTTCTGTGCCAGCTCGCCCCCGGAAACAGGTTCTTCGGCGGACAATAACAGGTTTACAATTGCTTTTCTTCTTTCGGCTACTTTCATAACTTTCTCCTTATATCATCTATTATATTACGTGTTTAAATGGCGTGCAAATTCTTAAGCGAAAGGTCGAGAATAGGCGAGGAATGCGTAAGCGCGCCGCTGGAAATATAGTCAACTCCAATGTCAACAAGCCTTGCTACGTTTTCCCTCGTTACGTTGCCGCTGCATTCGGTTTCCGCCTTGCCTGCGCAAAGTTCAACTGCTTTTCTCATATCCTCCACGCTCATATTGTCGAGCATTATAATATCTGCACCCGCTTCAAGCGCTTCTTTCAGCATATCGAGGTTTTCAACCTCAATTTCGATTTTGCGAACGAAGGGCGCATATTCCTTTGCCATCATTACGGCTTCTTTAACACCGCCTGCGGCACCGATGTGGTTGTCCTTTAGAAGAATACCGTCGCTGAGGTTATATCTGTGGTTATAGCCGCCGCCTACTTTTACGGAGTATTTTTCAAATATACGCATATTCGGCGTTGTCTTTCTCGTATCGAGAAGCTTCGTTTTTGTGCCTTCGAAAAGCTTTGCAATCTCTCTCGTGTACGTTGCGATACCGCTCATTCTCTGCAAATAATTGAGTGCGGTTCTCTCGCCCGAAAGAAGCACGCGGATATCGCCGCGCACAAGGCCTATTTTTTCGCCTTTTTTTACGTTATCACCGTCTTGGCAATAGAAAATAACCTCT
>JAFTOK010000162.1 GCA_017463815.1 Clostridia bacterium | reverse complement strand
GCTCTGCTACCGAGTTTTTGATAAAATTAAGTCATCAAAAGAAAGGAGCCTAAGTAAAAATGAAACTTCAGGATAAAATTTTGCGATTAAGAAAAAAATCGGGGCTTTCGCAAGAGGCTCTTGCCGAAAAAATAGGCGTTTCGCGCCAAGCCGTTTCCAAATGGGAAACGGGCGAAGCCGTGCCCGAACTTTCAAAACTCTTACTTTTAGCGCGCGCTTTCGCTGTTACTACGGACTATCTGCTTTCCGAGGAGGAAACCGAGCCCGAGCAAACCGAAGCTCGCCCCACAGAAGAAGCGCTGCAAGCAAATAAAAAGGAAAGCTATGCCTGGCTTATCGGCGTGGCAATAATCGCCCTCGGCGCTATAATAATTTTAGAGGGTGTACTCACGTTAATTCTGCCGAAAATTCTTGGCAGTTTTATGTTCGATGCCGCCCTGCCAATTAACACGATTATAGCGATTGTCTTCGGCATAGGCACGCTTCTCGTTGCCGCGGGAATAATCGTCACGATTGTGATGAGGAAAAGAAAAAAATAACTTCGTAGGGGACGGCGCCCTCGACGTCCCGAATATAGCGCAAAAACGTTGCTTCTGGCTCGTTCTCATAAGCCGCCCCTGTGCGACAACGGGTATATCAAGAAAATCCAACCGGGACGTTGTTTTCTGCGGCAGTTTTTGTTATAATGATGTCGGCAGACGGTGATTTTTACTCTACCTATGGTTTACTTTTCCTCACTAAACCAACGGTAGGTGTACTTTATGCAGAATAAAAGTTATACTGTACGAGAAAGGAGGTCGCATATGAACCATTTGAAAATAGGCAGATTTATCGCCGAGTGCAGAAAGCAGAAAAGTTTAACACAAATGCAGTTGGCAGAAAAATTGGGTATCACAGACAAAGCAATATCCAAGTGGGAAAGAGGTATTGCTATGCCCGATGCCTCTATTATGCTTGAGCTCTGCGATATTCTCGGAATCAGCGTAAACGAATTATTAAGTGGGGAGAAAATCAGTATGGAAAACAACAATCAAAAAAGCGAACAACTTTTGCTTGAAATGGCAAACGAATTAGAGAAGAAAAACAAAACCATCTGGGCTTCTATGTGGGCAATTATGATTGTAAGTATGATAGCCCTGTTTGCAGGAGTATTTATTGCCGCATTTTTAATACCCGAAGGAGTGTGGCAACTTGTAGCCATTCTCGGTATTTGCGTTGTGTTTCTGATACCGTGCTTCTATGCCTTAAAGCTTGAAGTAAGTGTAGGCGCTTACAAGTGCAAAAATTGCGGTCACGAAATAGTACCTACTTATTCGGAAGCACTGTGGGCAATGCACCGCGGAACTACGCGCCGCTTAAAATGCCCCAAATGCAGAAAGCGCACCTGGTGCAAAAAAGTATTGAAAAAATAAAACTTAACGGGCAAAAAAGCCCGACAGACCTAAAAATCTGTCGGGCTTTTTTGCTTTATTTATTATTCGCCTTAATCAAGCAAGCCCGCGTTTTTGATGACTTCGGGGAATGTGAGGTAATCGTCTATAGTGATAAACTTAATGGGGGAAAGGTAAACGGATTCGTCGTTGCCGCCGGGGCCGTAGTCGTCGCCCACGAAAGCAACCTCGGAAAGGTCTATGCCGCGTTCTTCGCAGTATTTTTTAATAGCATAGAACTTGTTGAAGGGGCGCGGCGCCATATCGAAAGAGGAAGAACCGCCCACAAACACGTTGTAATCGGAGAATGTTTCGCATACCTCTGCGTAGATTTTGCGGCGTTTTACGCGGTCGGGGTCGAAAGCGAGCTTATCCTCTTGCTTTGCCTCCGTGCCGAGAATGGCGAACGTAACACAGCCCGAATCGTGATATTGCACGCTGTCGCCCGCAAATTCCGTAAAGCCGTATTTTTCGCGGCACATCGTAACGCGCGCGTCTACGCTTTCTCTGTCGCAGGGCAAAACGTGGTTTTCTTTTATATCGAGCGTTTTGGTTTCCGCATTGTACTCGCCGTACTGCAAGCCGTAGTTACCTATAACGTCTATGGGGAACCCGCCGAGCTGATTAAAAATACGGTTGCAAGCGCCCGCGCCCGCCATAAGGAGCTTGTATTTTTTAGAAAGAGCCACAAGCGTTTCGTAGTTTGCCGGTTCAAGGGGGGTTTTGTGCTGTGTAAGTGTGCCGTCAAGGTCAAATGCAATCAGTTTTATCATTTCTAAAATCCTCCGTCGGTTTATTTCTTTCTTGTAAGTAAAAAGTTTGCAAGCTCTGTGAGCGTTTCGTTGCCCGCATACGGCGCTATAGCGTTTGTAGCCTCTGCCGTAAGCTTTTCGGCGTATGCGCGTGCCTCCGCTACGCTCATAAAGGAAAGGAACGTGGTTTTGCCGAGAGCCGCATCTGCGTGTGTAGCTTTGCCGAGCACAGCGGCGTCGCCCTCCACGTCTAAAATGTCGTCCACAATCTGGAACGCCAGGCCTATGCCGTATGCGTATTTAACGGCGGCTTTATAGCGCTCGTCGTTTTCGTCGGTTATGCCCGCCGCAAACGTACCGAGAAGGCAGGAGGCTTTTATAAGCGCACCCGTCTTTTTCTCGTGCATTTTCATAAGCGTGGCAAAATCGGGGTTTTTGCCCTCGGAAAGCAGGTCTATTTCCTGCCCGCCCATCATACCCACGGCGCCTGCTTCACGCAGGAGCATCGCCGTAGCGGCAAGAGCCGCCTCTGTGCTTACGTTCTTGTTTCTCGCCGCCATTTCATAGCCGCGCGTGATGAGCGCGTCGCCGCAAAGCAGAGCTATATCCTCGCCGTATACCACGTGGTTTGTGGGCTTGACGCGGCGGAGCTCATCGTTATCCATACACGGCATATCGTCGTGAACGAGCGAGGAGGCGTGCACGTATTCGATTGCGCAAGCGAAATCCACCGCCGCCTCCGCTTTTCCGCCGAAAAGTCGGCAAAATTCCGCCACGAGGAACGGGCGTATGCGCTTGCCGCCCGAAAGCGCGCTATAGCGCATCGAGCTGTAGAGCGTTTCCAGCTCCTTTTCGGGCGTTTCCAGGTTTTTGGCGAGGTAAACGTCTATAAATTCGGTATTTTCCGTCAAAAGTTTCGCTATATCCATATCATTCTCCCGCTTTTACGGCAAAGGGCGCTTCAGCCATTTCGCCGTTTTCGTCTTTTTGGAGTATTTTCACCTTCTGCTCCGCCGTGTCGAGCGCTTTGGTGCAGAATTTCACAAGACCGATGCCCTCTTCAAAAAGAGCGAGCGAGCTATCCAGCGCCGCGCTGCCGCTTTCCATAGCGCGGACGATTTCTTCAAGGCGCGCAAGCGCGCTTTCAAAAGTCATTTTATTTTCAGCCATCTTATTTCTTCCTTTCTTCCCTTTCCACCGTTTTCACCTCGGCGGAAATTTTACCGTCTGTGAGCATAAACGAAACCGTTTTGCCGACTTCCGCCTGCTCCACGCTCTTTATAAGCTTTCCTTCACCGTCGAAGACCGCGCTGTAACCGCGAGAAACCACGGCAAGGGGGTTGAGCGCATCGAGCTTCGCAGTCGTCGCTCCGAGCTGTGCCTTTTTGCGCTCCATAATCTTTTCCATACGGGCACAGAGCTTTTCTTCCGTAACGCCGAGGTACATACGCTTGTCGTCTATAAAGTTCATCGGCGTTGTAAGCGCACGCGAGGTTGCGAGCCTATTCAGTTTCTCGCGCTGGAGCTTTATCTTCTGCGTGCAGAGCAGCTCCATTCGCGTTTGCACGTTGCCTATTTTCCGCGCAAGCTCCGTACTTTCTGGCACGGCAAGCTCCGCAGCGGCAGACGGTGTGGGCGCGCGCACGCTCGCCGCAAAATCGCAAAGCGTGAAGTCCGTTTCGTGCCCCACGGCAGAAATTATCGGAATTTCCGAGGCGGCTACCTTGCGGCAAAGTGCCGCGACGTTGAACGCCCAAAGGTCCTCGAGCGAGCCGCCGCCGCGCCCTACTATAAGCACGTCCACGTTTTTGTGTTCGTTAAAATAATCTATGCCCGCTATAATATTCGCGGGTGCACCGTCGCCCTGAACGAGCGAGGGGTAAAGCACGGGTTTGCAAAGGGGGAATCTGCGCCCCAGAATGTTTATAATATCGCGCACAGCCGCGCCCGTAGGCGAAGTTATAATGCCTATGCGCGTGGGGATTTTGGGCAGTGGCTTCTTTTTCGAGCGGTCGAAAAGCCCCTCTGCCGTCAGCTTCTTTTTAAGCTGTTCGTATGCTATATAGAGCGCGCCTATGCCGTCGGGCTCCATAGTTTCTATATATATCTGGTATTGGCCGTCGCGCACAAAAGCGCTCACTCTGCCGCTTACCACCACTTTCATACCGTTTTCGGGCAAAAACTTAAGCTTAGAGGCGTGCCCGCGGAACATTACCGCTTTTATAAGGCTTCCCTCGTCCTTAAGCGTAAGGTAAAAATGCCCCGTTCTGTGGTTTGTGAAGTTTGAAATTTCACCGCGAACGGAAACAGAGGAAAGTATTTCGTCGCTGTCCATAAGCATTTTTACATATTCGTTGAGCTCCGAAACGCTTATAACGCGTTTTTCCATATTACCGCCCGCCTTTCTTCATTTTTTCATAGCCGAGGTACGCCGTGCCCACGGCGTTGTCGCTCGAAAGCTCCACGTCGGCAAAATATACGTTTTCGAGCTTTTCGCAGATTTTCGCGCGTATTATTTTGTTGCGCATAACCCCGCCCGCGAAGATAATGGGCAGGCTCGGGTTTGCCGCTCTTGCGCTTTCGGCAAGCGCTACCACGTTTTTCGCCACAAAATCGAGCGTGAAATACGCGATTTTGCCCGCATCCTCGCCCGCTTTCACAAGCGCGGCAATTCTGTTTTCCGCGCCCGACATATTCAGCCTTCCCTCGCGCAGTACCACCTTCAGCGGTTTTATACCTTTGGCACCGCCCGCTTCAAGCGCGAGCTTTTCAAGCTCCCCGCCACAGGGGAATTTAAGACCGAGCATAACACCCGCGCGGTCTACAAGCTGACCTGCGGAAATATCTGCCGTGTCGCCCACGATTTCGGCGGAAAAGCCTATTTCATCGTCTTTTTTCGCGTGCACAAGCTCCGTCGTGCCGCCCGAAAGGTGCAGGGCGAAAAATTCTTCGCCCATTTTTTCTTCCGCGCCGCAGGTTTTAAGCGCCGCCATAATATGCCCCGCCTGGTGCGAAAAGCGCATAAGCGGCACACCGAGCGCGCTTGCCACGGCGCTCGCCGCGCTCTGCCCGGCAAGAAAGCAAGGCATATACGAGCCCACTACATCGCGCGGATACGCGCTGTACGCCACAGCGTCCACCTTTGCATCCACGCCGAATCTTTCGCGGTATTCTGCGAAAACCGCCGGGAATAGTTCGGGCAAATTTACCGTATGCAAAAAAAGTGCGTCGCTTTGCCTAAGCCCGCACTCTCCTTTTTTTACCTCGAGTATACGGCGCGTCTGCACAAACCCATCGTCCGAAACCAAGGCAAGGGACGTGGTATAATTGCTCGTGTCGATACCGAGAACAGTCATTCTTTTCTGCACGCTTTCGCAAGAGCGTTGAGCACGCCGTTGATAAACGCGGGTGCGTCGTCTTTATCGAACTTTTTGTCGATTTCCACAGCTTCGTTAATAGCGATGGAAACGGGAAGCTCCGTAAACAAAAGCTCGTATGCGCAAAGGCGCATTATCGCGAGCGAAACGCGGGAAACGCGCTCAAGCGACCAGCCGTGAAGATGCTCTGTAATTTTTTCATCTATTTCTGCGATATGCTCGCAAGTGCCGAGAAAAAGTTCTTTCGCGAAATCGTTATAAGCGATTTCTTCCTCTTCGCAAGTGGAGGTAAAAAAACCTTCTCTTTCAAGTTCTTTTTGAAAATCGTATCCGTACAAAACCTGCACAGCACATTCACGTGCCGCGCGACGTGTTATTTTTGCCATAACAGCTCCTTAATTTTTCTAAAGCCAAATTTGATTTATTTAATAAATTTATTATACCGCAGTAAATCCAAAATGTCAACTTTTTTCCCACTTTCCCAAGAAGAAAGTGGGGAAAAGCAATAAAGCCGAACAAAAACAAAGCATCCATTGTGCAAAGGGAGGTGGATTTTGCGAAGCAAAAGACAGAAGGATTGTTTTGAGAAAAACAGAAAATCTTTGTAACAATCCCTCAGTTTCGCTATCGCTCAACAGCTCCCTTTGCACAAGGGAGCCTTTGACACCACAACATTTTCTTACTACTTTATTTCTTTTCAATTTATCGGTATATCCTCTTTTGAACCACACATATATCGCATTGTTTTCGTTGTTTATTCTTCAATAGGCAAGCCCGATTCCAAAAGAGTCCACGCCTCACGGTATTTGCGGAAAAATTCAATTTTTCCTTCTTCGCTGAAATCACGCATACAATCATCGGAAAACGCTATATACTTATTTTCATCACCATTGTCCGTCTGAACTTGAGGAATAGTAATCCAAAAACAAGCCTCTTTTCTTACGTTGTGGGAGTCATATTCCGTATAAATTTCCAGTGCTTCCTGCCAAGCGTTTTCAATTTCTGCATCAGCAAGTTCTCTTTTTTCGGTATATGAGGTATAGACGCTGATAATGCCGTTACAGTTATATCGCCCCAATAAATCATCGTCGCTTATTTTCCAATCGGGTTGCTTTTCTTCCACAATTTGACTTAACAAATAATAATCGTAGTCTGTGTCTATCACATAATAGCGCTTTCTGAACTCACCGGGGATAAAACCGCCGTTCCATACCCAATCCGCAGTGCTTGCAACGTGACATTCCACTCCGTGTATAACAGCGTACCATTCGCGCACAGCTCTACCATTTTCATCTGTCGTATCTATGAAAACTTCGGAAACCGTAGCGTTTTCGTCTATTTCTTTGGCATAAGCCAATATTTCCTCGTATGTATGGTGTTCCTTCGTATATCCCTCGGGCGGATTATAAATAAAAGCCGAACTAATTATAAGCAAAATCAGCACACCGAAAATTGCCAATAACAGAATTCCTATAACACACAAAATTGCAGATATATATTTTTTCATAAACACCTCCGTTTTTTAATTTATATTTACATTCTATCACAATAATTGATATATGTAAATGTTTTACTTTTCAGAAAAACCCTCCTTTGTTGAGGCAAAGAAGGGTTCGTTGTTTATTCTGCTTTAGGTTCGTCTTTCATATGTTCCATCGTTTTGTCGATGAGTTCGTCGATGTTTACAACATCGTAGCCGCAGAGGTTTGTGCGGAGCCTGCCGTGTGTGGGGGCTGTCCACTCTTCGCCTACGCCTGCGATGCCGTTTCTCATACCGATAATAGAGCCGACCGTAGCACCATTGCAGTCTGTGTCAAATCCCGTCTGGACGGAAAGGCAAACAGACTTGCTGTAATCACCCTCGCCGCAAAGCAAAGAAGCAATAACAACGAGCGCGTTGGAAATGGTATGGCACCAATCGAAGCCGTCTTCGTCATTATAGATGCTGTGGATATACGCGAACATTTCCTCCGTGGTAGCGCCGCCGTCGTACTTTTCAATAAGCTTCATAACAGCTTCATAAAGTCTGGACGTTGCGGGAATTTCCGCAAGACCGCCGTAGATGATGTCTCTTATATTGTTGTTCACGGCCGCAACAGCGAGCATAGCCGCCACGAACATTTCTCCGTAAATACCGTTCTTCGTATGGGAAATGGAAGCGTCGCGCCAAGCCATTTCCGCCGCGAGTTCGGGGTTGCCGGGGTTAATATAGCCGAAGTAGTCGCCGCGAATCTGCGCGCCAATCCACTCTCTGTAAGGGTTCTTATACATAGCGGAAACAGGGGGCTCATAACCGTTTACAAAGTTTGTAAACGCCACCTGCTCTGCCGTCCAGTATGCCGTTTTGGGCTGGAGCGCAACCCATCTTTCCGCCATATTGTCGGGCTCGAAGCCTCTGCCGTATTTTTCGATAGTTACCTGCGCCATAAGCGTGTAGTTTGTATCGTCGTCTGCGGGCATAGCGTCTGCCACATCGGGGTACATATCGAGTCTTCTGCGGAAGTGGTATTTATATCTTTCGTTCATCTCGTCGTTTACGTCGGCGGCGAGAATATAGCGGTGCATAGGATAGTTGCCCGTTTCTTTAAGAAATTCCGTAAGTTCTGTGTATTTTGCGCCTTCCACGGGTTTGCCGAGCCAACAACCCGCCACTCTGCCATACCAAGCGCCGCGAATTTTCTCTTTGAGCGCTTCTTCGGAAACTTCCGTTTTTGCATAAGCGTAAGGTTTGCGGAGTGCGCGAATGCCCGCGAGGTCGGAAGGCTCGTTATACGCATAGTCTGCTCTCATCGGCAATTTGTGAATAACGTTCTGAAGAAGGTTTGCCATTTCTTCCCTTTCTTTGCAAAGGGGCATTCTGCGTATTGCAAAAAATACCTTCTGGTAAGGCTCTACGTCCAGACCTTCGTCATAGCACTGTCTGTATTCGCCGAAAAGCTGTTCGGCATAGGAGTTACCGTTCTTTTTGAGTTTTTCCATACTGGGGTTCATAACGGTACCGTATTCGTAGTGTTTGTCGTCTGCCATATTATCCTCCGAATAATAACTATGTAATCTTACAATTACATTTGGAATTTATTCATAGTATACAAAGAAATCGGCGGTTTGTCAAGCCAAACCGCCGAAAAGCAATTATTTATCTTCTTCGATAATCGTGTAACCCTTCATTTTGAAAAGATTCTTCATTTCCTTGCGGTAATCGCCGAAAACAGTTACTCTGTGCCATTGCGGCATCCATTTTTCGAGAATGCTTTCGGAATTGCACGTCGCCACGAGCTTGCTTCTGCAACCGTTTTCGCCGCTTGCGTTGCCGCAAGAGGTGGAAGAATGTATGCTCGCCCAGCCGTCTACGTTGCTGATTTGCACGGTTGTAAGTTTTTCGCCGCACGGGAAAATAACCTGAACGGAAGCGCCTTTTTTATCCTCTGCGTGGCTACGCAGGTAATACTGGCAGGTGCGCGGGTCGTCTTTGCCGTAAACCTTGCGGCAGGCAACGCAGTGGGAATATATAATCTGGTCCGAAGACGTGTCTATAACGGGGTCGGAAACGTAGCCGGGTCTGCCCGTGAGGTAGAGTGTGAGCATCGCGGAAATGGTAGAGTTTATATCCGCCTCGCAAATGCCGATTTCGCCGTCATTTGCCATCTGATAGTAGGCAAGGCAGGGGTACATATGGCAGCTTTCGCCGTAAATGTCGTTATAGGAAAGCTCAAGGCAGTCGATTGTAACAGCGTCCGCGCCGCATTCCGCCATCATCTTTTTCATAGCGTAATAGAGCTTTGCGCCCTGCAAAATGTCAGCTTTCGTGGGCTCGCGCACTTCCGTGGCTTCACGCTCCCATTTTTCTGCAAGAGGCGTGGCTTCTTCGTCGGAAATGCCGTCGAAAACGCGCATAAGCTCTTCCGCGGTTTTGTTTATAAAGGTGCAACCCCAAATTTCGTGTGCCGCCGCCTGAACTTCCTCCTGCGCGCGGTTTTTAACGACGAGGATTTTTGCCTCCTTCATCTTTTTGAGCACACCAAAAAGCGCCGCCGCTTCTGCTATGTCATTATAATTAAAGGAAGAAACCATCGGCACGGGGAAACCGCCCGCGCGCACAAGCGGGCTCGTTTTTTCGAGCATACTGCCGCTGCCGCAGTACGGAACGTCGCAAACCACCGTGGGCAAGCCCGTTTTGGATTGATTTATGTAAAATTCGTCGATTTTGAGCCAGTTTGTCATAAGAAGCACGAGCACACCATCGTATTTTGCGAGGTCTGCTTCGTAATCCGCCTTCGCCATATCGACGTTTGTATATTTGTAAATGTCAAATTCGATGTCGGGGTTTCTCGCGTACACGGGTTCGAGCACGCGCGCAAGCTCTTTATCGTAATCGTAGTTTATACAAGGCCAACCGGGCACACCGGGCGCTTTCATCTGCACGGCAATTTTAACTTTTGTCTTCATAAGTTCCTCCGAAAATAATACAGTATGTTTATATCCGCCCAAGATTATCACAAGCGCTCCCTGCCGAGTGTCATTCTGAGCGGATACTTTTATTTACATATATATTAAACCACACGCGCGGGCAAAATTCCATTGACAAACACGGATAAATATTGTATGATTACGGTATGGAAACAAAAAATTTACTTAAAAATATAAAAATCAACTCCTGCGGCATATCGGATTGCGATGCGCATTGGCGTTGGGACACAGGCAAAAACGGCTTTCAGGATTTCGACCTTTGGTTCGTTCTGCGCGGAAAGGGGCGCATTATAACGGAGCGCGAAACGGCAGAGGTGCGGCAAGGCTCGTGTATGCTCCTTTTTCCGAACACGCACTATGTCGGCGAGCACGATAAGGATTTCCTGCTTACGATGAACGTGCACTTTCAGTTTGACAGCGGCATACCCGAAGGTATTTTCGGCGAGGCGCCGTTTCTGCACAAACAAATTTACGATATAGGCTATATGCGCGACACGCTTTCGCGCGTTATACGCTTGTACAATGCCGACAAAAGCGATAGCGCGTGCGCGTTTTTTGCCGCCGCCCTTTCGGAATATTTCGAGGTAAGCGTTATGGAGGAAAAAAGCGAGTTCGGAGCAGACAAACCAAGCCTCGTACAAAAAATTTGCGACCGCATAAATATCGCCCCCGAGGAGGCACATTCGCTCGCCGCTTTCGCCGCTGAATACGGCTATTCAGCGGATTATCTGGGCAGAGTTTTTTCGGGCGCAGTGGGCATATCCTTTTCGGAATACGTGGCGAACACGCGCATAAACAAGGCAAAATTTCTGCTTTCCTCCACAGAGCTTTCCGTAGAAGGTGTGGCAGATGCGCTCGGCTACTACGACACGTGCTATTTTATACGCCAATTCAAGCGCATAACGGGCACTTCACCCGGCAGATACAGAAAGGGGAAATAGTCGCTTTTCGAGAAAAGCTCCGCAAAAGCTTTCCTAAAGATAATGGTAATGCACGAATCCCATTATACTACATAAAATTGCACAACAAAACATAAATTTCACATCTTTCCATATTGAAAAATTCACAAAAATATGTTAAACTATATTTGTTAAAATACAGTATTCCTATGAATACGGAAAGAAGGGCTACACCTATGAACAAATTTGTACTCAACGAAACATCTTACCACGGCGCAGGCGCTATTGCCGCTGTTCCCACGGAAATCCGGAACAGAGGCTTTAAGAAAGCGTTCGTCGCTTCCGACCCCGACCTTGTGAAATTCGGCATCACGGCAAAAGTTACAGACCTTCTCGACGCCGCTGCCATTCCCTACACACTCTATACGAATATCAAAGCAAACCCCACAATCGAAAACGTACAGAGCGGCGTTGAAGCGTTCAAGGCTTGCGGTGCAGACTGCATCGTTGCCGTTGGCGGCGGTTCCGCTATGGACACGGCAAAAGCAATCGGCATCATCATCACAAACCCCGAATTTGCCGACGTTCGTTCGCTCGAAGGCGCAGCACCCACGAAAAACCCCTGCGTGCCGATTATCGCAGTTCCCACAACGGCAGGCACAGCCGCTGAAGTTACAATCAACTACGTGATTACGGACGTTGAAAAGAAACGCAAATTCGTTTGCGTAGACGTTCACGACATTCCCGTTGTTGCCGTTGTAGACCCCGATATGATGGCTTCTATGCCCGCCGCGCTCACAGCCGCTACGGGTATGGACGCGCTCACACACGCTATTGAAGGCTACATCACAAAAGGCGCTTGGGCGCTTTCCGATATGTTCCACATCAAAGCGATTGAAATTATCGCAAAGAGCCTCCGCGGTGCTGTTGCAAACACGGCTGAAGGCAGAGAAGGTATGGCGCTCGGTCAGTACGTTGCAGGTATGGGCTTCTCCAACGTAGGCCTCGGCGTAGACCACTCTATGGCGCACACGCTCTCCGCATACTACGACACACCCCACGGTAAGGCTTGCGCAATCCTCCTCCCCACGGTTATGGCTTATAACGCAGACTGCACGGGCACAAAATACAAAGACATCGCTATCGCAATGGGCGTTACGGGTGTTGAAGCAATGACACAGGAAGAATACCGCGCAGCCGCTGTTGAAGCTGTTCGCAAGCTCGCAGAGGACGTTGGCATTCCCACAACGCTCAAAGGCATACTCAAAGAAGAAGACATCGATGCGCTCGCGCTCGACGCATACAACGACGCTTGCCGCCCCGGCAACCCGAAGGACGTCACTCTCGACGATATCAAAGCTCTGTACAGAAGCCTTCTTTAATAGAAATATTACAAAAATCCCGCTTTCGCGGGATTTTCTTTTTATGTATTCCGTTTTAAAGATATACTGCCAAGTATGAAGGACAATATGAAAAGCGGCCACTCGGTAAATAGTAACACTTCTGCGGTATTATTATATCCGTTCTCACTCATAAAGCTTATCGCCCCTGCAAGGGCAAGGCAACAGAAAACAAGCATAAAAACAGCAATGCACGCCGATATCGTATAACATATTTGAACGTATCCCCCCGGCTTGTGCTTTAAAATTTTATAAACGCTTCTGATGAAAGAAAGCTCCGCACCCCAGCAAGGAAAAACGATAAACGACATAATCGCCGCTTCAAAGCCGAATGCTCTGTGCCGTTCGATATCATTCGGATATTCGGCTTGAAGCTTATAATACTCCGAGATTACATCCCAGAAAAACGCTATTACCGAAAATGCAAAAACCGCCAAGCCCACCAATAAAAACAACCTGATTTTCTTACTCTTCATACCCGCCTCCGAACAGTAAAATATTTTCTTTATTTCAAAAGCCCGATTTCAGCGAGGGCTTTTTCCGCTTTTAGCGCGGGCACGTTGAAAGCGAAAAATTCTTCAAAGAAGTCGCGCTTTTCCGTCGGCTCTTTGCTCATTCCCTCTGCCGACGCCTGCAAGGAACAAACAAGCTCGCCGTAGAGCACGTCGCTATTCGGGTTTTTGCCCTCTGCTATGTTTGTGCCGTTCTTTTCGTCCAAATATTTTGCAAGGCGCACAAGTTCGGGCACAGCGGCGTCACCAAGGTCGTCCATAGCCTCTATGTCAACCGTGGGCAAGCTGCCGTCTATGTATCTGTCCACGTTGTAGCTTGCTATAATGCCGTCTACGTTGCCGAGGGCGAGCACGGCGAAAAGCGCAAGGCTTGCCACAAGCGAAAACGCAACGGTCGCAATTTTCGGCACAAACTGCTTGAGTATGAGCAAGACGAAAAGCACGGCAAGCACCAGCATCATACAAGTGGAATACACACGCTTCTGCGTAAGCCCATAGCTTTCAATATACATAAACATTTTGGAAAGTGCCGTGCTTATAAGCACTAGCGTGAAAACGGAATAAACTATTGTGAGCACCTTCAGAAGCACGGGGGCTTTTTCCGTTTTGCGGCGCATAAACAGGCTTATGCAGATTATAACCGCGAGGTTGATGAACGCCACGGTGCAAAGCTGGAAGAAGCCCTCGCGCGCATATTCCGCATAGCTGAACTCCTCGGGTAACACGCCCGTAAAGCCGGAAACGTAATATTTCCACTGTGAAATGAAGAATACAACGTAAATAAAGAGCATAGGCACACAAGCCGCCGCCACAGAAAGCGCGGGAGCTATGCGCATTTTCTTTGTGCCTTCCTCGCAGGATTCCGCAGTTACGGCTCCGAAAGACTTTTTATCGAGCGAGGAGATGTACAATCCGAAAGCGTACGTTCCTATAAGCAAACCGAAAAGTATGCTGAAAATATGGGAGAAAATATCACCGAAGTTGAAATCGAAAATTTTGCCCATAAGCTCGTTAAAGCCTTTGTCGTATGAAAGAAGCAAGCCCACAATCAGCGTGGGAACGAGCGCCACGAAAACACCGCCGAGCACTTTGAGCACGGCTTTTCCGCTCGTTTTGGCGGCTTTTCCCGAAAATGCTGCTTCAAATGCGCATTTCACAGATGTAAACGGATAGGCAAACATCGCGTTGAAATAGTCTGCCGCAATCAGCCCCGAAAAGCCTTTTTTAACCGTGTTTCCGCAAGCACTCACCACAAAGTAGCAATACGTGCAAAGCGCGAAAACGTAAGCAAGCCAATATAAAAACGAATTTGAGGAAAGTATGAGCGAGGCGGAAAACGCCACGGCTACGAGCGCCATAACGGCGGGCAAAACGCCGATTTTAACGCCTTTTGCTTTCAAAACGATTGTCGTTGACGCAAAAATTGATATTATAAACAAGAAGCCGCCGAAAGGGCTTGCCACAACGGGGAAAACGCGGCAGAAAAGGTAGCCAAACACGAAGCAAATCCAAGCAAAAGCCACGTCTATGGCGTTGTATTCGCGTTTTGGGTTCTTCGGTATCGCCACGTTTACGCCGCCGTGAAGCGGCTCGGCGTTGTTTGGTGTGTTGTTCATAATTTTTCCTCCTCATCTACAAATTCTATAATATCCTCCACCTTGCAATCTAGCGCGCGGCAGATTGCATCGAGCGTGGAAAAACGTATAGCCTTTGCTTTGTTGTTTTTTAGTATAGATAGGTTTGCGAGCGTTATGCCCACCTTGCCCGCAAGCTCCGAAAGCGACATTTTGCGCTTTGCCATCATTACGTCCAAGTTAATTCTAATCATAGATTTTAAAGTTTACACCGTCAAATCGTTTTCGGATTTGATTTCGGTTGCCTCCTCCAAAACATTTTTCACCACGCGCAGGCATATGCCAAGGAACGCCGCCGCGAAAGCGGGTATAAACGCAAGCGTGAAGTATACGCCCAGCCCCAGAAACACTATGCCGAGCAAAAAGCAGCTCCACGCGATTCCGCGCACAAGTTCCGTGCTTTGCGACGTGAAGACCAACCCTTTGCGCACACGCAAAAGCAAAATAAAGAGCATAACGTCGGCAAACATTACCACGGCGAGAAGCAGATAAGCAAGGAAAAGCACGTATGTGCGCCCCGCAGGGGTGATTTCTTCCCTGTTGCCGATATGGTCTTTCGTGTCTATGAGCATTTCGCAAAGTGTGGGCATAACCACCGCACCCGCGATGCAGACTGCGAAAAATATTACCGCAAGCACGAGCGAAATCATTATAGAATATTTTTTCGGTATTTTAAACATCGTTCCCTCCAAACTATTTGTAAAAATTTTCTTCTTTACGCTTATAGAATACCACGCATATTCTCGTTTGTCAATATATTTTTATCGTTTTTCGATAAAACAACTATTCACACTTGTTCCACCATACATATAAGACGTAAAATAAAGGGATTTTTTGTGCAAAAAAACAAAAAAATAAACCTCGGAAAATTCCGAGGTTTTATTTTTATCCTTCAAGAGCCGTGTTCAGCCTTTCTTCCGCCTCTGCGGAAGCTATGCCGAGAGATGCCGAAAGTTCGCCCAAAAGCGCGCGGCGCGCTATTTTATCAAATTCCGTGTCTGTGTCGGAAAGTCTTTTTTTGGTATTCAACATAGCAGCTTTGCGCAAATGTATCGTTTTTATGACACGTGCGATGGTTTCGGGTGCACCGTCTTTGAGCGCGTTTCTGTATTCTTCCCTGCGGTGCTTTTCGTTTGTAATTTCAAGCGGAGCAAGCGTTTTCACAGAAGAGAGCAAATTTTCCGCCTCCTCTGCTGTAATAAGCGCGCGAAGCAATACTTTGTCGTTGTCTGCGGGCGCGTATATAACCGTACCGTTGTCGAAATCGTTGGGTGCAAGCACATAATACATCTTGTCATCATTCCCGTCGAAAGGTGAAGAACAGATGTCGCTCACTTTGCAAACCCCTGCCGTGCCGTAATACACGAAACTGCCTTTTTCAAACATATTATGTACCTCTTTCAAAAATTATATATCTACATAATATATTTTACCATAAAAAATTTTTTCTCGTAATAGGTGTTTTAAACAAAATATTTTGTTTTTTCTGCGCAGCACGGGGTTTTTTCGCTATAAAAGTATTTCTTTCCAAACTTTTGGTATGGCGCGCGCCGTGTCGCCCGCCGTCATACCAATTTCCGTGTGTTCCTGCGCCGCGAGCTCCCCTGCCGCGCCCGCTATATACGCGCCCAAAGCGACCGTAAGCGGCGAATATTCCATATACCCGAGCAAACCTGTGAGCACACCCGAAAGCACATCGCCGCTCCCCGCCGTTGCCATACCCGCGCTTCCGCGGGCGCAAATATACGTTTTTTCGCCGTTCGTAACAACGGTGGATGCGCCCTTCAGCAAAAGTATTACGCCGTATTCCCGCGCAAAATTTTCCGCGTATTCCACAGGATTGTGGGAAACTTCGCTTGCGGAAATGCCCGAAATACGCTCGAACTCCTTCGGGTGCGGGGTTAGCACAACGCGGCATTTCGTGTTTTTAAGCAAGTTTTTATCCATTTTTGCGAGCGTGTTGAGCCCATCTGCATCGATTATGAGCGGCAGAGCCTTCTCCGCAAGCAGGTATCCGAGTATTTTTGCGTTTTCCTCGCTCTCGCCCCAGCCCATTCCCACGGAAAGCGCGGCAAGGCGTGCGGTTGCGCCGTCTATGGCGTTTTTAGCGAAAAGTATGTGCCCCGCTTCGTCGGCAAGGGGGCAAAGCGTGCTTTCCAGCAGATACGGCGCCACACTTCCCGCAATGCTCGCGGGCACGATGAGTTTTGCCACGCCGCAGCCCGCACGCAGAGCGCTTGCGCCCATATTGGCAAGCTTCACCGCGCCCGAATACTCCGTGCAGCCGCCCATTATGCCCACATAGCCGTACGTTCCCTTGTTGGAGTTGTTTTTGCGCGGCAAAAGGAGCGGCGCAAAATCTTCTTTTTCCGCCAAAATCGCGTACTTCCCGCGAATTTCTATACCTATATCTATGTTTTTCTTCGCTTTCATAACGTCCTTCGCCATTCCGAGGAAGTGGCCGTATTTGTACGTTCCCACAGAAACGGTGAGGTCGGAATGCACGCATTTTGCGCTGAGTCCGCTGTCTGCCGAAAGCCCGCTGTTTATATCCGCGCTCACAACGAACGCGCCGCTTGCATTTATTTTATCTATTACCGTCGCCGCAAGACCCACAACGTCCCCGCGAAAGCCCGTGCCGAAAATGCAATCCACAATGTTAGCGAATGCGGAAAAATCTGTGTTTTCCGTGCATTTTTCCGTTTTTATGCCCAAATTCGCGCACATATCAAAATAAAACTTCCCGCTTTCGGAAAATTTATCGGAAAGCAGAAATATTGTTACGTCGCCGCCGTTTTCGTGTATGAACTTAGCCACGACGAACCCGTCGCCCGCGTTGTTGCCCGCGCCGCAGACCACGGCGGTCCTGCCGCTCCACGTGTGGCTTTTCCAAATGCCCTCACCCGCAAGGTACATAAGCGTTTTGGAATCTGTTATATTTTTGCAAGTGTAGTCGTCACTTTCACGCATAACGCGAGCGGAAACGATTTTTTCCATAACAATCACCTCTTTGTTTTGTGATTTTATTGTAGCATAAAGCGTGTGTTTTTGCAATATGCCTTACTGCAAAACGCAGTGGTTTCTGAACGAGTAAACAATTTGTGAACAGAACCGGATTAAGCGATAAAAATACGGTCTGGTAGGCCTTCCCCTAGCATCAGCGATAGGGGAAGGTGGCACGCAGTGACGGATGAGGTGTACCTTCGCTTAATAAAATCGAGTTGAATTTTAATTTTTTAATATCTTTAGACACCTCATCACCGCTTCGCGGAGCTTGTCTCGCTGCGGCTCGGTCACGCCACGGCTCTGACAGCCGTTCAGGCTGTCATTCACTACCGTATCGCCGCTCTGCTACCCTTAAGGGGAAGCCCATTTTGTTCGCAATTTATTAACTCACTCAAAAAACCTGCTGCAAAATCCGAGCATTTTCGCATCTTTTCAAAAATAATTTTTTTGTAACAGAATATTCCTTGAAATAATTCGAGTTTTATAGTAGAATAGGAAATGAGGCAAAAACATCTCAGCCACCGCTCACGCGGTCCCCCTCCACTCGAGGGGAAGGCTAAATCCTACTTCACCCAAAAGGAGAAACAAATGAACGAAAAAGAAGTCGCAGAAATACGCCGCCGTTTTCGCGCGGATAAAACAAATATAAACTATGTTCGCGGCATTTTCGTAAACGAAAAACGCGAAATTATTTCAGAATTAAATCAATCTTTGGGTATGCTTTCCGAAGAGGAAGCGAACGCTATACTCGCTATAATCAAAAAGACGCTTTCGGGCGCTATCGGCAAAAACCTTGTGGATATAGAATTTTCCGCACAGCAGGTTCTTGAAAGCGAAGAACACAAGCTTCTCTCCGCTCTGCGCGCGAGCGAGGCGGGCGATAATGAAGCGCTTTCCGCTTTCTACGAAAAAGTTATTCCCACCGTGGATATAGAGGGCAACTTCCTGCTTATGGTGGCGTACGATTGCTTCGACGTATTTTCCAAGGGCAAAGACGGCGAGGACGGAGAATCTTCCTCCTCCTTCTCCTATATAATCTCCTGCGTTTGCCCCATAAAAACGGCGCAGTATTCGCTCACATACTATTTGCACGAAAACAAGCTTCGCAACGTGTGCGAGGATGCCGTGGTGTGCGCGCCCGAGATGGGCTTTATCTTCCCCGCTTACGAAGAGCACGCGGCGAATATTTACAAAGCGCTCTACTATTCCAAAAATACAGCCAACAACCACGAAGGGTTTGTGAGCGCCGTTTTCAACGCGGAGCTTCCTATGCCCGCCGCAGAGCAGAAAGAAACTTTTAACAGTATCCTGGCGGAAACGGTTGCGGAAGAATGCAGCTACGACGTGGTGGAAAGCGTGCACGCAGAGCTTTCGAACATTATAGACACGCACAAGGAAAACCGCGAGGAAGAACCCCTTGTAATTTCCAAAGGCACGGTTAAAGACATACTCAAATCCTGCGGTATTGCCGAGGAGCATATAGAGGATTTCGGCGAAAAATACGACGAAGCCTTCGGCGAGGACGCGCAAATCGCCCCGCAGAACATAATAGACCGCAAAAGCTTCAGCCTCCGCACGCCCGACGTGGTGGTGAAAGTAGACCCCGAAAAGCTCGACGTAGTGGAAACCCGCGTTATAGACGGCATAAAATACATACTCATAAGAGCAGACAACGACGTTGAAGTAAACGGCGTAAACATAAAAATCAAAAAATAAAGGAGTACCCCAAAAATGAAAAAAAGCGTGAAATTCGATATGCGTGAGGTAGGTATAAACCGCCTTGCCCCCAGAGCATTCTATTTTCCGTATTCTTCTGCCGAAAAGGCCATAAAAGGTGATATCAGCGCAAACGAAAATTATACGCTGCTCAACGGCACGTGGGATTTTGCTTATTTTGAAACAGAACTTGAAATCCCCGAAAATATTGAAAATGTTGCATATAATGCCACGCTCCCCGTACCCTCCTGCTGGCAATGCCACGGCTACGGGCAGATTCAGTATACGAACGTAAACTATCCCATCGCGTTCGACCCGCCCCACGTTCCTTTTGAAAACCCCGTGGGCATCTACCACAGAAAATTCGCCTACACAAAGAAAGCGGGCAAGCAGTATCTTATGTTCGACGGCGCTTGCTCGATGTTCGAGGTTTATGTAAACGGCGCGTTCGTGGGTATGAGCAAAGGCTCCCGCCTTTCTGCGGAGTTTGACGTGAGCGCCTTCCTTGTAAGCGGCGAAAACGACATTGCCGTAAAGCTCTACACGTACAGCGACGCCACATACCTTGAAGACCAGGACTGCTTCCGATACAACGGCATTTTCCGCGACGTATACATTCTCGCCCGCCCCGAGGAGCACGTTTTCGACTTCTTCATTCACACAAAGAACGACGGTACTGTTACCGTTGACATAGACAAAGACGCGAAAATCACGGTTATGAGTGCAGACGGCACAAAAGTTTACGGCGAAAAAGTGGAAAACCCCGCGCTCTGGAACGCCGAAACGCCGAACCTCTACGGCTTGCTTATAGAATACGGCGGCGAATTCATCTTCAAAAAGTTTGGCTTCCGCGAAATTTCCATCGGCAGCGATTGCGCTCTGCTTATAAACGGCGCGCCCGTAAAACTCAAAGGCGTTAACCACCACGACACGCACCCCGAAAAAGGCTACGCTATTACGGACGAAGAAAATCTGCGCGACCTGCTTATGATGAAGAAATACAACATCAACTGCGTGCGCACCTCGCACTACCCCAGCCTGCCGCGCTTTACGGAAATGTGCGATGAGCTCGGCTTCTACGTTGTGGACGAATGTGACCTTGAAACGCACGGCGTAGAGCTCGCCATAAAGGCGCATCCCGACAGCGACCTCGAGCGCGAAAACATCGGCTACGTGCTTTCGGGCAACCCCGATTGGCGTCCCGCTTATATGGACAGAATTGAGCGCACGCTCGAAAGAGATAAAAACTGCGCTTGCATTATAATGTGGTCGCTCGGCAACGAATCCCACTTCGGCGAAAACCACCGCGCTATGGCAAAATGGGTAAAAGAACGCGATGCTTCCCGCCTCGTGCACTACCAGGGCACGGCTTCGGAAATTTGGTTCCTGCCCGAAAAAGATAAATACAGCCTCTACCACGACAAATGCGTGGACGTTTGCAGCGAAATGTACGCCTACGTAAAAGCGAGTATGTACAAATGGAACTACCCCAACACGGTAGAGGAAGAGGGAAAAAACATCCACAACGACCCTCGCCCCTACTTCCTTTGCGAATACGCGCACGCTATGGGTATGGGCCCTGCAGGCATCGAAGATTACTGGGAACTCTTCTATAAATACCCGCGCGCAATCGGCGGTTGTGTTTGGGAATGGGCAGACCACGCGGCACGTATGCCCGACGGCAACCTCGGCTACGGCGGCGACTTCGGCGACTTCCCGAACGACAACAACTTCTGCTGCGACGGTCTTGTTTTCCCCGACAGAACGCCGCACCTCGGCCTCGACATTCTCAAAAAGGCAATCGAACCCGTCAAAATCACTTGGAAAGACGAAAAAGCGGGTGTAATCAGCGTTCGCAACACGCTCGATTTTGTAAACACGGCGGAACTTTTCGATATAACGTATAAGGTTGTTTGCGGCGAAGACGTGCTCGCAAGCGGGGCGCTCGACGTTTCCGTGCCCGCGCACGAAAGCGCAGACGCAAAACTTTGTGCGCTCCCCGCAGTTACAAGCGACAAAGCGTTCGTAAACTTCGAGGTTGCTTACAAAGCAGACACGGTTTACGCAGAAAAAGGTTACCTCGCCACAAAAATCCAGCTCCCGCTTAGCACAGTTATAGAAAAAGCGGCGGCAGAAAAGGTTTGCGTGCCCACATCCGTTCGCGTTGAGGGCAGATATGCATACGTAACAAGCGAAAAACTCGCCGCAACGCTCGACCTCGTTAAAGCGTCGTTTACATCTATTGTAAAAGACGGCAAAGAGCTTCTTGCCGCGCCCTCCCGCATAACGGCTTGGCGCGCACCCACAGACAACGATATGAACAACGTCCGCCGTTGGAACAACGATTATCTGCGCTATACGAAATACGCCTCCACAAGCTTCGATGCTTACGAAGAGAACGGAGTTGCCGTTGTGAAAATGAACGGTATCCTCGCCCCTGCGGCAAGAACGCCCCTCTTCTACCTTGATATAGAGATAAAAGTTTGCGGCGGCAATATCTCCGTGAACATTCACGGCGTACGCCACGAAAAGAACTACGTAGACCAGATACCGCGCTTCGGTATGCTCTTTGAGCTTACAAAAGATTTTGAAAACCTCAAATACGCGGCATATGGCCCCGGTTCCACATATATTGATATGCTCGCGCACGCGCAGTACGGCGTTTACAACACCACCGTTACAGAAGAATTCGTGCCTATGCTCAAACCGCAGGACTGCGCAAACCACTACGGTGCAGATTTCTTCTCGCTCACAAACGGCGAAAACACCGTTAAAGTAAGCGGCGAGGGATTTGAGTTCTCCGCGCTCCACTACACTCCCGAACAGCTCACAGATACCAAGCACAACCACGAGCTTTGCGAGCGCGACAGCACCGTTGCAATAGTTTGCTACAAAAACAACGGCATCGGCACAAACTCCTGCGGCCCCAGATTGCCTGAAATGTACAAATTCAAAGACAGAGAGTTTACGTTCGCGTTTGAAATGGAAATTTAAAAACAAAACAGAAAAAAGACTTGCTTTTCGCAAGTCTTTTTTTGTTCGCCTTTACAAAATCTGAGTATATTACTGATAATATTTTAAAATCGCAAAAAAATCAATGCAATTTTATTTCAAAATCAGGTTCTTCACCTATGTATTTACATTCAAAATATGCAACAAGTTCAGGTGTGAGAATTTCTTTTCTTATTAAAATATTTTTGCACTGGGGATTGAATATAAGAATAAGAATAAATGATGTGAACTGAGACCAAGTCATTCTGTATTTCCCACATTCAATCATACTGAGTCTTATACGGGAAACACCCGTTCTTTCGCCAAAATCATTCTGAGAAAGGCAGAGAATTTTTCTGAGCGAAGGAAGCGCCTCTGCAAGCGCATCTTTAAGTTGATTTTTTGTTTCTGTAGACAAAGAAACTATCTGTTTGCTTTTTTTCATAACTAATAACCTCTCAAATAAAAAAACAAATGTAATATAATTATCAGATATTTCTGTAAAGTTCCTCGAAAAGTTCGCGTATGCGCGCTTCTCTGCCCTCCAGATGGAGGTAACCGAAAAGCGCTTCCATACCCGTGGCACGGTGGTATTCCACAATGCTCGCGTGTTTGGGTTTGCCGCTTACTTTATGATTTCTGCCGAGTTTATATATAGATAACTCTTCTTCGGAAAGAAGAGGCAGAAGCAAGTCCACCTTCTCGCTCTGCGCGGGGGCGCATACTATTTTCTGCGCCATCGCGGAAAGTTTGCCGGTGTTCGTTTCGCCCGTGGAAAGGAGTTTTTCGCGCACAAGAAGCTCCAGCACGCCGTCGCCGATATAGGCGAGCAAAATTCCGTTATACTGTATGTCCATTTTGCGCGTTTCCTTTCGTTATTTGCCGTTTGGGCTTTTTTTTGTAAACACAAGCCATTTGCTTGTTATATAATTTATAATAATTATTGCAACAGATATTATAAGCTTTGCAATAAACGGATTTTCAATGTCAATAAGGCGGTAGTTGCCCGAAAGAAGTATGTCACCAACTATGGAAAGAGCAAGAGTGAGCGCACGGGAACCGAAAAACTTCATAAACTGCGTGGAAATTTTTTCGTCCGTGGGCTTGAACACGAGCGCGCGGCTCGCGAAATAAGAGAAAATCACGGCGGAAAACCACGCGATGGTGTATGAAAGTATATTCGGGGAAATCGCCTTTAAAAAATCCCCGCCAACGCTCGGCACAAAGAGCACAAAAACGGTGTATACTATCCAATCTACCACAGTGGTAAGCACGCCAACACCCAGGTACATAATCTGCTCTTTGAATTTTGAAAGGTGCAGAAAAGCTAGCACGGCATCCGCTATTTTGTGTATAAGTTTAACCATCGAGTTTCTCCTCGGCGGCTCTTGCGAGCGCCTTTTCAAATTCTTCCTCGGAAACGAGCGTATTTATCGCGTAAATAAGCGAATCGCACGATATTATAGACGGCAACCCGAGCAAAGCGGCAAGCCTTCTGCGCTTTTCGGCGCTGCCCGTGCCGCCCGAAAGCCCCAGCTCGTAAAAATCGGCTTTCGTAAGCTCCATACCCTTTTCTTTTTCCTCAGCGCCATCGGCGTAAGGGGCGAGAGCCCCCGCAAGCCATTCGCGGCTCATACCCTCAAGCCCGAGAAAACCGGCCTTGGAAGGTGCTTTTTTTCGTTTTTCCTTGCCCGCTATTTCGGGCGTATATATGTGAACTATTTTATCACGCGGAATGATATTTTTCAAGTGGTTTCGTATAACTAATCCCGCGCCGTCGCAATCTGTTATGACGATTACGCCGTTCTTTTCGGCAAGGCGGCGCAAAAACTCCGCCTTTTCGGCTTTGGAGAAAATGCCGAAGCCGTCGGTCGTTATAACCGTTGCTTCCGCCACGGAAAGTATTTTCAGCCTGTCGTATTTGCCCTCCACTATGATAGGGCGGGAAATTTTCATCATAAGAGCGACCTCGGTGTGTAGACTTTTGCAATAAATGTTTCCATAACTACCCAAGGGTCTGTAGGTGTGCTTTTGAGTTTTAAGTCTGTGCGGTACGCTTCGTCTATGCACTCCTCCAGCTTCGCAAGCGGCACTTGCGCCACGCTCGACATAAGCCTTGCAGCTCTGGTTTCGCGAGTTTTGAGTATTTTGGCAAGCTCCGCCGCGGTTTTGCCCGCGTCCCTCGCAGTTTTGGCAAGTAGCATATCCTCGAAAAGCCCCGAAAAACGGGCAAGTAGGGCAATCGGCTCTTTCTTAAGGTCGCGCAGGTCGTTCACAGCGGCAAGAACTTCTTTTATGTTCCATTTTTCCGCCGCATTGGAAAGCGCAAAAGGCGCTTCCTCGCGCTCGCTTATGGCACAAACGGCGCGCACGTCCTCCGCCGTGATGGTGTTTTTACCCATAGCCTCGGCGTACGCTTCGAGCTTTGCAAACTCGGAATTTATTGTGAACATTCTGCAAGCGCACATATCCGCAAGTATCAGCGCGGCATCCTGCGCTATGAACATATTTTTCGCCGCAAAATGCTTCTTTTCCCACGTGGCAAGGCGTTCGGGAGCGAAAGTGTCAAACCGCACGGCTTTTGCCGCCGCGGCGAGCTTTTTGTACGTTGTGCTCTGCTCCGTTTTGTAATCCACCACAAATTCATTTTCGCGCAAATTCAGCACTGTTACCGTGTCGGCAAGCGTGTTCGCGCGCGTGAGTATGCTTATGAGCGCCTCAAAGTTTTTGGGCGAAATCTGCACGAGCGAAAGGTCGCGTATTTCCACGAGCTTTTGCTCCTGCATCATCGGAAAAGCGTCTACTGCGTCGGAAAGCCTTGCAAAAAGCTCGTCTGCCGAAAGGTTCGACGCCGCAGAAAACGAAACTATAAAATGGTTGAAGGCTTCAAGCCCCTCTGCCGTAAGCACTTTTTTGCGTATTTTCCCGAGATAGTGCTCTTTCATATAGTCTTCGTCGCCAAAGAAAACGAAAGCGCCCGATATTGTGTTTTTAATTTCCGAAACAAGTTTTTCTTCCGTATAGGCAATAGCCTTCGGTTTTGCTTCCCTTGCCATAGCACTTTCCTTTCTTTAAATTTATCTCTTCTCTGAGATAATCTCTATCGCCATTTCAAGCGCTTTATTTGCCGCCTGCTCGCGCACTTCTTCGCGCGTGCCGACGAAATGGTTTTCTGCCACAACCGTTTTTTCGCCAAACGATGCGGCAATATATACAAGCCCTGCGGGCTTGCCCTCGGCAGGGCCCGGCCCTGCCACACCCGTAGTCGCTACGGAAACGTCCGCGCCCACAAGCGCGCGCACGCCGTGCGCCATCTGCTCTGCCACCTCGGGGCAAAAAGCACCCTTTTCGGCGAGCACTTCGGCGCTAACACCGAGCACTTTTTCCTTTACAGAATACGCATAGGAAACCACGCCGCCAAGGAAGACGGCAGAAGCACCCGGCACACAAGTTACCTTTTCCGCAAGCAAGCCGCCCGTACAGCTTTCCGCGCAGGCAAGCGTAAGAGCGCGCGCGGAAAGCAGAGAAACAAGTTCTTTTTCGGGTGTCATATCAAATTATTTGCTGTAGAGGGGGTATTTTTCGCAAATAGCCGCGATTTCGGCAAGAATGTATTCTTTGTTTGCTTCGAAATCGTTTGCGGCAAGACCCATAAGGTGGCCAACCTTTGCGAAATCTTCTTCTTTAAGGCCGCGTGTCGTAGCCGCAGGTGTACCAACACGAAGACCGCTTGTTACAAACGGGCTCTGGGGGTCGAAAGGAATGGCGTTTTTGTTCGCCGTGATGTTAACTTCCTGAAGCATAGCTTCGAAAGCTTTACCCGTGAGGTTTTTGCTTCTGAGGTCGAGAAGGATAAGGTGGTTATCCGTACCGCCGGAAACGAGGTCGAAACCTTCTTCGATAAGAGCTTTTTCAAGCGCTTTTGCGTTCTTTACAATCTGTTTCTGGTATTCTTTGAACTCATCTGTGAGAGCTTCGCCGAGGCAAACTGCTTTCGCCGCAATCACGTGCATAAGGGGGCCGCCCTGTGTGCCGGGGAACACGGCTTTGTCTATAGCTTTTGCGAGCTCTGCTTTGCAGAGAATCATACCGCCGCGGGGGCCGCGGAGCGTTTTATGTGTGGTTGTCGTAACGATGTCCGCATAAGGAACAGGGTTGGGGTGAAGACCTGCCGCAACAAGGCCTGCGATGTGCGCCATATCCACCATAAAGTATGCGCCGACCTCTTTTGCGATTGCGGAAATTTTTTCGAAATCGATTACTCTGGGGTAAGCGGAAGCGCCCGCAACGATGAGTTTCGGTTTGCATTCAAGCGCTTTCTCGCGGAGAGCGTCGTAATCTATTTTCTGTGTATCTGCGGAAACACCGTAGGAAACGAAATTGAAGAAAGAACCGGAAATGTTTACGGGGGAGCCGTGTGTAAGGTGGCCGCCATCGGCAAGGCTCATACCGAGCACCGTGTCACCGGGGCGAAGGAGAGCGAAGTAAACCGCCGTGTTAGCCTGCGCGCCGCTGTGGGGCTGAACGTTTGCGTGCTCTGCACCGAAAAGCTTCTTTGCGCGGTCGCGTGCGATGTCTTCCACAACGTCTACGTATTTGCAGCCGCCGTAGTAGCGCTTGCCGGGATAACCTTCTGCATATTTATTCGTAAGGGGGGAAGCCATTGCCGCCATAACTGCTTCGGAAACGCAGTTTTCGGAAGCGATGAGTTCTATGCCTTCCTGCTGGCGTTCAAGCTCTTTTGCAACATACTCGCCAATTTCGGGGTCTGCTTTTGTAAGAAAATCAATATTTTCGTAAATCATATATTCCTCCAAAAATTCTGAAATCAGAATTATTTTTTGTGCTTATTACCGTACACCGTTCATAATATGCCGACGCGCTTGCAGGGGCAACGCAAATATTGTAATATTTGAGAACATTTTACAGTACGTTGTGAATATTCTACCACACTTTTTTAATAATATCAATATACAAATGAACAAAAAACTGTTGAAAAGTTGCACTTTGAGTGGTATACTATTATCTATAAAACACAAAATCATTTAAAATCGGTGATACAAAATGACAAGACAGGAAAAAATACGCAATTTTTCTATAATTGCACACATAGACCACGGCAAAAGCACCCTTGCCGACAGAATTCTCGAAAAAACGCAGAGCATTGCCACGCGCGATATGGAGGACCAGATTCTCGATAATATGGACATAGAGCGCGAACGCGGCATTACCATAAAAGCGCGCGCCGTTAAGCTCAATTACAAAGCAAGCGACGGCGAAACGTACGAATTCAACCTTATCGACACGCCCGGACACGTAGACTTCAACTACGAAGTTTCCCGTTCGCTCAGCGCGTGCGAGGGCGCGCTCCTCGTTGTAGACGCCACACAGGGCATAGAGGCACAGACACTCGCGAACACTTATCTCGCGCTCGACGAAAACCTCGAAATCATACCCGTCGTTAACAAAATCGACCTTCCCAGCGCAAACATAGAAGGCGTACGCAAGGAAATAGAGGATGTCATCGGCATTCCCGCAGACGGCTGCCCCGCCGTTTCCGCCAAAACGGGTCTTAATATAGAAGACATTCTCGAAAAAATCGTTACGGACATTCCCGCGCACGAGGGCGACGAGAATGCACCGCTCAAATGCCTTATCTTCGACTCCTACTACGATTCCTACCGCGGCGTAGTTATCTACGTTCGTGTGGCAGAGGGCAAACTGCGCGCGGGCCAAACAATCCGCCTTATGAATACGGGCGCGACGTTTGAAACGGTGGAGGTAGGCTATATGTCCGCCTTCGGCCTTGTTCCCGCAAAGGAACTTTCCGCGGGCGAGGTTGGCTATATCACGGCGAGCATCAAAAGTGTTGCCGACACGCAGGTGGGCGATACCGTAACAAACGACGAAAACCCCACGGCAGAGCCTTTCCCGGGTTTCCACGCCGCACAGCCTATGGTGTATGCGGGTATCTACCCCGCAGACGGCGCGAAATACCCCGACCTGCGCGACGCGCTCGAAAAACTGCGCCTTAACGACGCGGCGCTCACGTTCGAGCCAGAAACGAGTATCGCGCTCGGCTTCGGTTTCCGTTGCGGCTTCCTCGGTCTTCTCCATATGGAAATCATCGCAGAGCGACTGGAGCGCGAGTTCAACCTCGACCTCGTCACCACAGCGCCCAGCGTTATCTATAAGCTCACAATGAGAAACGGCGAAGTTATATATATAGATAACCCCGCCAACTACCCCGACCCCGAGCAGATTGCAAAAGCGGAAGAGCCTGTTGTAAAGGCGAGCATTATCGTGCCCACAGATTACGTCGGCGGCATTATGGACCTTTGCCGTGACCGCCGCGGCGATTACAAAAATATGACGTATATCGACAAAACGCGTGTGGAACTGCACTATATTCTTCCCCTCAACGAAATTATTTATGACTTTTTCGATGCGCTCAAGAGCCGCTCCAAAGGCTACGCTTCGCTGGACTACGAGCTCGACGGCTACAGCGAAAGCAAGCTCGTGAAGCTCGAAGTTCTCCTCAACGGCGAGGTTGTGGATGCCCTTTCCTTTATCGTTCACGCAGACAAGGCTTACTCCCGCGGCAGAAAAATCGTGGAAAAACTGCGCGACAATATTCCGCGCCAGCTCTTCGAGGTGCCCGTACAGGCAGCCATCGGCGGCAGAGTCATCGCACGCGAAACCGTGCGCGCTATGCGCAAAGACGTGCTTGCGAAATGCTACGGCGGCGACATTACACGAAAGAAGAAGCTTCTTGAAAAACAGAAAGAGGGTAAAAAGCGTATGCGTAAGCTCGGCAGCGTAGAGGTTCCGCCCGAAACGTTTATGGCTGTGCTTAAGCTCGACGAAGAATAACGAAGAAAGGAGCGCAAGATATGCAAAAAAACCAAAAGCCTTTGGGCATATACGTTCACGTTCCCTTTTGTGTGCATAAATGCGCCTATTGTGATTTCTATTCCGTAACGGATATGGAGCTTATGCGCGAATACACCTCCGCAGTGGTGGCTCATATACGCTCCAAAAAGAAATTTTTGAAAAACGCCTTGGTGGAAACAATATATTTTGGCGGCGGCACGCCCAGCCTGCTGCCCGTAGCCCAGCTTGAAAGAATTTTGAACGCTATCTACAGCACGGCGGCGGTAGCGCCGAATGCGGAAATCACCCTGGAGGCAAACCCCGGCACGCTCACGAGCAAAAACCTTTCCGCATACAAAAAAATGGGCATAAACCGCTTGAGCATCGGTCTGCAAAGCGCAGATGACGAGGAGCTTTCCGCGCTTTCCCGTATACATACGCGCGCGGAATTTGAAAACTCCTTTATGCTCGCGCGAATGGAAGGTTTCGACAATATAAACGTCGACCTTATCTACGCCCTGCCCAAACAAACCAAAGCAAAGCTTTTCAGCAATATAGATTACGTCATCTCTATGAACCCCGAGCATATCTCGCTCTATGGGCTCACAATCGAACCCGAAACGCCGTTCGGCAAAAACAAAGAGATACTCAGCGCCATACCGGACGAAGACGAGCAGTACGAAATGTATATGTCCGCCTGCAAGCGTCTGGAGGAATGCGGTTATTTCCAATACGAAATAAGCAACTTCGCAAAAAAAGACTGCGGTTGCAAGCACAACCTTAAATATTGGATGAATAAGGAATACATAAGTTTCGGCCCTGCCGCCGCATCATTCGTGGAAAACACGGAATACACATATGCACGCGATATAGAGCTGTATCTTTCAAACCTCAAAAACGAAAAAGCCATTCGCCAGCCCGATGAAGAAACAGGCGAAACCGAGCACGTGCTCGATGAGGAGGAGCTTGAAACAAGGTTTGTTATGCTCCATTTCCGCCTGCGCGCAGGCATAAATACGGGCGAATACCAGCAAAAGTTCGGGCTTTCGTTTGAAAAGATATATGAAGATAAGCTGGAAAAATATATGAAAGATAAATTTATCGTTCGCACAGAGCACGGTTTTCGCCTTACAAGGCGCGGTATGCTCATTTCCAACACAATCCTTTCCGATATTTTGGAGTTTTAACGCGAAAAATCAGCCTCACTTTTTTTAAAAGAAAGTGAGGCTTTTTCTTGACAAAACGAAAGATATGTGATACAATAATGAACACATTTAAAATATACGGAGAATTACTTAAGTGGCCGAAGAGGCGTGGCTCGAAATTTCTCTGTGATTTTGGAACTTCCTTTCCCAAACCCCTTGTTTTATAAGGGTTTCGCACGGTGCGAATACAATTTTATATGTTTGTTCTCTCCTACTGTTCTCTTGGGTTTCCGAGAGCAGATGGAGTGAAATATACCCGGAGGTGTATCGAAGAGGTCATAACGGCCCCGACTCGAAATCGGGTAAGCCCTTAATCGGGCCCGAGAGTTCGAATCTCTCCGCCTCCGCCACAAAAGGCTTTGAGAGTAATTCTCAAAGCCTTTTTCTTATGTTTTTGTATTTTGGCATCATAAAAACGTAGTTCGGTTACAGTATTGTTTTTTTGCTCAAAAATATGATATAATCTAAAAAAAGGAGCTTGCTATGAAAATCAAGAAACAACAAGAGCCATCCTGCCCCGATATTGAGATAACTATTCGCTATGCGAATGAGAATAGCAAGGTTAAACGCATTTTGGCCTTCCTGCAATCTGTAGAGATGCAAATAAAATGCGACATAGATAACACCGAGAAAATGATAAGCGTTGCAGATATTTACTACATAGAAAGTGTAGATAAGAAGACCTTCGTTTATCTTGAAAAATCGGTTTACCACACAGAGCACCGTCTATATCAGTTGTTGGACGATTTAAAAGAATATGGCTTTGTGCAAATAAGCAAATCTTGCATTTTAAATATCAATGCCTTGGACAGTATTAAACCTCTTTTTAACAGCAGAATGGAAGCAATTTTGAAAAACGGCGAAAAAGTATATATAAATCGC
>JAFTOK010000013.1 GCA_017463815.1 Clostridia bacterium | reverse complement strand
GAAGCGGCGAGAGGGGAGAGCCGCTTTGGTTCCAACCCTCTCCGTCACGGCAAGCCGTGCCACCTCTCCCAAGTGAGAGGCTTTATACAATCTACTTTTCCTTAACTTAATAATACCGCCTTTCGGGGCGGTATTTATTTTGGGCTAAAATTTTTTTGCGTAATCTCGTTTTTGTAAAATATAGCGAAATAATAACTTTTTTGAAACAATTTTAAGAAAACTATTTATTTTTTTTTGCACTTATGATATACTATAATCGTAAAATTATAATACGGCAAATTGAATATTTTTTGCTATATCTTAAAGATACTTCGCCTTTGCCGAAAATGTTCAGCAACGGTGAATTTTTACAAATACGGAGATTTTTATGAAACTTTACAACACACTTACAAAACAGGTGGAAGAGTTCGTTCCCAACGAAGCGGGCAAGGTTAAAATGTACACTTGCGGCCCCACGGTGTACCATTTTGCCCACATAGGCAACCTGCGCACCTACATTATGGAAGATGCGCTCGACCGTTTCCTCCGCTACTATGGCTATGACGTTAAACGCGTTATGAACATAACGGACGTTGGCCACCTCACCAGCGACGCCGACACAGGCGAGGACAAAATGCTCAAAGGCGCGAAGCGCGAGCATAAGACGGTTATGGAAATAGCCGAATTCTACAAGCAGGCGTTCTTCGCAGACTGCGCGAAGCTCAACATCCGCACGCCCGACGTGATTGAACCCGCAACGGCTTGCATAGATTCCTTCATTTCCACAATCGAATCTTTGCTCGAAAAAGGCTACGCTTACCTCGCGGGCGGCAACGTGTACTTCGACACATCCAAGGTGCGCGATTACTACGCGCTCACGGGCCACAACGCAGACGACCTCAAAATAGGCGTACGCGACGATGTTTCCGAGGACGAAAACAAGCGCAACAAGAGCGACTTCGTGCTTTGGTTCACGAAATCCAAATTTGACTCTCAGGAGCTTAAATGGGATAGCCCCTGGGGTGTCGGTTACCCCGGCTGGCATATCGAATGCTCCTGCATCAGTATGAAGCATTGCGGTGAATACCTCGATATCCACTGCGGCGGCGTAGATAATATCTTCCCGCACCACACCAACGAAATTGCACAGAGCGAAGCGTACGTTGGCCATAAATGGTGCAACTATTGGGTGCACGTTCAGCACCTCAACGACGAACGCGGCAAAATGAGCAAATCCAGCGGCGAATTCCTCACGCTTTCTTTGCTCGAAAGCAAGGGTGTAAATCCGCTTGCATACAGACTTTTCTGCCTCCAGAGCCACTATCGCAAGCCCCTCGTTTTCTCTTGGGAAACGCTCGGCAATGCAGAGGTTGCTTACAACAAGCTCATAAAACGCATTACAAACCTGAAGACAGAGGGCGAAGCCGACGCTTCTGCCGTTGAAGCATATAAGCAGAAGTTTATAGAAGCTGTTGGCAACGACGTGAACACGGCACAGGGCATCACGGTGCTCTACGATATGCTCAAAGACAAAACTCTCACAGACGTAACGAAGCGCGCGATTGCCGCTGACCTCGATAAAGTTCTCGCGCTCGGCTTGCTCGACGGCAAGAAGGAAGAGCCGAAAAAAGAGGCTGCTGCGGAGGTTGAAGTTCCCGAAGAAGATAAATGGATTGTGGAACTCATCGCAGAGCGCAAAGCCGCTAAGAAAGCGAAAGATTTTGCCCGCGCAGACGCTATTCGCGATGAACTTCTTTCCAAAGGCGTAACGCTTGTGGACACACGCGAAGGCACAAAATATACGAAAAACTAAAAAGGTTTAAAAACGATGAACAATAACACAGTTAAAATCGGATTTGTGTCGCTCGGTTGCTCCAAAAACCTGATTGACACAGAAGTAATGCTTGCCCGCCTCGCAAACGCGGGCTACGCTATAACGACGGACGAAACAGAAGCAGACGTCGTTATAGTGAACACCTGCGCTTTTATCGAAAGCGCGAAAAAGGAGTCTATCGAAAATATCCTCGATATAGCTTGGCTCAAAGAGCACAACGGTCTTAAAGCAATTATCGTTACGGGTTGCCTTGCCGAACGCTATAAAGACGAAATTTTCGCGGAGCTTCCCGAAGTTGACGCCGTTTTGGGCGTCGGCTCTATCGACAAAATAGAGGAAGCTGTTGCCGCCGTGCTCAGCGACGAGAAATTCTACGCTCACGACGATAAAAACGAAGCCCCCTTGGGCGGCGAACGTATCGTTACCACGGCAGAACACACGGCATACCTCAAAATCGCGGAAGGCTGCGACAATAAGTGCACGTACTGCGCTATCCCCGGCATACGCGGCAAATTCCGCAGCCGCACAATCGAGGATATTGTGAACGAGGCGAAAGAACTCGAAGATATCGGCGTTAAAGAGCTCAATATCATCGCTCAGGACACGTCGAGATACGGCCTGGACATCTACGGCGAGTACGCGCTTGCAAAGCTTGTACGCGCTATAACGGAGGCTACGAGCATACCGTGGATTCGCTTGCTCTACTGCTACCCCGATAAAATTACAGACGAGCTCATCGCGGAAATACGCGATAACGACAGGGTAGTGAAGTACATAGACTTGCCCATTCAGCACATCAGCGACGGAGTGCTTAAGCGTATGAACCGCCACGGCGACGGCGCTATGGTTCGCGAAACCGTGAAAAAGCTCCGCGAAAACATTCCCGGCATCACAATCCGCACGACCGTTATGGTCGGCTTCCCCGGCGAAACGGAAGAAGAATTTAATGAACTTTGCGAATATGTGAAAGAAGCGGAATTTGACCGCCTGGGCGCGTTTACATACTCCAGAGAGGAAGATACCCCTGCGTACAACCTTCCGGAGCAGGTGGATGAGCAAATCAAGCAAGAACGCTATGATATTATTATGCGCGAGCAGCTTCACATCACGGAAAAGAAAAATGCAAAGCTCGTTGGCAAAACCATCAAGGTGCTTTGCGAAGCCTTTGACCCCGCCGCAGAGATTTACTTCGGCAGAGGCGAAGCGGACGCACCCGATATAGACACAAAGATTTATTTCCGCCCCGAAATCGGTAAAAAACGTATCGCACCCGGCGAATTTGTTAACATCAAAATCGACGACGTTATCGACTACGACCTTATCGGTGACATCGTTAGGTAAAAGAAAGGAATTATTATGAATCTTCCGAATAAGCTCAGCCTTTTGCGTGTTTTCCTTGTTCCCTTGTTTATGGTCTTCTACCTTTGCAATTTCGGTCTTGGTATCTGGCGCTTTATTATAGCCGCTGTAATCTATATGGCGGCGGGCTTTACAGATTTCCTCGACGGCAGCATAGCGCGCAAATACGGCCTTGTAACAAACCTCGGCAAATTCCTTGACCCCCTTGCGGATAAGTTTATGGTTATGACATCTCTCCTTTGCCTCTGCTATATGTCTGCGAGCGACGCAGTTTACGGCGCGTGTCTCGTTGTTTCGGCGGCAATTGTAATCTTCCGCGAGCTCGCTATAACGTCTATGCGCCTTGTTGCGGCTAGCACAGACGGCTCTGTTATCGCGGCGGCTTACCTCGGCAAGCTCAAAACCGTTACACAAATGGTTTTCACAACTTTTGCAATCGTTGAACCCGCTTTCTACTCTCTTGAACTTGCAATTTTCAATAACCACATCATTTCCTACGTTCTTATGGCTCTTATGGTTATAATGACCGTTTGGTCCGGCGTGGATTACCTCAAATCCTACTGGAAATACATAAAAGAATAATACACGCTTTGGCGGGGAAACATAAAATCACGGTAAAAATGTAAAAATTGCCTTTTCCCCTTGACTAAAACACGTTTTTGTTATACAATATAAGTGTTAACAGAATAACTTAAGGAGATTACCAATGGTTGATAATAACAACGAAATGGAAGTTCTTGCGCTCACCGATGAAGACGGTTCTATCGTAGAATTCGAGTTTATCGGCACAGTAGAGCTCGACGGTAAAGAATATTACGCGCTCGTTCCGCTCGAAGATAACGACGAAGGCGCTTACATCATCCTCCGCGCGGAAGACGCTGAAGATGGCGACGTAAACCTCGTTACCATCGACGATGACGACGAATATGACCGCGTTGCAGACCTTGTCGAAGACGAATATTTTTCCGAAATCGACTACGATGATATGAGCAACGACTAAAAAGCTCTTCCGCAGCACATACTATATGCAGCAATTTTTCCTGCCCCTCTCGTGATATGCCTAGCATTATACCTACACCTTACAATTGGAGCCCGTGGCTTCTTATGGGAATGCAGACCTCCCGTCAAGTCCTGCTTACGTCACGACTTTCACGGACGCTGGGAGCACAAAATAAGAGGATAAGGGCGCCATCCTTGCTCAAATGCAGGGGATTAATCTTGGCATACACGGCCGGGTGGGAAATGAAACAAAAAACAAAACACGGTGGAAACACCGTGTTTTTAATTTATAGGAAATTACAAAGCATAAGAGCTATTTTTCATTAACAAGCAAAAAAACACACGGTTTAAACCGTGTGTT
>JAFTOK010000161.1 GCA_017463815.1 Clostridia bacterium | reverse complement strand
CGGCAGGGTCTGTTTTCAACATTCTTCTGGGCATTATCGTTATGTTTGTGCTTGTATTGAACACAAAAATCTTGCCGGGTACACAAATAGCAAAATTTTCGGATAAAGCAACGTCAAACAATTACGGACTTCAAGTAGACGATATAATTGTGGAAATAGACGGGCACGATGTTCATATAGCTCAAGAATACAGCTATTTTATAGGCAGATACGGTTATGAACCCATTGATGTTACTGTAGTTCGCAATGGCGAAAAAATAGTTGTTCCCGACGTTGTTTTCCCAACGCAAACTGATGAGGCATCCGGTGTTACGTTTGGTAATTACGATTTTGTGGTTTACAGAGTCGAGAAAAATTTTGCATCTGTTATGAAGCAAAGTTTCTGGCAATCACTGCTCACTATACGAACTGTTGTAGACTCTCTTGCGGATTTACTTACAGGCAAATTCGGCGTAAACGACCTTTCAGGCCCTGTTGGAGTAACCGCAGTTATCTCCGACGCCGCAAAGCAAGATGCTTATCAACTTTGGTATATTTTTGTTTTGCTTGCTATGAATCTTGGTGTAATGAACCTTTTACCCATTCCCGCACTCGATGGCGGCAGAATGATAGTGCTTTTGATAGAACTCATAATACATCGACCTGTAAACAAAAAAGTGGAAGGCTATATCAATTTTGTAGCTATGATGATTTTGTTTGCTTTTATGGCTTTTATAACAATAAAAGATATCGGTGCTATAATAGGGAATTTTATGGAGAAATAAAGTATGAATTATAACGATATAAGAAGAACAACAAAGCAAGTAAAAGTCGGTAATGTCTTTGTTGGAGGAAATGCTCCCATTTCTGTCCAGTCTATGACAAATACCGATACGCACGATATTGAAGCAACGTATAAACAGGTATCTGCGCTTGAAAACGCAGGCGCAGATATAGTACGTCTTGCGCTTCCCGACATAGCCGCCGCACGCACAATCGCCGAGCTTAAAGAGCGCGGCGTTTATGTGCCTTTGGTAGCGGATATACATTTTGACTATAAGATAGCGCTCGCTGCGGCAGATGCAGGCGTAGACAAAATACGCATAAATCCCGGTAACATAGGCGCTATTGAAAACGTAAAAGCGGTTGCGCAAACCTGCAAAAGTAAGAATATTCCTATACGTATAGGCGTAAATTCAGGTTCACTTGAGCCGCATATTCTCAAAGAATACGGAGCTCCCACGCCTGAAGCGCTTGCAAAAAGTGCGCTTTACCACGCCGCGTTGCTCGAAAAATTTGATTTTGACGATATAGTTATATCTATAAAATCTAGTCACGTTGCAGAAATGAAAAAAGCCTCGGAAATTGTAGCAAGTCAATGCAATTATCCTCTCCATATCGGTGTTACGGAATCGGGCAGAGGAGAAAGCGGTCTTATAAAATCCGCAGCAGGAATAGGCTCGCTTCTTCTTTCCGGCATAGGCGATACCATAAGAATCTCTCTTACAGACGACCCTGTAAAAGAAATTTATTACGGCAAAAAATTGCTCCGTTCGCTCGAACTTACAGATGAAAAATATATAAATATTATATCTTGCCCCACGTGCGGCAGAACAAAAATAGACCTCATAAAAATTTGTGAAGATGTCGAAAAACGCTTGCCCGAGCTTGGAAACGTAAACAAAAAGCTCACTGTTGCCGTAATGGGTTGTGCGGTAAACGGCCCCGGAGAAGCAAGAGAAGCGGACATCGGCATTGCAGGCGGCGACCACGAAGCGCTCCTTTTCTCGCACGGCAAAATTATTCGCAAAATTCCCGAAACAGGCATTGTGGACGAGCTTTTTGCAGAAATAAGAAAACTTATTTAAAAGGATGGAACCCAAAATGGAAACTTCAAAAACTCTTTCTGCCGCTTTTCCCAGGTGTGACTTTTCGCGTGAAAGCCGCGAAATAACCGACATAGGCAGAATTGTAGGCAATTTGCGTGTTGCTAAAGCAGAAAGAGCCGTAGAGGCAGATGTTTCTTTCCCGTTTGTTGTACCGTATAAAAAGATTTATACTGCAGAACGCGAAATAATGAAGGCATATATGCTTAATTATGCCAAAATCTATCCCAAATACGCTTCCGAACTGTTTAACGATGAGAGCTTTAAGGAAATTCTCTATGAGGCACAAAGAACCGATGCCGTTTCCAGAAGTTTTCTCCCCAAAGCCACATTTGATAGAATCGGAAACAAAATAACAATTCATTTGAACGTAGGCGACGGAGCTGTTGACTTTGTGAAATGCGCACAGATGGAAAAAAAGCTTTCTGATACCATTTTTCGCGAATTTGGCATAAAATGCGAAATAGATTTTACACATTCCGAAACCGCAGATATCGAATTTGACGAAACCATACAGCGTCAGATACGCGCTTTTTCGGGAAGAAGCTTTTCGGATTCTGACGCGCCGCCAACAAAAGCGGCACAACAAGCGGCAGAAAAAAACGGTGTAAAAATTACCCCTCAAGGCAATACTACCGTGGAATATACGGCCTACTTACCCAAAAATGTAAAAAATACGCTTTTGAACGAGATAAAAGATGCCTATTTTGATGATAACGGTTTTCTGCACGTTGGTTTTTTAACACTTGATGTCAGCGAACCGCGCAATATATACGGCAAAACATTCAATATAAGACCTCTAACCATTGCAAACCTAAACCGTGCTATGAGCGGAATAACCGTGGCAGGTGAAGTTTTTGGCTTTAACTTAAAGGAAATGAAGAAAAAAGGCAATTTTTCCGTTTCCTTCGGTTTGACAGATAAAAACGGCTCTATAACTGTAAAAAAAATCATTTCCACGGAAAACGGTGAACAATAATTTCTGAATATTAAATACTGTATTGTGCTCGCGATAGAGGGTAAATACGCTTTCGATGAATTTGAAAACGAAAACGTACTTACGCCTTATGCGGTTATGGAAATCAAAAAACTTGCTCGCGAAGATAACGCACCCGTGAAGCGTGTAGAACTTCATTTACATACCAATATGTCTTCTATGGACGCCACAATTCCCCCGGACGTAGCAATAAAAACTGCGGCAAAATTTGGGCATCCGGCGATAGGAATTACAGACCACGGCAACGTACAAGGCTACCAGGAAGCTATGCTTGCCGTTGAGAAGTTACGAAAAGACGGCAAAAACATAAAGGTCCTCTACGGTGTAGAAGGTTATTTTGTGGATGACACAGCAAAAGCTATTTTTGGCAGTGATAAAGCAAGTTTTGAAGATGAATTTGTTGTTTTCGATATAGAAACCACGGGTCTTTCACCCCTTAGCTGCAAAATAACGGAAATAGGCGCCGTTTTGGTGAAAAACAACGAGGTTTTAGAGCGTTTTCAAACATTTGTAGACCCCGAAACGCCAATTCCCGCAGAAATAGTAAAACTTACCGGTATAACTGACGAGATGGTTAAAGGCGCCCCAAAAGACAGCCAAGCCGTGGCGGATTTTATAAAGTTTATCGGCGGCAGAATGCTTATAGCACACAATGCCTCGTTCGATATGAGCTTTATACGCAAAGCTGCCGAGGATAATGGAATTCCTTTTGAAAACCCGTACCTTGATACAGTTTCTATGTCGCGCTTTGCAAACCCCGACCTCAAAAAACACAAGCTTAATATTATCGCCGAATACTTTAATATCGGTGAATTTAATCATCACCGAGCAAGCGATGACGCCGAAATGTGCGCAAAGATTTTTTACCGTATGGTAGAAAAATTGGCAGGCGAAGGCATCTATACCCCTGCGCAAATGTCGCTCGCTATGACTAAAAGCACAGACCCGCTTTCGCTGAAAACATACCATATAATTTTATATGCGCAGAATGCTGTGGGGCTTAAAAATCTATATAAAATCATTTCAAAAGGATATCTTGAATACTATAAAAAGGTTCCGCGTGTGCCCAAAACCGTGTTGGAAGCACACAGAGAGGGCATAATTATAGGCTCTGCTTGCGAAGCAGGACAACTTTATACCGCTGTGCTCGAAAACAAACCCTGGGATGATTTGCTTGCAATGGCAGATTTCTATGATTATTTGGAAATACAGCCGCTTTGCAACAACTCTTTCCTCATAGAAAACGGCACGGTAGCAAACGAAGAAACTTTAAAAGAAATAAATAAAACAATAATCAAGCTCGGCGATGAACTCGGAAAACCCGTTGTTGCCACTTGCGACGCGCATTTCTTGAATTATGAAGATGAAATATACCGAAAAGTTCTGCTTGCAGGGCAAAAATTTTCCGATGCAGATAGGGATATACATCTTTATTTCCGCACAACGGAAGAAATGCTCAAAGAGTTTGAATATCTCGGTGAAGAAAAGGCATATGAGGTTGTTGTAACCAATACCAATAAGATTGCCGATATGATTTCAGGCGATATACGCCCTTTCCCAGAGGGAACTTTTACGCCGAATATCGAGGGCGCAGAAGAGGATTTACATAGAATGTGCTATGAAAAAGCGCATAGTATGTATGGAAACCCATTGCCTGAACTTGTTGAAAACAGACTCTCCAAAGAGCTTACTTCTATCATAAAAAACGGTTTTGCCGTTCTTTATATGATAGCGCAAAAGCTCGTAAAATTCAGCGAGGACAACGGGTATCTGGTAGGTTCACGAGGCTCGGTTGGGTCTTCTTTCGTTGCCTCTATGGGTGGTATTTCGGAGGTTAATCCTTTGCCGCCTCACTATTATTGCCCCAAATGCAATTATTCAGAGTTTTACACTGATGGCTCTGTGGGTTCCGGTTTTGACTTGCCGGATAAAAATTGCCCCAATTGCGGCGAAAAGCTTGTAAAATTCAGCGAGGATAACGGATATCTGGTAGGTTCACGAGGCTCGGTTGGGTCTT
>JAFTOK010000012.1 GCA_017463815.1 Clostridia bacterium | reverse complement strand
CTGCGGCGACCAGGTTAGAAAAGGCGCGGCAACAAACGCTGTTCAGATTGCCGAACTTTTCACAAAATAAGTGAAATAAAATAATATATTAAGAAAAAAGAGCGATTTCTCGCTCTTTTTCTATTGACACGAATATATTAAAGTGATATAATCTGTACAGTTTCACAAATTTGTAAGAGCGAAAACAGGACGTCCTGTTTTGTTATGGTGTGCCACCATAACATTGTGTTCCTAAATCTATTTTTTTGCGAAAGGAGGAAAAGGAAATGAAAGAAAAATACGTACCCGCAGAAATGGAGATTATCGAATTCGAAGCGGAAGATGTTATAAGAACATCCGGTGGTATCGACAACGAAACCGAAGACGATGACCTCTAAGCAAAGACTTGAATTAAAAAAAACATTATAAGGGAGTTATTTTTATGAAAAAGAAAATTTTAATTGCACTGTTGGTGGTTGCGGTTTGCGTTTGTGCGTTTGCGTTTGGCGTAACAGCAAGCGATGCGCCCTCTTTGACAGTAGCCAAAGCATCACTTTCTCTTGAAGAAGCGGTGTACGTGAACTTCAAAGTATCGTTTGAAGGAATTGCAGAAGAAAATGCCAAAAACATCAAACTTCTCGTTTGGGAAGGTGCGGAAGAAGGCGTGGATTACACAAAAGCAACGAAAGACACTGCAGGCGCTGTAACGCTTTCCGTTGCCGCTACGCAGACGATTGATAACGTAGTTTACGAGTGCTTCCAATATACGGGTGTTGCCGCAAAAGAGATGGGCAAAACGCTTTATGCCCGCGCATACTACGAAGTGGACGAAACCAACGTTATTTACAGCGATGCTGTTCGTTACAGCGTTGTTCAGTACCTTGAAAATAAGAAAGATGACACAGAAATTGGCACTCTTGCCGCAAGCATCCGAGCATACGGTGCGGCAGCACAGGCTTATTTTAAAGCGCAGGGCGAAGACGTAGGCATATCCGTTTCCGAAAACCTTTATACGGTGACTCTCGAGGGCGGCACGTTTGCAGACGGCTTTGCAACGGGAACGTTCCTTAACGGAGATACCGTAACCATTTCCGCCAAAGAAGATATGACGGGCAAAGAATGGGTGGATGCAGACGGCACTTCTTACGGCACTGAATCAAGCATAACCGTGAACGTAACGGGCAATTTGGCTTTTTCCGTTGTTGATAAAATAACCTGTACGGACGGCCTTGTGTTTACATACGATACTACTACAGGGACATACAGCGTAACAAATTATACCGGCACGGCAAAAACGGTTGTTATACCGAGCACGTATAACGATGGCGTTAATGGCGAAGCGGCAGTCACGAGCATAGGTGACAGCGCGTTTATGCGCCTTAACATTATAGATGTTACTATGCCGGAAAGCATAACAAGCATTGGATATAGAGCCTTTTTCCAATGTATGAATCTTGAAAGTATAGAAATCCCTAAGAATGTAACGAGTATAGGCGATGATGCATTTGTATGGTGTAAAAAAATTACCAGCATAGAAATTCCGTCCGGAGTTACAATTATTCCCAAAAGTGCATTCTATTATTGTTCATTGTTGAAAACTATTATACTTCCTGATAATATAACAAGTATAAATGACAGCGCGTTTGAGGGATGCTCTGAACTTACAAATGTAAAACTTCCTAATTCTTTAACGAATATCGGTAACAAAGCATTTTTTGGTTGCAGAAATATTACTGAACTGAATATTCCTGCGAATGTAACAAGTATAGGCGTTGAAGCATTTAGAAATTGCAATGGACTTGAGCATTTAATTTTGCCTGCCGGAATAACAAGCATAGGTGACGCCGCGTTCCAACAGTGCAGAAACCTTGTAAGTGTAGAGATATTGTCAAATATAACAAGCGTTAGTTACCATCTTTTTGATCAATGTGGAAATCTTGAAAGCGTAAAACTGCCGTCAAGTATAACGAGCATAAGCACGGCTGCTTTCAGTTTTTGCGGCAAGCTTAAAAGTATAATTATAGATTCCGCTAACACAACTTATAAATCTGTAGACGGTGTGGTTTATACTGCGGATGGCAAGGAACTTGTATATTATCCTGCAGGAAAGGGAACATCATTCACTATACCCGAAGGCGTAACGAGCATAGGTGCTAGCGCTTTCAACAATTGTGAAAGTCTTTTGAGCGTAGTAATCCCCAATGGTGTAACCAGCATTGGAGGGTCTGCTTTTATGAATTGCACAAGTCTTACAAGCATAGAAATTCCGGAAGGGGTAACAAGCATAGGAGCAAATGCTTTCAGCGGCTGTGAAAATCTTGAAAACGTGGTGATTCCTGCAAGCATAACTGAAATAGGTGAAAAAGCATTTTTCTGTTGTCTTAAAGTTACAAGTGTGAATTTCTGCGGCACGGAAGAACAGTGGAATGCAGCAGTAGTGAGAACGCACGAGCTGTTCTACTTCACCCCCACCCCCACAATCAACTACAACTACGTTCCAGACACATAATTTCATAAAAAATCAAAAGCCGTGCTTTACAAGCGCGGCTTTTTGTGTTACAATATAATATATTAACTAAAACATACACCCAAAGGGAGGAACTATAATGAGCAACATTTGGCACGACATTGACGTTGAAAGAATAACTCCGCAGGATTTCTTTGCGGTTGTTGAAATTAAAAAGGGAAGCAAGAATAAATACGAGCTCGATAAAAAAACGGGACTTCTGCGCCTCGACCGCATTCTCTATACTTCCACACACTATCCCGCGAACTACGGCTTTATCCCCAGAACGTACGCAAACGACAACGACCCGCTCGACGTTCTCATTCTTTCCAGCGAGAATATAGACCCGCTTGTGCTCGTTCGTTGCTACCCAATCGGTGTTATAAAAATGGTAGACGACGAACATTGGGATGAAAAAATCATCGCGATTCCTTTCTCTGACCCGATGTATAATACATATAAGGATATTTCCGAGCTCCCCTCGCACATTTTCGACGAAATGCGCCATTTCTTCACGGTTTACAAATCTCTCGAAAATATGTCTACGGCTGTGCAGGAAGTAAAAGACCATAACGAAGCGATGAGAATTATCGAAGAGTCTATGGAAAATTATAAAACACAGTTTTACTATATTCATTAAGTTACAGAACCAAAACACCCGCTGTTGCGGGTGTTTTTTTGTATCATAGGAAATTACGCTGAAATAGGTTAAATTTTCAATTGCCGCGCGAGATACATTCGACTACGCAGACCGCTGTCATTCTGAGCGTAGGGCGAAGCCCGCAGTCGAAATTTTGCTTTGGCAAAATCGCCGAAGGCGG
>JAFTOK010000160.1 GCA_017463815.1 Clostridia bacterium | reverse complement strand
TCGCCCAATAAACTCGCGTAGCGAATATCACTCGGCGCAAGCCGAATATAACTGCGAAGCAATACAACTCGCCGCAGGCGAATAGAACCGGCGTTGTGCCCTTAAGAACACAACGCCTAAGGTCAGTCTTTATTTGTATAATCATAATTTCCATCCCCTCCGTACTTTGCTCTAAAGACAACAAAAAACGAGTTCAAACTTTTTAAGTTTGAACTCGCCTTGCTTGTGAAGGGCGGGCGGAAAAGATATTTTTGCTTTTTAACCGATGGATTTGAACCCAAATATAATTAAATGCTTTTCGACCGTAGTGAGAAAAGCTACATTGTCACCTTTTCACTATTCACTTTTACCTATTACCTAATCGACAAATTTAGAGAGAAGAGTGAAAAGTGAAGAGGTAAAGAGTGAAGAAGTAAAAATCGACAAATCTCTGTCGAAATTTGTCGATTTTTGGTCGGGATGACAGGAGTCGAACCTGCTTGAACCAGTTCCCAAAACTGGCGGGTGACCGTTACCCTACATCCCGATTACCTATACATTATAACTCATAAATTCCCATTTGTCAATGAAAGCCCCCGAAAAAATCGGGGGCTTTCTGAAAATATTTTTGTTTGTATCAGTTGATGTAACCGCGGAGCTTAGCAGCTTCAACGATTCTGGAAACAGCAACCATATATGCGCCTGTGCGGAGAGAAACACCGTTTTCGTGAGCAGTATCCCAAACAGCTTTGAAAGCTTCGGAAATTTGACGTTCGAGTTTGGCGTTAACTTCTTCTTCGCTCCAGAAGTAGCACTGAAGGTCCTGAACCCATTCGAAATAGGAAACGATAACGCCGCCGGAGTTAGCAAGGATATCGGGAACGATGTAGATGCCTTTTTCATCGAGAACTTTAGATGCCGCGTTGTTAATCGGGCCGTTTGCGCCTTCAACAATGATGCCGGCGTTGATTGTATCTACGTTATTTTCCGTAATCGCGTTTTCGAGCGCTGCGGGAACGAGAATGTCAACGGGAAGGGCAAGGAGTTCGTCGTTTGTGATGTGTTTAACGCCTTCTGCATTGTAACCGTTAAGGTTCATCTGGTAACCTGTTTCGATAATTTCGTCGATGTTAAGACCGTTTTCGCAGTAAAGTGCTCCGAAAGCGTAGGAAACTGCAACAACCTTGCAGCCTTCTTTGTAGAGAAGCTGTGCCGCAACACTGCCAACGTTGCCGAAGCCCTGAACGGCTACTGTAGCGCCTACGAGAGATTTGCCGAGACGTTTGTAAATTTCGCGTGTGTTGAAGAGGATGCCTCTGCCTGTTGCTGCGGGTCTGCCGAGAGAGCCGCCCAAAGCGAGGGGTTTGCCCGTTACAACAGCGGGTGTGAACTCGCCAACGAGCTTGCTGTATTCGTCAACAATCCAGCCCATAATCTGTGCATTTGTGTTAACGTCGGGTGCGGGGATATCCTGTTTGGGGCCGATAACGGGAGTAATAAGCTTTGTATAAGCGCGTGTGAGTCTTTCAAGCTCTGCTTTGGAAAGCTTCGCGGGGTCAACCGTGATACCGCCTTTACCGCCGCCGTAGGGGATGTTTGCAACAGCACACTTAAAGCTCATCCAAGCCGCGAGAGATTTTACTTCATCCTCGTCTGTGTCGGGATGGAAACGGATACCGCCTTTGCAGGGGCCTCTCATACTGGAATGCTGAATGCGGTAGCCTTCGAACATTTCGATATGACCGTCGTCCATTTTTACAGGGAATGTACCCTTAACTTCTCTTTCGGGGTTGCGAAGGAATGCGTATTCTTCCTCAGCAAGGCCGAGCTTTGCCGCAGCGCTGTCGAGAACTGCGAGCATATTGGCATATGTATTTCCTGCCATTGTATATCACCTCTGATAAATTAGATTACTTTGTTTGTGTGACACGAATCTTGATATCGCCTGTTGCCTCATCGAAGTCGATAAATTCAACTTTAAGATTATAAGTGTCCTGAGAAACTCCTTCGGGGAAGGAGTTTAAAGATTTTGTGTGCGTAGCCGCAGAAACAAACTCGTTTGAATTGAATACGTCGCCTTTGCGGTAGAACGGGTCTTCGGGATATCCCGTTACAAACACGCCGTCGTTTTTGAGCAAGCCGTTTTCGTCAAATCCGTTTTTGAAAAGAGCTACAATACCGGGGTCGTGACGTTCCGTTCCTTCGGTTTCACCGTCGGGAAGCCAAGTGCCGGAACCGTTAGTACGTTTGATTACTGAATACGTATCGAAAATATCCTCGTCGATATGCCAAAGGATAACGCCGCCTTCTTTGTAATTTTCGCAGAAGTGGCAATCTTCGCCTTTTTCATTCACGCCGTATGTTTTTCTGTAAAGACCTTTGCAGAAACCTGTGAGTTGGCGGTTTTCCAAAAGGAAATATTCCTTCGGGTCGGGAGTTACTATTTTCAAAATGTTAGAGTTTTCCGCGGAAAGAGGATGGATTGTGTATTCGCCGTTTTCCGTCACTTCTTCGGGGTCCATAATACCGGAGCGTATTTTCTGGAATGGGTCGAGATGCTGGGGAACGAAACCTCTTCTGTATATATTGTCGGATTCATCGTTGCCATAGTTGCCGTGTCCCATAAGCGAGAAGAGATAGGGAAGGGGCCAACCTTCCACCTGCTTATCGTAGTCGTAAAGGTCGTGGAACCCGATGGAGTGACCGAGCTCGTGAGCTATGGTGCCGAGCGCGTGCGGGAAAAATTCGTTTTCCGTCATACGGTATTCGCCTATAAGTGTGTAGCAACCTTTGCCTTTAGCGCAAAGTTGTACACCGTCGAGAACAGGAGCCATAGAGCCTTCTACGCCGTCTTCGTTTTCGTCTTCGGGAAGAGCGCCGCAGTTTGCTTAAACGCCCCAATGAATGCCTTCGCCTGTTTCTTTGCCGCCTACGATATCGAAACCTGCGTGAATGAGCAATACGTTGAATTCATCGCCGGAAAGATAGCCGCCGCCGTCTTTATCATAATATGCGAAATCTACGTATTCGTCCGCTTTGCGGAGAGCTTCCGCGATACATTTGAACGCGATACCGTGATTTTTTTCGGGCATATCCATTGCCATACGGTTAGGATGTGGAATGTCAAGTACGACTTCAAGCACACCGGGGGTTTCTGTTTCTCCCATAACGTGAACGGGCTCAAAATAAATTTTACCGCCGGACATTTCTTTGTAGAAATTCTTGAGTGTATAGCCCTCGTCGCCAAAGCAAAGATTATACCAATGTTCCTTGCTTGTGGAAATCATCTGTATACCGTCTTCCCAAGTTTCTGCGCCTTCGGGTTTGAAGGAAATCAGAATAACGAGAAGCGGAATGGGCTTCTTTTCCAATTTAACCGTGTTTACACTTGTTTTGAGTTTAGATGCCATTTTGATTACCCTTTCCGGTACATTTGCAAAAGTACCTGTTCATCATTTTAAAATAATATATGCTAAATGTCAATTATTTCGAGCAATTTTTTTTGAAAAAATGTAATTTTTTTGTTTCTGCAGTATAATTAACCACATTAAGCGAATAAAAACACATTTTTTCGCTTTAAATGCCGAGATTATTCATTTTCCGCTTCAAAAATGGAATAATCTCGCTCAAAAAGTAAATCGCACATCTGCGCTTTCAGCCGGGCTTGCTCGACGCGTTCGAGCAGAGTGTCCACAATGAATTTCCTGCTCTTACTCTTATATGCGGGCAACTTGTTTTGCCGCAAAAGCTCCCAAAGCTCTCTTTTCCACATAAAAACAAACTGTGTTTTCAGTTTTATTTTGGGGTTGGGCAATGCCGCACGTATTTCTCTGATTATGGGTTCTTCTTCAGTTTGGTCGACGTGCAAAATGCCCCAATGCGCGGGAATATGCTCGTGCGCGTGCTTTAGGTGGCTGCCGCCGATTACAATATAGTTCATATCAAAATATTTATCGTAATCTTTGACTTGTGTGGCAAGGCGTGCGTACGTATCCGCATCGCTTTTGATTTCTATGCCCACAAGCGCATCGGGCAAAAGCGCCACCACGTCGGAGCGGGAACGCCCCATTATCTTTTCCTCGAAAGTGCGCACCTTGGGGTAGCGCAAATCGAGGTAATCGAAGAGCAGTATTCTTATATCCTCGTCGAAAAGCGTAGGTCTTTCGTCTTTTGCCATATCAGTAGGAGCTTATAGCGAGGCTTTCGTCGTCTTCGCCTTTTTCAACGGAGCGGATGATAACGTCATAGCTGTAATTGTCGTTTACTTTTACGGTAACGCGCTCGCCAACTTTTTTGCCCATAATAGCTTTGCCGAGGGGAGATTCCTTGCTCACAAAGCCTTCTGTGGAGTTCTGGCGCAACGTGGTTACTATAACGATGTTCATTTCCTCGTCGTCTTCTTCCACGTAAAGACAAACCTTGTTGAAAAGCCCCACTGTGCCTTCCTCGCTGTCTGTGGAAACCACGATAGCTGTGGCAATCATTCTTTGCAAATAATCTATTCTGCTGTAATTTCTGGAAAGCTCTCTTTTAGAGGATTTATATTCAAAATTTTCGGAAAGGTCACCTTGAGCGCGAGCGCGGCTGAGCTCTTCTTTGAGCTTGGGCGTGAGCACGTTTATGCGGTAATCTATTTCCTCCTGCATTTTCTTTATATCGACTTTGGTAAGTTCGTCGTGCATTTGAAATCACTTCCTTAAATATTATATACTTATATATATTTTACACCATTTTCACAAATTTTGCAACCGAATCGGGGAAATTTACGGAAATGACAAGATGAAAATAAAGTGTTTCATCTTTAATCAAAACAAGAGCGCTCTTGAATTTGACTTTTATCATATCATATGTTATACTTATATCAACATTCCGAAGGAGAGATTATTATGGAATATTTGGTTATATCCGATTTGAATGACAGAACTATAAAATTGGCTTGGTCCAAAGGTAAACGATATGAAGAAGAAATTGCAAAAAAATGGGAGCCCTGGTGGAATTTTCACCTTATAGTAAAAAAGCCCGAATTTGAATGTGATTATGTTTCGGAATCAATGACGGAGTGCGAACTTGTGGAATTGGCGGAGCTTATGGAAAAAAGCCGCTATTTGCACGGAAACGAGGAGGAGCACGCGCGTTTTATGGAGCCCGATTATACGTTTACCATATCAAAGTATGGAGGCTCTCTTAATATAAATATGAAATATGCCGATTGCCTGGCTATTAGGCTTGAACGTGAAGATTTAGACAATATAGCGAAATATATAAAAAATCTTTTAAAAAAATAAAATTCGGCAAAAGCACCATCGAAATTTGTTTCGGTGGTTTTTTGTTTTTTAAAATAAAAAACAGTGCAAAAAATTGCATTTTAACATTTCAGAAACATTTAAGCAATAAAACGCGAATATAATCGGAGTAAAATTCGTTCGTAAAACTAAAAAAGAATGTGAAGAAAGCAGGATTTTATGGAAAACAAGACGTTTATCTACCAATATTCGGCACGAAGAAACAGGGAAGTTGAAATCATAAGAAATAAATATCTCCCTCGTGAAACCAGCAAAATCGATACGTTGAAAAATTTGGATTACAAGGTGCAAATAGCGGGTAGACTGCCCGCCCTCATAATCGGTGTTGTGGGAGTTTTGCTTTTTGGCATAGGAATGTGCTTTGGGCTTGACGTATTCGAAGGCGCAGATTGGTGCACGGTTTTGTTCTGTGTTACAGGTGCGGTTATAATGGCGCCCGCGTATTCCGTTTACAGGTACATCGCGAAAAAGAGGAAGGACGAGCTTGTGCCCGAAATTCTTCGCCTTTCCGAAGAGATAATGAAATCGTAAAATTTTAAAAGAAGTGAAATAAAAGCATCAAAGGAGAAAAAAATGAACGCTATTGAAATCAGAAACCTTTCAAAGAGCTTTCGCGGTATGTATGCTGTGGACCATCTTAATATGACAGTACCGCAAGGCGCAATCTACGGCTTTATCGGCGAAAACGGTTCGGGTAAATCCACCACGGAGAAGCTCATCTGCGGCCATCTCGTGCCCGACGGCGGCGAAATAAAGCTTTTCGGCAAGGACTATACGGACGCGGGCGTTCGTGTGCGAGTAGGCGCACTTATAGAAAACGCGGGTTGCTTCCCGGGTTCCAGTGTATACCAGAACCTTCGTATGCAGACAATTAACTTAGGCCTTGAGAACCCCGACGAGGAAATCAGACGAGTGCTCGAAATCGTTCGTATGCAGGATTCGGCAAATATAAAATTCAAAAGCTGTTCGCTCGGTATGAAGCAACGCATAGGCATAGCTATGGCTTTGCTCGGTGACCCCGCTTTGCTTATTTTGGACGAGCCCATAAACGGGCTTGACACCGACGGTATGCGAATTATGCGAGAAATTCTCGTGGATATAACGCAAAAGTACGGTTGCACGGTTCTCATATCTTCCCACATCCTCGGTGAGCTTGAAAAAATAGCCACACACTACGGAATTATACGCCAGGGTAAAATGATTGTGGAAATGTCTGCCAAGGAGCTGGAGAGCAGAGCGCGCGTGTTCGTTTCCCTTAAGACAAAAGATATGGCGGGCGCAAAAGCGGTGCTTACCGCCAGATACAAGAGCGTGAAAGAAGAGGAAGGGTTCCTGCGTGTTTACGACGTGGACGACACAGCGGAAATAGTGGAATACCTTATAAAGAGCGGACACGTGGTAAGCGAGATTAAAAAGAACAAAATCGGTCTTGAAGAATATTATGTTGAGCTTATGTCCGAAAAGGAGGGTGAATAAATATGCAGGCAACACTTGAAATTAAATTTGAATCCCCCAGCTTTGCAAAAAGAATAAAAGGAATGCTCGGTGTGGACTTTTACCGTCTTTTCCATACTCCGTTATTTTACATTTTCCTTGCTATTGCGGCAATAATTCCCGCGATGGTTTCGGCTATGACTATGATGCCCGACCAGAGCGGCAACACTATGGAACCGTTATACTCCAACGTATGGCAGATTATCGCCGCATCGGAATCGCTCTACGTTATCAATGGAATTGCGGATTATGCCAATATGAATATGGTGTTCATTTTCGGCGGCATTATGGTGTCCATTTTCATCGGTCACGATTATAAATCGGGATATGTAAAACAGCTTTTTACAACGCACGCCAAAAAGCAGGACTATATGATTTCCAAAAGCCTTGTTTGTGCTTTTGCGATGGCTTGTATGTGCATCACATATCTCATAGGCGGAACAGCGGGTGGCTTGCTTGCCGGCTACGACACGGCAGTTGATGTTGGCTCGCTTATTATCGCCATTGTCGGAAAAATAATTATGAGCCTCGGCTGGGCAAGCCTCTACACCTTCCTTAACATCATTTTCAGAAAATACTTCGGCATATCCATTGCATCTTCCTTTTTCTTTGGCACTGGTATTCTCATTATCGGCGCGGCGGCTATTGTAGAAAACCTTTCGCTTCCCACCTTTTCCTCAATATATTCTTGTACGGCTCGTCTGTAAACGCTTGCCTTACAAGCAATATAGGCACGCTTTTCATTTGCCTTGTGGTTTCTGTGGCTTGGGCGATCTTCTATAACGTTCTCGGCACGAAAATTCTTTCAAGCAGTGACGTATATTGATAAGGAGGAGAAAAAAATGAACTCAGTATAAATAAAAAATTTATCAAAAAACTTAGGCGAGAAACAGGCGGTTTGCGGCCTGAATATGACTGTGCCTATGGGCGCAATCTACGGCTTTATCGGCGAGAACGGCTCGGGTAAATCCACCACGGAAAAGATGATATGCGGGCTTATTCCCACGAGCGGCGGCTCTATTAAGCTCTACGGCAAGGATTATACTGACATAGACGTGCGCGCAAAGGTCGGCGTACTTATAGAATCCCCCGGTTGCTTTCCCGGCCTTACGGTATGGGACAATATGATGCTTCAGGCGGCAAACCTCAGCCTTCCCGATGCGGAAAAAGAAGTTATAAAGGTTCTGAAAACCGTGAGAATGGAGGGCGCGGCGGGCAACAAATACAAAAACTGCTCCCTCGGTATGAAGCAGAGGGTGGGCATAGCTATGGCTCTGCTCGGCAATCCCACGCTGCTTGTTCTCGACGAGCCGCTTAACGGACTTGATGCAGACGGTATGCGAATTATGCGCGAGGTATTCACGGACGTCGTGAGCGACGGCAAACGCAGTATCGTAGTATCCTCCCACTTGCTCGGCGAGCTTCAGAAGGTGGCAACTCACTA
>JAFTOK010000159.1 GCA_017463815.1 Clostridia bacterium | reverse complement strand
TACATACTGCGCCCGCAAGCTGATGTATCTCCACAGTTTTACCGCAACCGGCTTCACCCAAAAGAACAACTTTTTTCTCGCTCAAGCACACGTCTGCCAAATCGCTCATACCTTTTTTGTTGTACCTGAAAGCGAAGGTTTCGTGAAGTTCTTTAAACGGAATTACCTTGCGGGCAATCAATTTCTCATCATAAGAATAAAATTTCTTCTGTATCACAGGCGGCGGTTTAACGCCAATCTCATTCTCGGAGTTTTTGAGCATTATCTGCCTTATGTGGTAATTCAGCGATATATCTTCCGTTTTAATTTTGCCGATATAAAATCCTTTTACTTGCGAGAATACAGATACTATAAAATCGCTCACGGAATTGTCTGCAACTTTTCTCTGTATATTTTCAAAAACACATTCCTCCGCGCGTAAAATAAGCCCCTCTAAAAATTTTTCTTCCGCAACATCTTTGGGATTTTTTATATATTCGAAAATATTTTCTATTGGTCTGTGATATTGCAAATAACGAGAAAATCCCTCGCCTGCCACAGCCTCGGTTTCGTGTTCCAAAATAAAAGCTTCGCACCATTCGGTTAATTTTTTCAAAAATCCACGGTGCGCTGCGGCATCCTTCCCCTGCGCAATCAAATCGGATATTTTGTCGTCGAAAATTTTCTGTAATATTGCAGAAATCGATGCCGAAATAATTTCCATATTTTCACACCATCCGTTTTTCAAATTTTTAAAAGTCCGTATTCCATATCACGAATCAGCTCAATCGCTATACTGTTTTCCTGCACTGTTTAACGGTTGTAAAGATTAACTCTCCAACCAATTATTCCAAATAGTTCCATATCCTCAATAATGGTTTATAGATTAGATTTAAAATTATGTTTTGTTTCTATCTTATATTGCTTAATCTTTATAAAAAATATTAAAGCCAATGCCAAACAAAAAGTAATTATTAAAAACATAATGCCATAACTTTGCGTTTCCGAATTTTTGCTTACATCATATATAATTTTTGAATGTCCGTTATTATCTGTCATTATTAACTGTGAATAAGTCATACCCGAAAATAAATCTTGGACTGTAGATGTATTTTTCAATATATAAGTATATCCATCAATACAAATATCTTTGGTTTCTGCCCATTTTGTCATAAGGGTAGCGTTATTTGAATTTTTTGTATCATATTCTGACATACTTACAAATTTTCCTGATTGAGTAAGCTCAATAAAAACATTCGATCTAACCAAGTATAAAAGAATATTTTCCCCTTTCCAACATACACGCCAAGAAGCATTATAATCAAAGTTCAAACAATTTAAGATATTTCTATCATTGTCAAGTATTAAAATATGATTATCGCTTAATCCTAATAATACATTATGGTCATTTGATACATCAAACGACTTAATTGTAGCAGTAAAATCAGTTAGTTGTTTTTCCTTAATTTCTTTAATATTAGTATTTTTGAGTATCAAATCAATATTTTTTTGTTCCATTTTTAATGTCGAGAAATCAGTATTTATTGCACAAATGTTTATTGTAAATACAAAAATAAACACTATCAACAAAATCAAAAAATATATTTTTTTCATAAATAAATTACCAACTATTAATTTTATCATTATATTCCCCGCTTGTGGGCGTTCAGCTAAACTGTTTAAGCGAGCCAGCCGCTTTTTTGGTAGCGTCAGTAGAACCGCCCGATTCATACGTATCTTTATATGTATGCGAAATAGTATCGCCAACAGTTTTCTAAATATGAAGTCCGTCTGCACCGTAGGTGTAGGAGATGTTTCCCACTCTCGCCCCAATTGTTATGGAGCAAAAGTGGGAATCAATTTACCGCATAATTATTCCAAATAGTTCCATAATTTAGGGAATTCAATTCCATCAATTTTTATTTTTTCTAATAATTCATTAGGACTATTAAAATCTTCTTTTAATATCAAAACCCTATTTTTGGTTATATTATAGGAAAATGTTCCGTTAATTCCATAGCAAATATTAATCTCTATATCCTTATAATAAAAGATAAATTCTTCTTGGTTCACTAAATATCTTTCGAGAAATTCACTATAGTTCATAATATCAGATATCTTTCCTCTCATTTAAAACCCCTTCTTAAATAATTCAATATTTCCAACCCTCCTATCGTTTTCCGCGTAATACGTATAGTTAGTTATTATTTATTTTCGTTTTTTACATATAATTCACCAAAATTCCCAGAGAAACATAAATTTTATTGAAAATTTCTTCGTTACAGGGCAAAAGTACTATATCAAATTTTCTCATAGCAACATAAGGACTTAATTCGTCATCTGCATCCGGCAAAACCGTGCCCTTTCTCCCTATGACCACAAAATTTTCCACAATATAACTGCCGTGCCCCCTACCGAGGCGCATCGGAACCACGGACACAACAATTTCTTCACCTCTTGAAATTATGCGTTTTTTATTTTTTATAAAATTACAAACTTCTCCACGGGTAAATTCATATTTAGAGAATTGATATTTCCGATAAATAAAAACATTTAAAATAATCGGAATAATAAAAATCACCCCTATGGTAACTTCGGATATCCAAAAATATATTCCCTGTTTTTCTACTATTCCCACTATCGTCATAATAGCAACGATTATCCCGAGCAAAACGCAGGAGGCAGGCAAAGATATTTTATATAAATTACGCTCCTCTTTGGAAAATATGTAATCCATAAAAACCCCTTTCGTAAAATTTGGTTATTTTACTTGACTTTTTAAATAAAACACCACTTTTATATATAATTTTAGCATAAATACACAAATATTTCAATGCCATTATTTGACCATAAAAAATTTTCTGTTTTTGATATATTTTTATATCAATATAGTTTGCTTATAAAATATACTGCCGCTATCTTATCATAAAAAATTACTAGGTATATATGCGAAACAACTCCCCATACTATAGCTACACTAAAAAGGAGATAAAGTTATGGAAGAAAATGAATCTCACACTATAAACAGCTCCATATGGGAAGAAAACGCCAAGCGTCCGAGTTTTGGAGCGCTCGAAGAATGCAAAAATACCGACGTTCTGATAATAGGCGGCGGTATTGCAGGTATATTATGCGCGTATATGCTGAAGAACGCGGGTGTAGATTGTATTCTAGTCGAAGCGGATAGAATTTGCAGCGGTATCACAAAAAACACCACGGCAAAGATAACGCTCGGGCACGGCTTGCTTTACGATAAACTTATCCGCCGCTTTGGCGAGGAATGTGCGCGCCTTTACCTGGAGGCACAACAGCAGGCGTGCGGGAAATACGCCGAATTATGCAAGAATATCCCCTGCGATTATGAAGCAAAGGATTCCTACGTCTATTCCACAGGCGACCGCAAAAAAATTGAACGCGAGGTGAATGCGCTGAATAGGCTTGGTGTAGGTGCGGAATTTTCCGCCGAGTTCCCCCTGCCCCTCACAGTTGCGGGCGCAGTATGTGTCAGAAACCAAGCGCAGTTTTCCCCTCTCAAATTCCTTTTTACCATCGCCAAAGACCTACCCATATACGAAAACACAAAGGTCACGGAGCTTATGCCGAGCAAGGCAATAACAAACCGCGGCACAATCACCTGCAAAAAAATTATCGTGGCAACACACTTCCCAATACTGAACAAGCATGGCAGTTATTTTTTGAAAATGTACCAGCACCGTTCCTATGTTTTAGCACTTGACGGTGCGCCGCACGTAAACGGAATGTACGTTGACGAATCCGACACGGGTATGTCGTTCCGTAATTATAAAAACCTCTTATTGCTCGGCGGAGGCGGTCACCGAACGGGCAAAAAAGGAGGAAGCTGGCGCGAGCTCGAATCGTTCGCTAAGGAAAATTACAAAGGAGCAAAGATAGCTGCACGGTGGGCGGCACAGGACTGTATGACGCTCGATGACATTCCATATATCGGCAAATACTCAAAAAACACTCCCGACTTATACGTGGCAACCGGGTTCAATAAATGGGGTATGAGCTCGTCGATGGTGGCGGCTATGGTTCTTTCTGACCTCGTGCAAGAAAAAAGAAATGAATACGCCGAGGTGTTTTCGCCATCTCGCAGTATTTTGCGCCCACAGCTTGCGCTCAATACTTTCGAATCTATTGTGGGGCTTCTCACACCCACAAAGCCCCGCTGCCCGCACCTTGGCTGCGCACTGAAATATAACCCTGCCGAGCATTCGTGGGATTGCCCCTGCCACGGCTCGCGCTTTACGGAAAGCGGCGAGCTTATAGACGGCCCCGCCACAGATGATAAAAAAAATATGCCACCGATATAGCAAATACGATATTTATTCAAAATACCATTGGAATTTGAACTTAAATGGTTCGT
>JAFTOK010000158.1 GCA_017463815.1 Clostridia bacterium | reverse complement strand
TTGACGGTCCTCACAGAAAAGGCGATATGAGAAGAGCAAGAGCAGGTGCTGCTAACATTGTTCCTAACTCAACAGGTGCTGCTAAAGCTATCGGTCTTGTTATTCCTGAATTAAACGGCAAGCTCATCGGTTCCGCTCAGCGTGTTCCCACTTGCACAGGTTCCACAACAATCCTCGTTGCAGTTGTTAAAGGCACAGACGTAACAGTTGAAGGCATCAACGCTGCTATGAAAGCTGCTGCTTCCGCATCCTTCGGCTACAACACAGACGAAATCGTATCTTCCGACGTTATCGGTATGACATACGGTTCTCTCTTCGACGCAACACAGACAATGGTTGCTAAGATTGACGACGACACATATCAGGTTCAGGTTGTTTCTTGGTACGACAACGAAAACAGCTACACAAGCCAGATGGTTCGTACAATCAAATACTTCGCAGAACTCAACTAATTTAGGTTTTACGAGAACTCGAAAGTTAAATGACAGAAAAGCCGCCGATTCTTCTCGGCGGCTTTTATTTTCAAGAGGAAAAATATTATGGAAACAAAATTCCCCGCAAATGAAGTGAAATTTGAAAAAGCTGTGCCCGTATGGCTTTTCGGCAGAGAAACGGAAATGAACCTTTGGCTTTCTTTCCGTGCTGTGGCAAAAGGGGCGGGAAATACGGTTCTGCGCCTCACGGGCTCATCTGCCTATAACGTGAAAGTGAACGGCGAGTTCGTGGCTTTTGGCCCTGCGAGATGCGCGCACGGCTTTTACCGCGTGGATGAACTTGACCTTACGGATTATATAAAGGAAGAAAGCGTTATCACGGTAGCCATTGCGGGATATAACGCAGATTCTTTCTACCACATAGACCAACCCTCCTTCCTTTGCGCAGAACTCATAGAGGACGGAAATGTCACTGCTGCAACGGGCGGCGACGGCTTTATCTGCCGCGTGATGACAGAGCACGAACAGAAAGCGGAGCGCTATGCAGGCCAGCGCACGTTCTGCGAGATATACAACCTTTCGCCCGAGATTGAAAAATGGGAAAAAGACGCGGAAATAGAGCCGCGTGATTTTGCCATAGCGTTCGTTACGGAAACGGAAAGCAAAAACTTTATCGCGCGCGGTTGCGCCTACAACGTGTACGACCGCATCGCGCCCGCGAAAATCGTTTCGCACCTCGGTTTCAAGGTTTACACGGGCGACACAAGCGACGTACGCTACCCGAACTACATTGTGCTGAGAGGTAAAAACAAAGCCCCCAGCGGCAAAATTTTCACCCTCGGCGAAGTGGAAACCGACCTCTTTATGAAGGCACGCAACGTGGAGATTACCGCCGTGCGCGAAACCGACGAAGAAGTGAGCGCACAGACAATCGCATACGGCGAAGGTGTGACGTACAAGATGGCGTACAACACCACGGGCAGGGTAGAGGTGGACGTGACGTGCGAGGAAGACACGGAAATACTTATAAAATTCGATGAATTTTTAGGAGAGGACGGTCTTGTAAACTTTCGCCGTATGTACACGGTAAACGCACTGCTTTGGCGAATGAAAAAGGGAACATACCGTGTTTCTACCTTTGAACCGTACACGATGGGCGCTTTCCACGTTTTCGTTACAAAGGGAAAAGCCACGGTTTTGGGCGTTTCGCTCTGCTACTTCGGAGACGCGAAAACGGAGAGAAAGTATATCGGAGGCGACCCCGATATGCAGAAAATTTTCGATGCCGCTGTGGAAACGTACCGCCAGAACGCCTTTACCATATTTATGGACTGCCCCTCGCGCGAGCGTGCGGGTTGGCTCTGCGACAGCTTCTTTACCGCGAGAGCGGAAAAAACGCTGACGGGGAGGAGCGAGATTGAGCGAAATTTCCTTGAAAACTTCTTCTTGCCTGATGGCTTTAAAAATCTTCCGCACGGAATGTTTGCGGAATGTTACCCCGGCGACCACTACGGCGGGGATTACATTTCCAACTGGGCTATGTGGCTCGTTATAGAGCTTGAAGAGTACCTTGCGCGCTCCGGTGACACGGATTTTGTAAACGCGGCAAAGCCGAGGATTTACGCATTGCTCGATTTCCTTAAAAAATACGAAAACGCCGATGGCTTGCTCGAAAAGCTTGAGCGTTGGGTGTTTGTGGAATGGTCGAAGGCGAACGAGCTTGTGCAGGATATAAGCTACCCCACGAATATGCTCTATGCCCGTATGCTTGAAGCCGTGGCGAAGCTCTACGGCGACCTGCCGTTGTTTGACAAAGCGGAGAGCATAAAGAAAAAAATTAACGAGCAATCGCTCACAGCGGAGGGCTTCTACTGTGACAACGCCGTTTACGGCGAGGACGGCGTGGCACGCCTTTCGGGCGAGTGCACGGAGGCTTGCCAGTATTACGCGTTCTTCTGCGGCGTGGCAACGCCCGAGCATAATCCCGTTCTTTGGGAAAGACTTCTCCACGATTTTGGCCCCGAGCGCATAGTGCCCGCAAAATGGCCCGAGTTCAGCGAGGGCGCGAAGTGGCAGCACATTCACCCTGCGAACGCTTTTATAGGCAACTATTTGCGCCTGGAGCTCCTTTGCCGATACGGCGAAAACGAAAAGCTGCTCGAAAATATTCGCGGCTACTTCTTAAAGATGGCGAAACTTACGGGTACGCTTTGGGAAATGGATGCTCCCACGGCAAGCTGCAACCACGGTTTTGCCTCCCACGTGGTATATTGGCTGGATAAACTTGGCTTGGTAGAGTAATTTGTAATATAAAAAGTCTGCTGTGAAAGCAGACTTTTTTCTTTTAACCTATTGACAAATACATATGAATGTGTTATCATATGAATGTAAATACATATGAACGGTGGTGCATATATTGGCGCATAATCACGAAGAAATTCTTTGCAAGGTGCGGCACGAGCTTCCCACAGACGAGCTGCTTTGCGACCTTGCGGACCTTTTTAAGGTTTTTGGCGACACGACGAGAATGAAAATTCTGTATTCGCTTTTTGAAAGCGAAATGTGCGTTTGCGCAATAGCGGAGCTTCTCGGAATGACGCAATCGGCGATTTCACACCAATTAAAGGTGCTGAAAAACGCAAACCTTGTGGCTAACCGCAGGGAAGGAAAAACGATTTACTATTTCCTTGCAGATGAGCACGTGCGCACTATTGTGGCGCAAGGCTTTGAACATCTTATCGAAAAACATCACGACAACAGAATAGGAGTTATTGAAAAATGAAAAAAGTATTTAAACTTGAAGACCTCGATTGCGCACATTGCGCGGCAAAAATGCAGGACGCCATCGCAAAAATAGACGGCGTAAAATCCGTTTCCGTAAATTTCCTTATGCAGAAGATGACGCTTGAAGCAGACGACGCCGTTTTTGAAGACGTTCTTAAAAAAGCACAAAAAGCAATAAAAAAGGTAGAGCCCGATTGCAAAGTGATTCTTTGAGGAGGCGTTTATGAGCGGAAGACAGAAAAAAACGCTTGCGCGAATTATAACGGCGGCGGTGCTTTGGGTGGCGGCAATGTTTGTGCCTGCAGAGGGGCTTTTGGCACTTGCCGTGTTCCTCGTGCCGTACATAATTATAGGTTACGACGTGCTTTGGGGCGCTTTCCGCAACATTTTGCGCGGGCAAGTGTTCGACGAAAAGTTCTTGATGGCAATTGCCACGATAGGCGCGTTTGTCATAAGCGAGTATAAAGAAGCGTGCGCCGTAATGCTCTTCTACCAGGTGGGTGAATTTTTCCAAAGCGTTGCCGTGGGCAAAAGCAGAAAAAATATCGCCGCGCTTATGGATATATGCCCCGATTTTGCCACTGTTCTGCGCGAGGGCGGGGAAGAAACCGTTTCGCCCGATGAAGTGGCGATTGGCGAAACCATAATAGTGCGCCCCGGCGAGAAAATCCCGCTCGACGGCGCTATTGTAAAGGGCAACACCAGCGTGAACACCTCCGCGCTCACGGGCGAAAGCGTTCCGCAGGACAAAACCGTGGGCGAAAAGGTTATAAGCGGCTCTATAAACCTCACGGGTGCGATTGAAATACGCACGGAGAGCGCTTATGAAGACAGTACAGTGGCAAAAATACTCGAACTTGTAGAAAATTCTTCCGAGAAAAAGGCGAGGGTGGAAAACTTTATCACGCGCTTTGCACGCTGGTATACGCCTTGCGTGGTTATAGGCGCTGTGCTTCTCGCCGTAGTACCTTCGCTTATAACGGGCGAATGGGCAAAGTGGATTAACCGCGCGCTTGTGTTCCTCGTGGTTTCCTGCCCGTGTGCGCTCGTGGTTTCCGTGCCGCTTTCTTTCTTCGGTGGCATAGGCGGCGCTTCACGCGAGGGCGTGCTCATTAAAGGTGCAAACTACCTTGAAGCGCTCGCGGGCGTGGACACGGTTGTTTTCGACAAAACAGGCACGCTTACAAAAGGCAGTTTTGCCGTGAACGCCATTCACGCGAGCGGCATCGGGTCAGAAGAATTCCTTGCCGTAGCCGCTGTGGCGGAAAGCTTTTCCGCCCACCCCGTGGCGCAGTCGATTGTGGCGGCGTACAAGGGAGAAATAGACAAAAAACGCGCAGGCGAAGTGAAAGAAATTGCGGGTATGGGGCTTGAAGCCACCGTAGACGGCACAAAATATTACCTCGGCAATATGGCGCTTATGCAAAAAGTGGGCGCAAAAGCCGAAAAATGCGAGCTTACGGGCACGGTTGTGCATATCGCGAAAGAGGGCACATACCTCGGTCACATCGTAATCAACGACGAAATAAAAGAGGAATCCGCAGGCGCTATAAAGGCACTCAAAGCTCTCGGAATAAAGAAAACGGTTATGCTCACGGGCGACGGCGAAAGCGTGGCGAAAAACGTGGGCGCGCAGATTGGCATAGACGAAGTGCGTGCGGGCTTGCTCCCCGCAAACAAGGTGGAAGAAGTGGAAAAACTGCTCGCAGGCGGCGCACACCTCGCTTTTGTTGGCGACGGCATAAACGACGCGCCCGTGCTTTCTCGCGCGGACGTTGGTATAGCGATGGGTGCGCTCGGCAGCGACGCGGCAATAGAATCTGCCGATATAGTGCTTATGGACGACAACCCCGCGAAAATCGCGCTTGCCATCAAGACGGCGCGCAAGACGATGCGCATTGTTCGCCAAAACATAGTTTTCGCTCTCGGCGTAAAGGGAATTATACTGATTCTCGGCGCTGTGGGTATAGCGAATATGTGGCTCGCCGTTTTCGGCGATGTCGGCGTAATGGTTATAGCAATACTTAACGCAATGCGTGCGATGAGAAAAGAGAGATAAAGAGGAGGAAACTCCTCTTTATCTCTCTTTTTTTCTTTATTTTCTCTAAGGAACAAAAATCGTTTTAAAACGATTTTTGGAATTTATTTTACTCAACTTTTTCTCTTTGAGAGAAAAAGATTGCAAAAAGAACCAAAAAGCCGGATAAAAAATGAAGTATGGCTATATCCTTTTAAAATTTGTACAAATAATTCAGTCATCAAAATTCAAACCTGTGGTTTGAAGGATTACCTCGCCGGCTTTAGCGGCATTTTGCGCTCAAGGTGCAACGAACTTTATCACGCAAACGCACGCCCAAAATCAAAACACCCTCGAAGCGGATTTTTCTCCAAAAGCTATTGGTATGTGCTAATTCCATAGCTGTTTCTTCCCGAAATGGTGGCTCAGATATGAGCGCAAAATATTAAGCCGAAACAGTGCGTAACCCTTAGCAGAAAGCGAAAAATGTTCGTTTAGAACCCAACCGCGTGGGTCCGAGTAATTTTTGCGGAGCGCTCGGAGCAAAAATTCCACTCGGGGAGCGGTGCTTTCCTTAGTTCTCCGCAGAACCAGCGATAAACCGTTAGGGTTTTTATTCTTTTTGTAACTTTTTCTTGTAAGCAAGAAAAAGTTTATTTTCCCCTTGACAAATAGGTCTACATAGTGTAAACTATAGTTAGTCTACAAGATGTAAACCAAAAAGGAGTGATTTATATGCCCGAAATGCAGCTTGGGGTTGTTGAAGCCCGTTTTGCGGAGCTTATTTGGCAAAATGAGCCTGTTTCTTCCGCGGAAATTGTGAAAATGGCGGCAAAGGAGCTGAAATGGAAAAAATCCACAACGTATACCGTG
>JAFTOK010000157.1 GCA_017463815.1 Clostridia bacterium | reverse complement strand
GAATTGAAGAAGCGGGTATTTTCCACCGTGCAGTTGCCGCCAACGGCATAGATAGCGCCGCCTTCGCGCAGGAGCTGCATATGGTGGAGTATTTTATTGTGCGAAATTTCCGCATCGCGTATATTTATAAATTCGCCGAGGGCGCAGGAAAGCGAACTCCACAGCCAGCCTACGGAAACGCCCGAATAAGCGCAGTATTCTATAGTGTTGCGGCAAACGGAAACGCCGTCTACGCGGAAAATATGTATAGCGGGCGAAGAAGGGAAGTCGTAGCCTATTCTGCGGCAAAGGTTGTTTTCTATGCGTACGTCGAAGGAGCAGCTGTCGAGCGCGCGGGAAATTCTCGTGGGGTTGCCCACGGAAATTGCGCTCATAGCGATATTTTTAAATCGGCAGGAGGTGATATGTATCATCGCAAGCTCGCCCGTGGCGAGTACGCCGTTCTCGCCGAGTTCATAAAAATCGCATTTTTCCACGGTAAATCTGCGTACGTTCTTTGCAAGCACCGCCGCCTCGGGGATTTTGCCGTGTTCGCGCATTTCCGTGTTGGCTTGCCCCGAAATATATCCGTTTTCTGCGACAAATTTATCCGTAACGCCCGTGAAAGCGAGGTTTTTAAGGTATATACCGTCCATTTCCTCGAAAACAAACAGCTTTTCGAGAGCGGCGACGGAAAGACCTGCCGCGCTTTCGTTTTTTGGCTTATAGCAGAGCACGCCCTTGCGCACGTCGTAGCACCAGGTGTTCTCCGCCAAAAGTGCGGGGGAGTTTGCAAGGAAAAATTCGCGGTTCAACGGCTTCAAGCATTTGTTCATACCGTTCACATAGCAATATAGCTCGTTCGGCTCGATTTTTAGCAAAACGTGCTTTTTACCTTCTTCATCGAGTTTTGTGCGCGTTTTGTCTACGCCGAGAACGTGAAGCGTGAAAAATTCCCATTCTATATAGAGCGTGATTTCGGCGGAACCGAGCGCGGCTGAGGCAAGAAGCTCTGCCGCATCTTCGGGTATGTAAATCCCCTCTAAATTTTCTGAGTTGTTGCGTTTATTTTCTTCCGAAAAAGTAAATGCGTGTGTGAAAAATTCGCTTCGGCAAACGGGCAGGCGCTTGCCGTTCAGGTAAAGGTCGCGCAGTCGGGGATATTCACCGTTTTCATCTTTTTCAAATTGGTATATATAATAATCGCCGATTTTGCGGAAATTTTCCTCATCGAGTGTCTTTTGCGAAGTAAACGTGGCTTTGCCATTTTCGCAAACGAGAGAAAGGGCTATGTTTGCAAGCTCGGGGGTTTCTTTTGCGGAAAAAACGAGCGGATATGCGAGCGTGTACTTACCCGCATCGCAAACAAGCTCTGTTTTTGTGTGTTCTTTTGGGTTGCACCCGCGCGCAAAATGCAGAACAGCCTCGTGTGCCTCGTATATATCGGAAAAACTTTCGCCTGTGTTACGCAAATGGAACATATCTGCCTCCTTGAAAGTATTACAATAAAATTGTAGCATATATGGCATTTTTTGTCAAGAATTGTTGCGTAAGCTAATAGGGAAAGTGTTTTTTCACTTTATGATTTAACGTACTTGCGTGATGCGTTATTGAATTTATGCTGTTTAAGGTTTACAATATATATACAAGGTGCACTTTGAATTTTTCTAATGAGGTTGAATTATGAAATTACCTGTATCACAAGTAATAAAGCGGTTGAGAAATGAAAGGAATATAACACAAGAAGAACTTGCGAATTTTCTTGGAGTTACCTGCCAGTCTGTAAGCAGGTGGGAAAACGGGATTGCATACCCTGATGTGGAGTTTTTTCCTTTGATAGCAAGTTATTTTGGCATTTCCACAGACGTGCTGTTCGGCACAGATGAGGTGACGCGCAAATTTAAAATGCAGGAATATCTTTCGGGAATAAAAGAACTTGAAAATATTATCGACAATAAGAAATTTAAAATGCTTGAAAGTCTTTTACGGGCTGCAATAGCAGATTTCCCGGAGAATATATATTTTAATTGGAAATTATGCTCTTTGTATTGGAGAATGGGGCTTGAATACGCTAAAGAAAACCTCAATACAATGCGTAAATGTGCGCAGTTTGTGATTGATAACGATAAATCGGTTGATGGAAGTTACCGTATAGGCTGTATAAGAGTTATGATTAGGGTTGAAGATGAAGAAAGGCTCGGGAATTGGACAAAATATGTAAGCGAGAGTTTTGACACTTCGCTTCCGAGTATTATGGCTTCAAGATTTAAATACCGAAAAGAAACGGAAAATTATAACGAACAAATACAGAAAAATTTGCGTGATAGCTTGAGAGATACGTTTTTGAGGGATTTTGGAAAAATCGATAAAAACGGAAATCCGAAGCCTGCTTCGCGTACCGCAGGACAAAGAACAATACTTTCTATAATCGACTCTATGCGTGACGCTTCCGTGGAAAAAGATGCGTGGCTTGCTGAAAGAGCTTTTGCACATTTAAGGCTTTCTTCCTGACTTTTCGGAGAAAGAAAGCCGAAAGAAGCTTATTCGGCTTTGGAAAAATCG
>JAFTOK010000156.1 GCA_017463815.1 Clostridia bacterium | reverse complement strand
TTCTTCATTTTAACGAACCCTCCAAGTTTCTTGTCTTATACCGAATGCGTCGGTAAGACTGTGCTTATTTGTCTATATAATTATATCACTTATTACCACAATAAATCAAACCTTATTTTTGCATTATTGAATATTCATTAAATTCCCACTAAAACGCCCCCCTAAACTTATTTATTTTTCACAACAAAAAAGAGCCCTTTTTTCAAAAAATCATATTTCTTTTTGCAAAATAACTTGCACATAATGATAATTTGTAGTATAATACATAAAATGATAAATATTTTGAACTTTCAAAACACTACATAAACAAATTTAAAACGGAGAAAAAATATGACCGAATTTAAGCACAACATTGCTTCTTCCGTAAAAAATACCATCGCAAAACTCTACCCCGCGGCGGTTATTTCCGAGGAAGAAATTTTCGGAATGCTCGAATACCCGCCCGATGATACAATGGGCGACATAGCGTTCCCCTGCTTCAAGCTTTCGCGCACGCTTCGCGCAGCTCCCCCGAAAATCGCGGCGGCGCTCTTCGCAGAGCTTGAGCTCCTCCCCCCCGCAGGCACCGGCAAGATACAGCTCGCAGGCGGATACATCAACTTTTTCGCATCTGAAGAATTTTTCACGGGAAGCGTTCTCGCTCCCCTTTGCGAAAAGGGCGCAGACTTCGGCAGAACCGACGAAGGCGCGGGCAAGACAGTCGTGCTCGACTATTCCTCGCCCAACACGGCGAAGCCCTTCCATATAGGCCACCTCGGCACGACGGTTATCGGCCACTCGCTCAAGCTCCTCCACGAATACCGCGGTTACACCTGCGTGGGCATAAACCACCTGGGCGACTGGGGCACGCAGTTCGGCAAGCTCATAACGGCATACAGAAAATGGGGCAGCCGCGAGGATATAGAAAACGGCGGCATAGACAAGCTCGTGGAGCTTTACGTAAAATTCCACGAAGAAGCAGAAAAAGAGCCTGCGCTCGGCGATGAAGCGCGCGCCGAATTTACCAAGCTCGAGCACGGCGACGAAGAAAACCTCGCCCTCTGGCGCTGGTTTATCGACATAAGCCTTGCGGAATACCAGAAAACGTACGCTCAGCTCGGCATCACGTTCGACAGCTACAACGGCGAAAGCTTCTACACGGATAAAATGCCGGAGCAGGTTGAGCTCCTTCGCGAGAAGAACCTTATGAAAATAGACGACGGCGCATCCATAGTCGACCTTTCCGAATATAATATGCCCCCTTGCCTTATTTTGAAGCGCGACGGCTCCACGCTCTACCCCACGCGTGACATCGCGGCGGCGGTATACCGCGACAGAACGTATCATTTTGATAAATGTATATACGTAACCTCCGCAGGTCAGTCGCTCCACTTCGCGCAGTGGTTCAAGGTTGTGGAACTTATGGGTTACGATTTTGCAAGCAAGCTCTACCACGTTCCATACGGCACGGTAAGCATCGGCGGCGAAAAGCTCGCCACGAGAACGGGCAACGTAATCCTCTTGCGCGACCTTTTTGCAACGTCTATTGAAAAGGTACGCGCCATTATGGAAGAAAAGAACCCGAATATGCAGAACAAGGACGAAGCGGCAGAAGCCGTTGGCGTTGGCGCAATCGTGTTCTACTACCTTTCCAGCAACCGCATACGCGACATAAACTTCGTTATGGAAGAAGCGCTCGATTTCAACGGTAACACAGGCCCCTACGCGCAGTACACATACGCGAGAACGTGCAGTATCCTTACGAAACTCGGCGAAGAAGCGAAGAACGCGGAAATCCCCGCAGGCGCAGCAGGGCTCGACAAAACAGAGCGCGACCTTATGAAAACTTTCTCTCTCTTCCCCGAAAAAGTGGATGAGGCTATAGAAAATATGGAACCGAGCGTTGTAACGCGCTACATTCTCGAACTTTGCGGTGCTTTTAACCGCTTCTATCAGGCTTGCCCCATCGCAACGTGCGAAGACGCGGAAAAGCGCGCTCTCCGCATAGCACTCACACGCGGCACGCGCGACATTCTCGGCAAAGCGCTCGAGCTCATCTGCATCAAGCACCCAGAAAAGATTTAACATACTTTTCTTTCGGAGAAAAGTATGCAAAAGAACTTTGCTCAAAAGCTCGCCGTATATTATAGCGAAAACGGCAGTTATGTACTTTTCGCCAAGGCTCCCCCTTGGGGGAGCTGGCACGCGAAGCGTGACTGAGAGGGTAAATTCCCGTTCGGCATCGCCGAACACCTCAATTATTCATTATTCATTAAGTACTATTATTTTTAGGAGATATATAACAATGTCCGGACATAGCAAATGGAAAAATATTATGCACAAAAAAGAGAAAACCGACGCACAGCGCGCAAAGGTTTTCACAAAAATAGGCAAGGAAATGGCTATCGCAGTTAAAGCGGGCGGCCCCGACCCTGTTTCCAACGCAAAACTTCGCGACCTTATCGCGAAGGCGAAAGCAAACAACGTACCCAACGATAACATCGAAAGAGTTATCAAAAAAGCCTCCGGTGCGGATGCCGTTGCATACGAAGAGCTCGTATACGAAGGCTACGGTCCCTCCGGCGTTGCGGTTATCGTTGAAGCCGCAACAGACAACAAAAACAGAACAGCAGGCGACGTTCGCCACTACTTCGACAAATTCGGCGGCAAGCTCGGCGTTACGGGCTCTGTAAGCTTTATGTTCTCTCCCAAAGGTGTGATTGTCGTTTCCGAAAACGACGAATACGGCGACAAAGTGGTAGACGGCGACCAGCTTATGGAAGACGCACTCGAAGCAGGCGCTGCAGACTTCGCAGAAGAAGACGGCTACTACGAAATCTACACCGAGCCCGACGACCTTTCAGCAGTTTGCGAAGACCTTACAGGCAAGGGCTACAAATTCGAATCTGCCGAAGTTGAAAAAGTTCCCGCAACGTACGTTACGCTCACGAGCGACGACGACAAGAAGTTTATGAACCTTCTTATCGAAAACCTCGAAGAAAACGAAGACATCGTCAACGTTTGGCACAACTGGGACGAAGAATAACATACTTTTCTTTCGGAGAAAAGTATGCAAAAGAACTTTGCTCAAAAATTATCAAAACTCAATTTGATTTCGTAGGGGACGGCGCCATCGACGTTCCAAGGCTCCCCCTTGAGGAGCTGGCACGTGAAGCGTGACTGAGAGGGCAAATTCCCGTTCAATGCACACCGAACACCGCAATTATTCATTATCCACCGTTCATTCCAAAAATAAATACCGAAAGGCTTGAAATATTATGATTATCGACAACAAATACCCCCAGGCATTCCGCAGTATGTTCCGCGAATACGACATCCGCGGCAAAGTATGCCCCGAAGAGCTTTGCGATGAAAACGTTTATAAAATCGTAAGCGCATACGCAAAATACCTCAAGAGAAGAAACATCACGCGCGCGGTAGTCGGCTACGACAGCCGCTCCTGCTCCCCCGCTTTCGGTAAAGCGGCGACAGCAGCGCTTCTCGATAACGGCGTAGACGTTTTCTTCACGGGTCTTACACTTTCCCCCGTAACGTACTTCGCACAGTACCACCTCAAATGTGAAGGCGCCGTTATGATTACGGCGAGCCACAACCCCGACGGTTGGTCAGGCTTCAAATTCGCAAACGGCTACTCCAAAACGCTCGAGCCCGACGACATCAAAGAGGTTTACTCTCTTCTCGACCTTCCCAACGAAGGCGAAAAGGGTAAATACGAAGAAGTTGACGTGCGCGACGCATACATCGACGCAGTGGTTTCCCGTATCCATATGGGCCCGAAAAAGCTCCGTGTCGTTCTCGACGCTGCAAACGGCGGTGCAGGCCTTTTCGTTTACGAAGTGTTCCAGCGCCTCGGCTGTATGACATTCCAGCTCAATATCGACCCCGACACGTCCTTCCCCCACTACTTCCCCAACCCCTCCGAGCTTAAGGGCAGAGAAAGAATGAAGGAAATGATTCTCCACCCCTACGTTCACGCAGACATCGGTCTTTCCTTCGACGGCGACGGCGACAGAATCGGCGTTATCGACGAAAAGGGCGGCAACGTATGGAGCGACACTGTTCTTGCACTCATCGCAAAACAGCTTCTCGAAAAAACACCCAAAGCGAAAGTTATTTATGACGTAAAATGCTCCAAAGCGCTCACAGACGTTATCCTCGCGAACGACGGTGTTCCCGTTATGTGGAAAACAGGCCACTCCTACATCAAAGCGAAGATGCACGAAATGAACGCAGAGCTCGCAGGCGAGCGCAGCGGCCACATCTTTATGGGCGGCGAAGATTGGTACGGCTTCGACGACGCAACGTTCGTTGCGGCAAAACTCGTTGAGTTCCTTTCCTATCAGGACGCAACTGTTTCCGAAATCATCGATACGTTCCCGAAATACGTTACATCCCCCGAAATCAAGGCGCACTGCCCCGATGACAAGAAATACGGCATCATCGACGAAATCACAGAAAAAATCAAAGCCAATTTCCCCGGCAAGGTTTGCGATATCAACGGTGCGCGCGTAGAATTCGACGACGGCTGGGGCCTTATCCGCGCTTCCTCCAATATGCCCGAGCTCGTGCTCATTTTCGAAGCCACGACGCGTGAAAGAATGCTCGAAATCCGCGAGCTTATAAAGAGCTACACTCGTCAGTACCCCGAAATTTCCGACAAGTGGGATAACGACGTAGAATAATTACAGAATATTCCGTAGGTGAGGGGTAGCGAAGCGGCGCGAGGGTATTGAATGAAAGCCTAAATGGCTTTCAGACTCCGAGCGTGATGTGCCTTCAAATCGCAAGATTTGAATTTTGCAAATCTTAAATTTTATCATAAGTTTAAGATGGCGATAGCTTTGTTCATACTGACCGAATCGCAACGAGAATCTTGCTCCTCCCGAAAGCACTCGCTTTGAAGCGAGTGCTTTTTTATTCGTGCTTGCAGAGCAGACATACCCGACCGTCCGCAAAAATTCAACCTCAGGTAGAATTTTGCCCACAAACCTCAACAAACATACTATTGCAAGTTGAATTTCCTTATGCTACAATAAAATCACAAGGTAGCTACCCTTAAAATAAAAATAAGGAGTGCAAAATTATGTTAGACCAAAAAATTTTCGGCGAAAAGCTTCGCAATCACAGAAAAAACCTGGGGCTTACGCAAGAAGAAGCGGCAGAAAAAATCGGCGTTTCCGCGCAAGCCGTTTCAAAATGGGAGGCAGGCGATTGCTTGCCCGACCTTTTCAACCTGAAAGCCATAACCGACCTATACAAAATTTCCGCAGACGTTCTTTTGGAAACGGAAAGTGACGGCGATATAGACGCCGTGGCGGGCAAAATAGAACAGCTCGGCACGGAATTTATCTGGGCAAATTCCAAGGAAACCAAAGACAGATACGGCAAAAACCCGCACACAGAGCTCGGCAACGACCTCTGGCAAATGTGGAAAGGCATATATTTTGCCGAAGTGGGCAACCGCGAAATGCAAGCAAAAGACAAAGCGCACGGCTACAAGCGCATATGCGGAAATTACGGAATGAAGATATGGGATGACGACGGCGTGGCGTGCGTAATAAAATCCTCGCTTATAAAATCGCTCTCTCCGTTTGACGTTTCCACACAAGAGGTAATAAACGAAATTTGCAGCGAGGACGGGCAAAAACTTATAACAGCGCTTAAATGTCCTTCTCCTATGCCAAAGCAGGAAATCACGGAAAAAACGGGCATAGAGCTTCACCGCCTTAACGAGCTTTTGCTTTTGTTTACGGAAAACAATATCATCGAGTACGTTTCGGACAACAAGATTGCAAAAGCACCGGGCTACAAAATAAGCGGTCACTGCGGTATCGCCGCATATATGCTCCTCGCGGCAATGTACATTCTGAACAAGAAAAATTATACGTTAAGCGAGTACCTGTTCAGCGACGAAAACGATTAAACCCCATTTACGCAAAAAAACACTCACCTGCACGGTGAGTGTTTTTTTCATTTTCTATTGCAAATTCTGTCGAACTATGTTACAATACCCCTCGGAATAAGGTGAGCCTACACGGTAGGCGGTTTGCCATCTAAATCGGAGGGCGTTTCACTCCGGATAGGAGGGTGATGTACTATGGTTACTTATGAAACGTTATTTGTTATTTTTACTTTCATAGTTTCCCTCGTATCGCTCGTTATCAACATAATGAGAAAAAAATAAACCGCCACCCGCCAAAGTCGTGGTTTATTTCTTTTTGTTTTAAATCATTACGGGGCTAACCGCTGAGCGGCTTGCCTTATTTCACTTATATTATACCAATAAACCTTACAAATGTCAAGAACCTCTGCGCGAAGTTCTTATTTTTTTGCTTTCTCGCAGATTTATTTCAAAAACCCCTATTCTTTTCGCAAAAAATGTGATAAAATATATTTAATAATGTTTTATTCGGAGAGTGAACTTATGTCCACACTGCAAAACGCGGCAAAAGAAGCCGCAGAACTGCGCGAAAAGATAGACCGCGCCTCGAAACTTTACTATATAGACGACAACCCCGATATCTCGGATTATGAATACGATATGCTCTTCAAGCGCCTTACGGAGCTTGAAGCGGAATTTCCCGAAATCATCACCGCCGATTCTCCCACACAGCGCGTCGGCGGCAAAGCGCTCGATAAATTTGAAAAGGTAACGCACGCGGTGCGAATGGGCAGCCTTTCCGACGTTTTCTCGTTTGAGGAAACGGCAGATTTCCTCGCCAAAACCGCCGACGTAATCGGGCGTGACCCATACTTTTCCGTTGAGCCGAAAATAGACGGACTTTCCGTTTCTCTCGAATACCGCGACGGTGTGCTCGCCATCGGCTCCACCCGCGGCGACGGTATAGTGGGCGAAAACGTGACGGAAAACTTAAAAACCATAAAAACCATCCCCCTCACGCTGCCCGACAAGCTCCCACTTTTGGAGGTGCGCGGCGAGGTGTATATGCCGCGAAAGAGCTTTGCAAAGCTCAACGCGGAAAACGAAGAAGCCGGGCTTAAAACTTTCGCCAACCCGCGAAACGCCGCGGCAGGCTCGCTCCGCCAGCTCGATTCCAAAATAACGGCGAAGCGCAACCTCGATATCTTCGTTTTCAACATTCAGCGCATAGAGGGCAAGGAGTTTGCCTCCCACACGGAAAGCCTCGATTACCTCGCTTCGCAAGGCTTCCACGTCATACCCGACAGGGCTAAACTTTCGGGCGCGCAGAATATTCTGGGCAGAATAGAGGAGCTCGGAAAAATGCGCGCAAAACTGCCCTATGACATAGACGGCGTGGTTATAAAAGCCGACGTGCTCGCAGAGCGCGCGGAAATAGGCGAAAATGCCAGCACACCGAAATGGGCGGCGGCTTATAAATTCCCGCCCGAGCAGGCAAAAACGAAGGTGGAAGACATCATGATTCAAGTGGGACGCACGGGCGTGCTCACGCCGAAAGCCCTGCTTTCGCCCGTTAAAATTGCGGGCAGTACGGTTTCCGCCGCCACGCTCCACAACATAGATTTCATTCGCGAAAAGGACATTCGCGTTGGCGACACGGTAATTTTGCAAAAAGCGGGCGATATTATACCCGAAATCGTTTCCGTTTGCAAAGAGGAGCGCACGGGCGCGGAAGTGCCGTATGAAATGCCCGCCGTCTGCCCCTCCTGCGGAGAGCCCGTTTCCAAGGCGGCAGACGAAGCGGCAACAAGATGCACCAACAACGCCTCCTGCCCCGCGCAGATGGAAAGAAGCATAGAACATTTTGCCTCGCGCGATGCTATGAATATAGACGGTATGGGCCCCGCCGTGGTAAAACTGCTTATAAAAGAGGGGCTTATCGCCAAAGTTTCCGACCTTTATTCCCTGCGTGCCGAGGATGTGGCAAAGCTCGAGCGTATGGGCAAAAAGAGCGCGGAAAACCTCATCAACGCCATAGAAAACTCCAAAACGCGCGGGCTTGACAAGCTCGTCTACGCCTTGGGCATACGCAACATCGGCGAAAAAGCCGCAAAAAGCCTTGCTGTGCGCTTTGGCGACATAGAAAAGCTCTTCTCCGCCACGAAAGAGGATCTGACCGCCATAGAGGATTTCGGAGAGATAATGGCGGAGGACGTTATTAAATTTTTCGCACACCCCGCCACGTGCTCCTTTGTGGACGAGCTTATCTCGAAAGGCGTTACCACGAAATATGAAAGCGACAAAAAGGGTGAATTCCTTTCGGGAATGACTTTCGTGCTCACGGGCACACTCCCCACGCTTTCCCGCGCAGATGCAAGCGCGCTTATCGAAAGCTACGGCGGCAAATGCTCGGGCAGCGTTTCCAAGAAAACGCACGTCGTGCTCGCAGGGGCGGAGGCAGGCTCCAAGCTCGCAAAGGCGCAGAGTTTCGGCATAAGAATAATAGACGAAGAAGAATTTTTAAAGATAATAGAGGAACAAAAGATATGACATACGATTTTTACGACCACGTTAAAATTTACGTTAAAGCAGGCGACGGCGGCAACGGCGCCATCGCATTCCACAGAGAAAAATATATTTCCCACGGCGGCCCCTCGGGCGGCGACGGCGGCAACGGCGGCAACGTCATCGTGGAAATAGACAAGGGCGTGAACACGCTTCTCGCCTACAAAAACAAGCGCAAATTCATCGCCAGAAACGGCGAAAACGGTATGAGCGAGAAGTTCCACGGCGCCAACGCCGAGGACCTCGTGCTCCGCGTGCCCGAAGGCACGGTTATAAAAGACGCCGAAACGGGCAAGGTTATTAAAGATATGAGCGATTGCGAGCCCTTCGTGCTCGCGAGCGGCGGCAAAGGCGGCTGGGGCAACACGCATTTCGCCACGCCCACGCGCCAAGCGCCCCGTTTTGCCAAAACGGGCTACAAGGGCGAGGAGCGCGAAGTTCTGCTGGAGCTCAAAATGCTCGCCGACGTCGGCTTCGTGGGCCTTCCCAACGTGGGTAAATCCACGCTCCTTTCCGTTATAAGCGCGGCTCGCCCGAAAATTGCGAACTACCACTTCACCACGCTCGCGCCGATGCTCGGCGTTGTCAGCACGGGCGAGGGCGACGGTTTTGTGGCGGCGGACATACCCGGGCTTATAGAGGGCGCTTCCGAGGGCATAGGCCTCGGCCACGAATTTTTGCGCCACGTAGACCGCTGCCGCTTGCTCGTGCACGTTGTAGACGTTGCGGGCACGGAGGGGCGCGACCCGATTGACGATATAAAGACCATAAACGCAGAGCTCGCCAAATACAGCGCAAACCTCGCCACACGCCCGCAGATTATCGCGGCGAACAAAAGCGACGTTCTGCCCGAGGACGCAGACCTTTCCGAATTTGAGGAGTTCTGCGAAATGATGGGCTACGAAATAGTGTACATCAGCGCGGCTACACGCAAAAACACGGCGCTTCTCTGCCACAAGGTAAGCGAAAAACTCAAGGAGCTCCCTCCCCTTACAATCTACGAAGCGGAAGAAATCCCCGCAGAGCGCAAGAACTTTGCAGAGCTCGACCCGTGCGACATCACGGCAAGCTTTGAAAACGGCGTGTTCTACATTGAGGGCGAATGGCTCGAAAACTTTATGCGCGGCATAAACCTGGACGACCGCGAATCGCTTATGTACTTCGAGCGCACTCTGCGCACCACGGGTATTATAGACAAAATGCGCTCCCTCGGCATTGCCGACGGCTCGGAAGTAGATATATACGGCCTCGAATTTGATTTTGTGGATTAAGCATCGCAAGGCAAAACCTCCGCACCGCAAAAATGCGGAGGTCTTGCAACAACCACCGCTTCTATGGAGTTATTATGACAAAGAAAATAAACAAAATTCTTCGCCTCGCTATCCACGTAATAGAGCATATCATCGCGACAATGACGGTTGCCGTTCTCTTGGCGCTTCTCGGCTTTGAAATTTTCAAAATGTTCACGCAGGAGGGCTACTTCCTCGCGGCAGATACTTTTCTGCGCAATATGCTCACAATAGTCGTTGGGCTCGAATTTGCGAGAATGCTCATAAACCTCACCCCCGCAAACACGCTGGAGGTGCTTATAGTGGCTATTTCCCGCCACGTTATCATCAACCACGAAGATTACATAGGCAACATCGCGTGCGTGCTGTGCATAGCAGGGCTTTTCGCAATACGCAAATTCCTTATATCCAGAAAAGAAGAGAAAAAAGAAGATACTAACGACAATATAAACAAATAAAAAGCATCAAGCAAAAAAATCGGAGGCTCATTTTGAAATATCTTACAAAAAAACACGCGTCCCTGCTCATTTTCGGCTGTTGGCTCGTGTACACCGCCGCATACGTCGGCAGACTCGATTATTCTGCGAGTATGGTTAAAATCATTTCCGAGCTCGGCATCACCAACGACAAGGGCGGGCTAGTTTACTCCTGCTTTGCGCTCACCTACGGCATAGGTCAGCTCGTGAACGGCTTGCTTTGCAAGCATTACAACCCCAAGTTCGTTATAACGGGCGCTCTCGGCGCTTCCGCGCTGGTAAACCTGCTTATGCCCCTCAGCGGCGATTACCGCATTATGGCGGCGCTCTGGCTTATAAACGGCATAGTGCAGTCGATGCTCTACAGCCTGATTATCCGCACACTCTCGCGCAATATAAAAAGCGGCAGTATCAGCCGTGCCATCTACACTATGAGCACGACCGTTGCCATAGGCACGGCGCTGGCATACGGCATTTCCGCGCTCTGTGTAGCGCTCGGCGTATGGCAGGTAACATTCTTTGTCGCCGCCGCTTTCCTTCTCTCTGCGGCTCTTATTTGGGTTTATATTATGACTCAAATCGAAAAGGCAAAGAAAAACGGCGAGGTTGAGGAAGACGACGCCCCCGCGAAGCCCGCGGCAGAGCTCGGCAAAAAGAGCGGCATCGGCGCGCTCTTTGTGGCAACGCTCATTTTCATCGGCGTAACGGCTGTGGCAAACGGCTTTATAAAAGACGGCGTAAACAACTGGCTGCCCAAGCTCCTGCGCGACGAATTTGCCGTTACCGATTCGCTTTCCATCATTCTCACGCTTCTTTTGCCCGTTTTCTCCATTCTCGGCTCTATCGTTGCGCGCAAGCTCTACCTTAAATTGCGCAACCACCTGCTTATAAACGGCATTTTCTACGGCACGGCGTTCGTGCTCGCGCTCGGCGTTTTCCTCATCTACCCGATGCGCAGCGTACCGTTCACAATGGTGCTCTTCATCGGCCTTGCTTGTATGATGGCGGCTATAAACAACGTCATCACGAGTATGTTCCCGCTCGACAACCGCGACAAAATGGATTCCGGCTTGCTCGCGGGCTTGCTCGACACCCTCTGCTACGTGGGCAGCTCCACGGCGGGCACCCTGCTCGGCGTGATGTCGCAGAACCTCGGCTGGGAAAGCGTGCTCATAACGCTCTTTGCGCTCGCTTGCACAGCATCTGTAATCTGCCTTGCCTTCTCTTTCGCAACGAAGAAGAAATGAGATAAGATTTATAATTCGGGTAACTCGTCGGCAAAAGCAATCCATAGCCTTTCACCCGCTTGCGCGGGAGCTCTCCCAAGGGAGAGCCTCCTGTTAATTATCCTTAACATATAAAAATACCCCGACAGACTTTTATCTGTCGGGGGTTTTTATTCCTCGCAAATTTTAACGGACTCCTCGCCGTCGTATTTCTTCATATGCACAACGACCTTTTCGGAAAGCGAGGTCGGCACGTTTTTGCCCACGTAGTCGGGTTTTATGGGCAGTTCCCTGTGCCCTCTGTCCACGAGCGCGAGCAGGCGTATGCAACGCGGGCGCGCTATATCGAAAATAGCTTCTATCGCCGCGCGCACGGTGCGCCCCGTGAAAATAACATCGTCCACGAGAATGACGCATTTATCCTGCAGTTCAAAATCTATGCTGTGCGCACGCACGTCGGGAAAATAGCGCTTTTCGGCAATATCGTCGCGGTAATGTGAAATATCGAGCGTACCCACAGGTATATTTTTCCCGCTGAAATCGTATATTTTCTTAGATATTTCCTCTGCGATTGGCACCCCACGGCGCAAAACGCCGATTAGCACCACAGAGGAAAGCTCTTCGTTTTTCTCTATTATTTCGTGCGCGAGGCGCGAAAACGTGCGCCCCATAGCTTCACCCGTCATAAGAATTTTTTCCATAGTTTCCTCCGAAATCACAGCGCCGCAGGCTCTATGTAAGCGAGCACGTCGCCCACAGTGCGCATAGCCAAAACGTCATCGTCGGGAATGTAAATTCCAAACTCCTCCTCCAGCGTGGCAAGCAGCTCCACAACGTCGAGCGAATCTGCGCCGAGGTCATCTTCTATGTCGCTTTCTTCGGTTATCTGCCCCGCATCCACGCCGAGCTGTGCGGCAAGGAGATTTTTTATTTCTTCAAGCATATGTTTTTCCTTTCGCTTTAAAACTTATTCGTCGTACCAGCCGTTCGTGGGCTCGGGCTTGGGTTCGTTCTTTATTTCGTCCAGTCGCTCTTGCATAATCGCGGCAAACTCCTCGCTCGGCTCGAAAATAATTTCGGCGTTTACACCGTTCCATTCAAAAAAGTAAACGTATTTTTCCTGCGGCGCAAAATTGCTGCAATAATCAAAGCGGTTGCGCGCGGGCGGGCGTTCCTTTGCCTCGGAAAGTTTTTTAAGAAAAATCCCCGTGCGCATAGAAATGTTGCCCACGACCTGTTGTCTCTGCCCCATAACCTTTATTATGCGGAAAATATCTCCGTCAACCTCGTAGTAGTAGCTTGTAAGAGAGTAGCGGCACACCACCCAAAGCCCAAACGCCCAAAGCCCGAACGCCGCAAGCTGAAAAAACGCGGCATATCGCTCGGGAAAATAAGATATTATAAACAAAGCCGAACCGCAAAGCATAGCTGTGAGCGAAACAGCCGTGTTCTTCTTTTGTTTCGGCGGGGAATAAACACGCATAAAAAATTCTCCTTTTTAATTTTGGCAAAATTCGCTCCCGCGCATAAGATAATATGAAAATACTTTTCACAGGAGATGATTTTATTATGGGAAACACAGAAAACATTAAAAACACCGTAGCTTCGGCAAGCGACGAAGAACTTCGCGCGAAAATGGAAAGCGTTATGTACGCCCTCGGCATACCGCCCACGGCGCTCGGGCAGAAATTCAACGATATGTCTGCCGTACGCAGGGTTATTATGAATATGTCGGAAAGCGATTTCAACAACATCATCGCAACGGTAGGCGAAGAAAGAGCGGAAAATATTCTTCGCGAGCTCGGCAAAAAATAGCGCTATGGACGGTGATTTTTCCGAAAAACTCGGTGCTATGCTCTCGGACCCCGCGATGCTCGCAAAAATCGCAGGCATCGCGGGCAGCCTCGGCCTTGGCGGTGCCCCATCTGCTGCTCCCGCTCAGCCACCGCCGCCGAAAGAAGAAGCAAAAGCCTGTGACGCTTGCCCTGCAAAGGAGCTTTTGCCCTGCGGCGGCGCGGAATGTCCCTTCCCGGGGAAAGGCGGTGCGCTTTCCGGCGCGGCAAAAAACATATCCCAAATCCGCGCGCTTCTCGTGGCGCTGAAGCCATATCTTTCCGCCGAGAGGTGCGAGCGAATAGACAAAATTCTGGGTATGATGAAAATAGCCGAAATAATGGGTTATTTAAAATAAACTAAAAAGAGGTAAGTTAAATGTATAGCAGAAATTACGGCAGAGGAGATATTTCTGCCAAAATAACGCCGCCGCCCGCATACAGCGGCTCTGCGATACAGAGCGGCGAAATAGGCGGCACAGACGTGGCGGCAAAAGATGCGGGGGAAACGCAAGGCGCTTTCGCGCCGTTTTCGCAAAGCATCCCCCTGCAAAAACCCGCGGAAGAAGAAAAAGAGCGCCCCGTATGCCCGCCGCCAAAGGAAGAGGCTCACCGCCCTCCGCCCGCATCGGGAAAACCGGAAAGCGGCAAAAGCTCGCTCCTTTCGGGAATTTTTGCTGATTTTTCCACAGAAGATTTAATTTTAATCGGTATTATAGTGGCGCTCGCCTTCGACCTTGCAGACAGAGATATACTGCTTGTAGCACTGGTCGTCGCCGTGGTGCTGATGTAAGCTACCGTTTCGCTTTCTGAAGAATAACGCGGAGGAAAACCACAGCGAGCGCAAAAGCCGCAAGCGCAAGCGCAGCGTTGCGTGCATACATCACGGCGCAGAAAGCGCAAAGAAGCGCGAAAACGTACATCACGGTGCAAACAAGCGGCACGGCAAGCCCGCCGCCGCAAAGAACGTGGTGCATATGCTTTTTATCGGGCGCAAAGGGGTTTTTCCCCTCTGCCGCGCGGCGCAGAAATGAGCCCACAGCTTCGCAAAGCGGAAACAGAAAAACGGGGAGCACGGCAGGCAATGCCGAAGGCTCGCGCGCAGAAAAAAGCGGCAACGCAAGCGCACCGAGGGCAAAGCCCAGAAAAGCCGAGCCCGTTTCGCCCATAAAAATTTTCGCGGGTGCACGGTTGTGGAAAAGAAACCCTATGCACGCGCCGCAGAGAGCGGCGGCACAAACCGCAGGCACGGTGTCCCCGCGAAAAAAGTGCAGAAGGCAGAGCGCGGCGGCGCTTACGGCGCTCGTTCCGGCGGCAAGTCCGTCTATGCCGTCGGTAAGGTTCACGGCGTTCATCATAAAAACGAGCCACGCGGCGCTCGCAGGCAAAGAAAGCACACCGAGCGAATATTCCGCCCCAAAAAACGAAAAAGCCTCCGCCCCGCCCAAAAAAAGCGCGGCAAAAGCGGAAATAGCGGTCTGAAAAGCCAGCTTTGCAGGTACGCGCAGTGCGAATTTATCGTCCAAGATACCGTAAACGCCGCACAAAACACAAAGAATCGCAAGCACGGCGGAATAACGCGCAGGCGCAAAAAACAGCGCAGAGGCGCAGAAAGCGGCTACCATACCCGCACCTCCCGCAAGCGGAACGGGTATGCGGTGCATACGGCGCCCGTCTTTCGGAATATCAACGATACCCAAAAACAGCGCCGTATGCTTAACAAAAGGAGATATAATAAGAGAGATTATTGTACTGAAAACCAGCGCGGCGGAAAGCGTTCCGCCAAAAGCAAATTTCGGCATATCTAAACGCGGCAGAAGCCGCCCTTATCATTTATTTTTTGCCAGAAATCCCACTTTTCTGTAAACTTTGGAAAGCATTTTGCGCGCGAGGTAAGCGGCGTAATCTGCATTGTTCGAAAGTATACCCTCGAGGTAAGACCTGTCGGACATAAGGCAGTTATACTGCTTCTGCAGGGGAGCGAGCGCATCTGCGCAAGCTTCGCCCACGGCAAGCTTGAAATCTCCATAGCCCTTGCCGTCGAATTCGCGTTCGATTTCTTCCATCGTTTTGCCCGTGAAGCAAGAATATATCGTCATAAGGTTGTTTATACCGTTCTTTCCCTCGGCATAGCAAACGTGCGTGTCGCTATCCGTAACGGCGCGTTTGAATTTCTTTATAATAACGTCGCGCGAGTCGAGAATACCGATAAAGCTGTTCACGTTTTCGTCGGATTTGCTCATCTTCTTTTCGGGCTCTGCAAGCGAATAGATTTTTCTGCCCGTCTGCAAAATATAAGGTTCGGGAACGGTGAACGTGTCGCCGTAGATTTGGTTGAAGCGTTCCGCAATGTCGCGTGCGAGCTCTACGTGCTGCTTCTGGTCGATGCCCACAGGCACAAGGTCTGTGCCGTAGAGCAAAATGTCAGCCGCCATAAGCGCGGGATATGTGAAAAGTCCGGCGTTTATATTCTGCGCATTTTTTGCGCTTTTATCCTTAAACTGTGTCATACGGGAAAGTTCGCCGTACATTGTGTAGCAGTTGAGCACCCAAGCAAGCTCTGCGTGCGCGGGCACGTGGCTCTGAACGAACATAACGTTCTTTTCGGGGTCAAGGCCGCTCGCAATATAAATAGCCATCGTTTCGAGCGTGCGGCGGCGAAGAAGCGCAGGGTCCTGACGCACCGTTATAGAGTGCATATCCGCAACGCAATAGAGACAGTTAAACTCGCCGCCTTCCTGGAGCGTCTGCCAGTTTTTTATAGCGCCGAGGTAGTTGCCTATAGTAAGGTTGCCGCTGGGCTGAACGGCGGAAAATATAGTCTTTTTATCTTTAGAAAATTCCATTTACATTTCTCCGAATATAAAATTTTTGTCTTATCATTATTATAATACACCGAAAAGCCGCATTTTTCAAGTACATTTACGCAAAAGTGAGTGTTTTTTTGAAAATAAACGCTAAAAAAATACCAAATTTTTAGACCTATCTTTTTGTACGGATATAGTATATAATATTAACATAGTATGAACAAAAGGAGAAACAAATGGAACTCACACCCATAGGAAAAGAGAAACTCGAAATAGCGCTCACACCGAAAGATATGGAACGCTTCCACCTCACGGCGGAGCTGCTTGACTATAAAAACACAGAAACACGCCGCGCCGTCTGGACGATACTGGACACAGCCAAGCGCAAAACGGGCTTTGACGCGGCAGACGGCAAAATACGCATAGATGCCCTGCCCGGCAAAGAGGGCGGCTGTGTTATATTCATAACCAAAACGCCAAACGGAGTTGATAAAAAGGAAAATATGAACAGCGCAAAAGAAAAATACCCCGCCTTGGTGGGCAAACCGCGAAAAATCATATACGGCTTTGCAAACCTTACAGACCTTCTGCACGTTTGCCTCTTTCTGCGGGCGCGCGGCTACCGCGGCGAAAGCAACGCGTTTATGGAGGCGGAAGGCAGCCGAGCAAAAAACAAATATTACCTCTCGCTTACGGAAAGTGCGCCGTATCGCGAAAAAAGCCCCTATGCCGTTTTTGAAAGTATGTTCATAGCGGAATTCGGCAAAAAACTTTCAGATGAGCACACATTCGCCTACATAAACGAGCATTGTGAATGTTTTTGCGAAAGCGGCGCCGTAGAGGTGCTTGCAGAAATAGCGTAACGCTTCATTCCCACGGAAATCAATTTTCAAATTATATTTCAAAAATATATTTTAAGAAAGCCTTCCCCTGCATCAGCAAGTAGGGGAAGCCTTTTGGGTTTATTTTTTAAAAATTGATTTCCGTGGCTTAATCCCCCGTTTCCATTGACAACGCGCCCGATAATATGTTACAATAAAAGCACAAAATTTTCTGCAAGGTGGCATTATGGAAGCAAGAACGCTCGAAGAAATAAAAAAAGAATGTGCCGTGTGCGGCAAATGCCCGCTCGGCAAAACGCGCACAAACCTCGTTTTCGGTGTGGGCAACCCGCACGCCAAACTTATGTTTATAGGCGAAGCACCCGGGGAAAAAGAGGACCTTTCGGGCGTGCCTTTCGTGGGCGCGGCGGGTAAACTGCTCGATAAATACCTTGCCGCCGTTGGAATACCCAGAGATGACGTTTATATAGCCAACATTTTAAAATGCCGCCCGCCGCACAACTGCGACCCTCTGCCAGAGGAACAGGACGCGTGCATAGACTACCTGCGCGCGCAGGTGAAAGCCATAAACCCGGGCATAATAGTGTGCCTCGGCAGAATTTCCGCGATGCGACTTATAAAGCCCGATTTCAAAATCACGCGCGAGCACGGGCAGTTTTTGCGCCGCGGCTCATTCGATATATGCGCCGTATACCACCCCTCCGCACTCTTGCGCGACCCTGCCAAGAAAGACGAGATGCTCGCCGATATGCTGGAAATAAAGAAAAGATACGATGCAATAAAATAAAAAAGTTTACTTCGTCTATAAAACGCCCATAAGGGCGTGCAAAATTAGCGGTAAAATTGAATAGCCTTCCCCAGTGGGGGAAGGTGGCAGCCGAAGGCTGACGGATGAGGTGTTCTAAACTCAAAGCAACTCCTCATCCACCGCTTCGCGGTCCCCCTTCTCCCGCAGGAGAAGGCTTTTTTTATATGCAGTAAACAAAGATTAACCCCAACAGATTTTTAAAACCTGTTGGGGTTCGTTTATGTATTTCTATAAATTACAAATCGTCGCCATATATTCGAAGAAGAATAGGGTTTTCGACTAATTCATCAAGCAGTAATCGAATATTCTCCTCAGTTAATTTATCAACAAAGAGAAAGGGAGCACAGGGTTCAAGGTATGGTTTTCCACCGATTTGTATCAATTGTTGTAAATTTTGAGGCGTTGAAACAACGAAGGTATGTTGCTTACCATTTGGCAGTTCAATGCAAACATCGATGTTGTCATTTATTGGATTGACATTATTAAAATACGTTGGAAAATACAGTTTATAATTCATATTTAATTCCTCATAAATTCGAATTTTTCGCCCCGTTTTTATCGCCCGTTTTGCCTTTGTATTACAAATGCATCGTGCAAAGCCCATACCCATATAAGGTTGCGCGTATCCTAAGGCTCCCTCCGGAAGGAAGGCTTTTCGTTAGTTCCATTATAACGCAAATCGGCAGAGAAAGCAAGTTCTCTGCCGAAGTTTTTGTGCTGCTAATTCTCCGCTAAGAATGCAGAGAGAAGGGCGGTTTTTTGTTAATTGAGATGTATTTCATATCTTTTTTCTGTTATTGTTTCAGTGCCGTCTACGGCATCTCTATCTACGATAAAAATGAATGTCCACGAAAGTACGTCTTCGGTAACGGGGGAATCCGGCGCCATATATCTGCGCCCGACTTCAATTTCCAAACTTTCGCCTTTTTCAATTTCGCCAACACTCAACGCAATCGGCATATAGGAACTGCAGCTATCTCCCGTACCGTAAAATATAACCGCGTTTTCTTTGAAAAATTCTTCATCAAACTGTGCCAATACGTCTTCGGCATAACTGCAATATCTGCTTATAGTTTCCGTTATACCGTCTTCGGAAGTAACTATCGCCGTATATGGCTCATACACCTCCTCGTCCCACAAAAAGCCGCCTTCAAGCTCTATGGTCACCCATTCATTGTTTTCTACAAGGTACGCTTTCTCGTCGTTGGTACGGTATACAGTATAAGAAGAAATTTTTTCCAATTTCGCAGGGTCTTTGGGTGCCTCTGTGCTGTGAAGCATATCTTCGCAAGGTGTGCTTGTGGGGGCAGACGCTTTTGCGTTTATCATATCCAATATATCCTGCATCGTGCACGAGCAAAGTGCAAACGCAAGCGCCAAAACCAAAAACAATGAAAGTATTTTTTTCATAAAATCACCTCTCAATTCTTTTCGTATTTACTCAAATTCTTTCTCGTATTTATATTTTACGTCAAAAATTATTTCACCGCTCGGCAAATCGTCGCGCGAAACGGGAATATAGATTTTCCAATTGAAATTATCGATAACCACCGCCTCACAAGCGTTCACGGTAATGTTTGCCGTTCCATCTTCGGAAAAAGACATTTCTTCAACATACGGTTTTAATCCATACGGCACCAACACATCGAGCACAATTACCGCGTTTTCTTCAAAAAACGATTCATCGAAATATTTTTTCGTGTCGCTCGTTGACGAATATAAAATTTCGCTTGTAAAACGCCACGTCCAATCCTCGTACCTCTCGGCATACGCACCGTTATAGAAAAACTCCGATTCATTCTCTCTATAGTCGGATTCAGGTACACTTCCGTCCATTGTCGTCGCAGAGCTTGTCACTGCGGTACTTTCTTCCGTCGGCACACCCACCCCCGTTTCGGAAAGCGTATTCGTGGTTTCCGCCGTAGCAATATTGCCCACAAGCGCCCCGAGAGGCACGTACAGCACGGGTACGGCAAACACGGCGCATATGGCGAGCGCTATTATGCGGCGCAAGCATTTTCCCCGCTTCTCTTTGCGCTTCTTTTCAAATTCCTGCGCCTTTTGAAAGACGGAATCGCGAAATTCCTCGTTATTTTTCATATATAAACCCCTCCTCTTCCATAGCGCGGCGGAGCGAATTTTTGGCTCGGTACAGTAAATTTGCCATTTGACGTTTGTTTTTGCCCAAAACCTTGCCTGCCTCCTCGCCTGTCATATCCTCCAAATAGATAAGGCGCAAAACCGCGGCATATTCGGGGTGTATTTTTTCCATAGCGCGGGAAAGCATATTTTCGTTTTCCTTGCGGAAAATATACTCCTCCACGCGCACGCCGTCTTCTTTTTCACAGTCTTCGGGCGTGATATACGAAGAAAACTTCATTTCCCTGCGTACCCTGTCCACGGCTTTGTTTTTAGCCACGGAAAAAAGGTAAGTTTTAAGCGAGGAACGGAAAGAATACCGCTTTGGGTGCACAATAAGTTCCATAAAAGCTTCTTCCGCCACATCCTCGCTTTCCGCAAGGTTATGCAAAAAACCGTTTATAAACAAAATCAAAGGCTCGCGATACATCACGACAAGCTCGTCAAATCCGCTCGGGTCGCCATCGAGGAAACGGCGGTAGCTACTTTCGCCATTATCCATAAAATGGTTCTCCTTTTCCTTCTTCTGCCCTTTAGTCGTATAAAAAGGCAAAAAATCTCACTTATTTTTAAATTTTTTTGCTTCAAGCCTTAAAAATCAAAATCTCAAGCGTATAGTTTCCACAACGCTCACGCTCGCCAAAGCGGAAGCGGCAAAGAGTACGAGGCACAAAGCCGTCATATATATTTTTGCGCGCCCCTCTGCCCTCGCCTGCAAATCCAGCAAGATGAAAGAGCCCACGAGCGAAAGCATCGCCACAATATCGTAGATGTAACGCATATTAACGCCCGCATAGCAGAAATTGAAAAACGCCACGAAAACGGCAAGCGCACAGGTGAGCGCTACGAAGGCGTTTTTCGTATATTCCCGCTTGCCCTCCTTTTTGTCGAGCGCCATCACCCGCGGATAAAGCAAAACCGCAAGCGGCAAGCCGTGCGCGAACGCGCCCACATAGTTGTCGCAGTAAACTCCGCGCGCCTCGGGCGGTACAAGCAGCTGGTAGCCCATAACGATATACGGGTGCGTATCTACAAGCCAAAAAGGATATATAAAGTATGAAAACAGCGCCGACACAAAGAACCCGAGCTCCAGCTTGTTCTCGGAAATATCGCTCAGCGTGAGCTGATATGCCGCGCCGAAATCGAAAGGCGAGCCAAAACGCGCCGCATTGTACCACATAACAAAGCCTGCACCCGCAAGCAGAGGTAAAGCGAAAGAGGAAACGGTTATAATACCCTCCCGCAGGTTTTCGCGCTTGATTTGGGAAAGAAACTTTATAAAAATGGGAAAAACAGCCAAGCACATAAGCGCCGCCGTGGGGCGCGAAAGCACCGTAAAGGTGAGTGTAAGAGCGGCAAGCACAAGCAGTGCCGCTCTTAGCGGAATATTCCGCTCCCGCATCGCTCTGAATGCAAAAAACACGAATGCCATAGAGGAAGCGAGCGCCGAAAGAACGGCTATATAATATAAATCGGAGCAAAGCAAGCCGAGGTAAACGCCCGAAGCGGCGATAAAAGCGCACTCTCCCGCAAGAAAAAGCCAAAGGTTCGATTTTCTGCAAAAGCGGAGCACGACCTCGCGGTATGCAAGCGCAGAAAAAAGCACAGCGTAAAATGCCAGAATAATGCAGGCAAGTGCCTCGTTCGGCAGCGCCCCCGTGGCAAGGTAAACGGGAAAATAGACCGTGGCAAGCGGAGCTATGCCGAAATAGGAATAATATTTCCCCTCGAAATATGCGTGGTCCCAAAGAAAAGGCACCTCTGCCTCGTTACGCGCGGCGGGGTCGTAGGGGTTCTCCAAGCCCAAAAGCCCCTCGCTCACGGCAACGTCAAGGTGAACTTGACCCTTCATAAAAGCGTCGAACTGCTTTATATACTGGCTTTCGTAAGTAAGCTCCTCTATAGGATATTCCACGGTTCCGCACGTGTGCCATTCTATACTTCCCTGCACGCTGAAGCAGAAAAAGAGCATAATCGCCGCCGCAAGCGCGAAAAGCGCGTTGTGGAGCATATTTTTCCCGTTATAATTTACATTACGGACTTTTTGCATTTCTTCACCTCAATCACATTTTCCCTTTTGTCGTATAAACAAATATATTATCTCACTTTTGCAGATAGATTGCAATAGAATTTTTCAAGATGGAGTTTTTAACAAGTTAATAATTTGTGAACGGGAGAAAAACAAGCCAAAAAGAAAAGCCGAGCAAAGTTTTTACACTTTCTCGGCTTATTTTTTCGTTTACATCGCTATGTAAAGGCTGCTTTCGGCAGATTTTATATAAATCTCCGCGCCGCCGCTGTCCCCGCTCATAAAGAGCCAAGCAAGGAGCGCCACAGCCGCAACGCCAAGCACCACGGCAATGGCTACGCGAAGCGGCGAAATCGGGTATTTGCCGCTCACCCTGCCTGTTCTGCCATTTACCATAAAACGGTAAACCTTGCCTTTGTACGTATACGTGGAAAGCCACACGGGCAAAAGCAGGTATTTGTACGTTATGTTGCGGTAGCTTATGCTGAGGCGCACGCTGTCCACGTGGTTCGTGTGGTGCTCTGCGCGCACCTTTTGGTGCACGTCGCCGTCAATTTCGCGGCTTATGTCGCTTTTTGCATCGTTCCACGCATCGCGAAGCCCGACAGAATAGCGTTCGGAGGCGAAGCCTGCCACGTATTCGGGCTTATAAGTAAGGTTGTTTTCCGTGTCGAACGGCTCTATGCCGCGGAGCATAGCCGCATCGTGGTTTTTCGTGGCACACACGAGCTCGTCGTTTATAAACTTATCGTAGCTGCCGCGCGTGTGGTACCAATCTATGCGTATTTTCGTTTCCTTGCCGCGGCGCACCACGCGCTCTTTGCCATAGCGTGCCGTGTAAAACGTGTGCGTTTGCGCGTCGAACGTCCAATACGGCAGGTATATGCCGTGCATTTTGCCCGCTTTTGCGGCTTTTTTAGCCGCGCGGGGGCAAAACAACTTGTTTTTAATCCAGGAGAAGAAGCCTTTCGCGGCGGTTTCTTTCGTCACGGTAAAGGGGCAAACGCCGCCCGGCGCCATAATATTTTCGCCGCCCGCCTCCAGAACCTGGTTAGAGCCGCAATACGGGCATTCGCCCGAAACGGTTTCCGCATCGTACACAGTTTCTGCGCCGCAGTTCTTGCACACGACGGTGCGCTTTTCCGCGCCCCAATCGCGGTTTTCCGTGTTTTCCGCCTCGTCGAAATCGAGTTCCCTGGCGCTCTCTTTGTCATCGTCCTCTATATCGACAATCGTGCCGCAGTATGTGCAGAGCAGTTCGCCCGTTTTCGGGTCGAAATCGAGCGTACCGCCGCAGGCTGGGCATTTTTTATCAGTTTGCGAGAGGGTTTCTTCTGCGGAAAATTCGGGTGTGTTCTCTGTTTCGTTCATATTGTTCCTCTGAAATTATTTAATGTCGTCATCTGTGAAAGGGTCGCCGCATTCCATACAGAATTTCGGCGGGTTGTGCGGGTCTGCGGGTTCCCAACCGCACTTATCGCAGCGGTAGAGCGGTGCACCTGCGGGTTTCTTCGCGCCGCATTCCATACAGAATTTGCCTTTATTGACAGCACCGCAAGCGCAAGTCCAGCCCACGTTTTCTTCGGGCTTTTTGGCGCCGCATTCCGTGCAGAATTTGCCTGTGTTCACGTTGCCGCACTTGCACGTCCAGCTTTTCTTTTCCTCGGGCTTCTTCGCGCCGCACTCCGTGCAGAATCTGCCCGTGTTTTCCGCACCGCAAGCGCATTTCCAGGTGTTTTCGTTCTTCTGTGCGGGCGCAGGAGCGCTCTGAGCCTGTTGAGCCTGTTGTGCGCCCATAGCATAGAGGTTCTGCGCGTTCATACCACCGGCACCCATAGCCATATTGAGCCCTGCAAAGCCCATCATCGCGCCGCCCTGGTTTTTAGCCGCGTCCTGCATAGCCTGCGCCTGCGCGCCAACGAGGGTTGCCGCCGCCATAGTGGGGTTGCGGTATGCCGCGTTGCGCTGGAGCTCTTTTATCATCGCTTCGTCTTCTTCGGAAGCTTTAACGGAGTTTATGCCTATGGAGCAAACGGAAATGCCGCGTGCCTCGCTCCATTTTTCGGAAAGCACGTCATTGAGCGCCTCCGCAACCTCTGTAGTGTGGCCGGGCAAAGCGCTGTAGCGCACGCCCATAGCGGAAATCTTCGCAAAGGCAGGCTGGAGAGCCGTCATAAACTCCGTGCGGAGCTGGCTGTCTATTTCCGCGCGGTCATAGAAGCTTGCCACGTTGCCGCACACGTTCGTGTAAAACAAAATCGGGTTTGTGATTTTATAGGAATATTCGCCGTGGCAACGAATGGAAATGTCCACGTCGAGCCCCACGTTCGCGTCTACCACGCGGAAAGGCACGGGGCTGGGCGTGCCGTATTTGTTGCCCATAATCTCTTTTGTGTTGAAGTAGTACACGCGCTGGTCCTTCGCCGTGTCGCCGCCGAAAGTGAAACGCTTGCCTATGGTTTTAAACGATTCTTTTATGCCCTCGCCTAAACCGCCGTAGAAAACGCTTGGCTCCGTAGAGCTGTCGTATTTAAACTCGCCCGCTTCCGCGCAGAGTTCCACAACCTTTCCCTGCTCCACGATAATCATACACTGGCCTTCGTTGACGGCAATAAGCGCGCCGTTGGATATAATATTTTCCTCGCCTTTTTTGTTGGAAGAGCGGCCCGAAACTCTTTTTTGTCCCTTTGCCACAAGCGTATCCGCAGAAAGTGAATCGCAATAGAAAAACTCGCGCCATTGGTCGGCAAGTGTACCGCCGAGCGCGCCTGTAAATGCTTTTATAAGTCCCATAACTGTTCCTTTCCGAACGCCGAGCGTTCAATAGAGTTATACAATATTATTTTACTGTTTTTTCGCGTGAATGTCAATAGAAAAAGGCGCGGGACCCGCCACGCCTTAATCATTTATACAAATTTATTTATCACTCAAACAAAAAATATTTCTTGCGGAGCTTTTCCATTCTCTTGCCTATGCGGCGGAGCTCCTCGCCCGCATCTTCGTCGCCGCAGGCGTACTCTTTCATAAGCCTGCCCTCTTCAAAGCAAACTTCGTCGTGCAGGGGGATATAATGCTCATAAAGGAACCAGCAGTATTTCATCATACGGAGCGAGCCGAGCACTTCCACGTGCTCTTTTATATCCTGAATAGCCACGTTATAGAAATCCTTCACAGCACCCACTATTTCGTCGCGAGTGTTGGCATATGCCAGCACCATACTGCGTGCGGAATGCCAGTCGCCGTTGTACGCCGTGGAGCCGTGCGTGTCCGTGTTGCCCACAACGGGTACGGTCACGCCCTTGGCGCGCCAATCGTGGTATGTCTGCACCTGGTAGCCGTTCTGCTGGAAATACGTAAGCCCGCCGAAAACCTCAAAAGCGTCAAACGGGTGTGTCTTGAACATATGCGCCGTAAAATCTTCGGGCACTTGGTAAACGTCGCTTATCCAATACGGATGCGCGAAAATGGAAAGACCGCCGCCTTTCTTTATGTGGTTGCAAATCCAAACGCAAGCCGCATATGCGAATTTTTCCACGTTTTCGGGTATATCGAGCGTTTCGGCAAGAGCGTTTACTTCCGCGCGGTATTCCTCCTCCGTGAGCGTTTCGGGGCATTCGCCGTTCACGCTGCGGCGTGCTTTATCCTCGCCGCAATCCTTGCACTGCATAGAGTCTGACCAGATACCGTTTACGCTGTAGTCGCCCGCGAAGTTTACTATGTGAATATCGTTGCCGGGCAGGTGCACTTCCTCGCCGGGGTAGAACTTCACGTCGAGCCCCAGTGGCGCGTAGAAATCGCGCGTGTCGAGCGAGGGGTAGTATCTTCTGTGGTCGGTTATCGCCATAAAGTCGTAGCCCGCCTTGCGGTAGTTTGCCGCCACCACAAACGGGTGCTCTTTGCCGTCGGAGCAGGTGGAGTGCATATGCATATCGCCTATGTAGGGGTATCTGCCCACAAGGTCGGCTTCTATGGCGTACACAGAAAGCTGTAGCTGGCGTTTACCGTTTTCGAGTACGCGTATATAATGCTCACATTCCTTTTCAAAAGTATGTGTTATCACAAAACCGCCGTTTTCCGCAGGTGTCATCACGTAGGTGGCATAATTTTTCCTGTTCGGGTAGGTGTTTGGGTTGCCCTCTGTGGTGGTGCAGATGGCGATGGTATATTCCACGCCCGCGCGGAACTTGGCGTGCCCGCCCATAGGCTTTACAGTTATGGTAACTTCCTTTCCCACGGGAATAACCTTCGGGAAAATATCGTAGTTTATAAGCTCTCTTTTCATAAGTGTCATAGCGAAAAACCTCTTTTCTGAAATGATATTTATATTGTATCACAAAATCGCGCGTTTGTATAGTGGGAAAGGGCAAATCACTCCTCAAAGGGGGTGTCACCGTTTGTGCAACGCACAATATAGTCGCCCTTAATTCCCTTCTTCGCTATCGCGTCCCATTCTTCAACCGTGCCAAGATACGTTATTTCGGTAAGATTATCGCATTCCGACAGCGCGGAGCCCGCAATGGTTTTTACGTTTTCGGGTATGATAAGTGTTTCGAGCGACGTACATTGGTAAAATACGTATTCGTTTAAGCCTGTCACACCGTTCGGTACAACGGCAATTTTTAAGGTTTCGCAGCCTTTAAATGCGGAAAAACCCATTTCTGTAACCCCCTCCGGTATAACGACTTCTGTAAGGTTACGGCAATTTTCAAACGCACTGCTGCCTATTTTTTTCACCGAGTCGGGGATTACCATATTTTCAAGAAACACACAATCCATAAACATTCCGCTGCTTATTTCCGTAAGCCCCTCTGCCAGAGATACCTCCGTAAGGGTTTCGCAGTCTGCAAAAGCTTCTATGCCGATTTTCTCTGCGGCGGATAAAACCGTAACGGTTTCGAGCGCCTTGCATCTGTAGAATGCGCGCTCGCCGATTTCTTTCACACTCTGCGGTATAACTATACCGTTCAGCTTATCGCAATAGGCAAAAGCCTCTTTGCCTATGCTTACAACGCTGCCGTCCGCAGGGATTTCGCTAAGCTCGTTGCCCCAGATGAGAGTTTTGCTCTCCGTTTCTATAAGGCAATTATTTTTGCTTTGGTAGAGCTTGTTGCCCTCTGCCACCGCCAGCGCAAAGCCCTCGCACGTCCCCTTGAAAGCATTCTTTTCTATAAAGGTTACGCTTGCGGGAACGGTTACTTCCGTAAGGTTCGTGCAACCGCTGAAAACCCCCGAATATATTTCCAGAAGCCCTTCGTTAAGCTCTATTTTGCTCAGTTCCCGGCAGTTCCTGAATGCATTTGCGCCTATATATTCCGTTTTTTCGGAAAGATTTACTTTTTCCAAACTGCTGCAATCCGCAAACGCTTCGGAGTTTACGTACGTTGCACCGCCCGAAAATTTCACTTCTTTTAAGTGCGTGCAGGAATAAAACGCACGTTTGCCTATCGTGGTTATACTGCTCGGAATATGCAATTTTTCAAAGTTAATGACTTTTGTAAAAGCGTTGTTGCCTATAGCGGTCACAGGTTTTCCGTTGTACGTATCGGGCAGTTTTAAAACTTCAACACCCGTATACCAACCGTAGTCTATTGAAGTTCTGTACACAGGGCTGCTTTCAAAAGTATGCCCCGTTATCGTATATGTGCCGTCCTTGTTCAAGATGAACGTCAGATATTCTTCCGAAATCACTCCGCAAATACTGCAGGTTTTCCCTTGTTTAAATGAATGTTCGTGCTCGCCGGGCTCGGCAGAACCGCCCCCCGGCTTTGTGCCCGTGTCAAACAAGAAGAAAGCCACAATTGTGAGTATTGCCAACGCAAGCGCGGCAGATATTATTACAGTAAATTTTTTCTTTTCCATAGAAATCTCCGTCTGAATATATCTTCTGAGTAATATAATACCATCTTTTTATATATAAATCAAGTCCCCACACGTTTTCAAAGAAAACGAAAAAAACTCTCAAAATTTTTCAAAAAACTATTGACAAAAGGAAAAGCTTGTGCTATACTTTATATCGTTGATGCGGATTTAGCTCATTTGGTAGAGCGCGACCTTGCCAAGGTCGAGGTGGCGGGTTCGAGCCCCGTAATCCGCTCCAAACAAAATCCGCTTTCGAAAGAAGGCGGATTTTTGTTTGTATTATTCATTTTTCACTATTCATCATTCATTATTCATTAAGCAAAAGCGGATTTTGAATGAAGAATGAAGCCGCTTCGATGATGAATAATGATGAATAATGAATAATTGATGTTGTGCTCTACGAAAACGGGAAGTTGCATTTTTGTACTATGAACCCATAGAAAAAAGCACTTGCTTCCGCAAGTGCTTTTTTAGTTATATTCGCTTCGCGAGTTTTGAAGGCGAATATAACTTTTGCGCAAACAAAAATATCACGCTGACGAAGTCAGCATATCACTAATAACCGAGGAGCGACGAGCGACGAGCCCCGCGACTTTAAAATTCAAAAATCAGGTCTAATTTTTTAACGTATATGAAAAAAGATGTAATAATTTTCCTGCTTATAATAATGCTCTGTGCGGTTTTCGTGCTAACGACAGATTTCAAAACCGTGGACGAATATTACCTCGAAAACGCCGAAAACATAAAAGAAGGCGACGCCACCGTGTTCATCTCCATCAGGTGCGACACGGTTTTCGATAACGCCGAAAAGCTAGCCCCCGCCCTTTGGGAGTTCGTCCCCGAAGACGGCGTGATTCTGGCTGAAACCGAATACGTCCTGCGCGATGGCGACACAGTTTTCGATATACTCACCCGAGCGGCGAAAACACGCCGCATACAAATGGAATACAGCGGCTCTGCCGAGTCACGCACCGTCTACATAGAGGGCATTTCGCATCTATATGAGTTTTCCTGCGGAGAGCTTTCGGGCTGGAGCTACCTCGTAAATGGCGAAATACCCCAGCTCGGTGCCTCATCATACACGCTTTCGGACGGCGACGTTATAGAATGGGTCTACACCTGCGACCTTTCGCGCGACATTTTGCAAGGAGGCGTGGCAAATGAATAAAAACGGCATTGCTTTTTCCCGTTTTCACCCCGTTTCGCTTTTCTGTTACTTCCTTTTGCTCTTGCTTTTCACGGTGTTCACGCAGAACCCCGTTCTGCTCACCCTTGCTCTTTTGGGCGCCCTTCTTTTTAATGCCGCCACCAATACGGCGCGCCAAACGCTTGCGGACATAAAATTCTACGTGCCTATGTTTTTGCTAGTAGCCCTTGTAAACCCGCTCTTTTCGCACAGCGGCGCAACACCCCTGTTTTTTATGAACGATAACCCCGTAACGCTCGAAGCCGTTCTCTGCGGCGTGAACATAGCCGTGCAGCTCTGCGCCGTTATGCTCGCGTGCAAGGCTTTTTCCAAGGTTATGGAAAGCGACAAACTGCTCGCCCTTTTCGGCAAGGTTTCGCCAAAGCTTGCCGTGGTGCTTTCTATGGCTCTGCGCTTTATTCCGCTCTTGAAGCGAAAATGGGGCGAAATAAGCGAGGCACAAAAGGCGCTCGGCTATTTCCGCGAGGAAAGCGTTTTTTCGCGTCTTGCCTCCTACGCACGCGTTTTTTCAGCTCTTGTAACCTGGGCGCTGGAAAACGCCGTAGACACCTCCGCCTCTATGAGCGCGCGCGGCTATGAGCTCGCGGGCAAAAAGCATTTTTCGCTTTTCCGCTTTACGCGCGGCGACGGCATAATGCTTGCGCTTACAGTTGCACTTTCAGCCGTGACGCTTGCGGGCTTTCTGCTCGGCAAAGCAGATTTTGCTTTCTATCCGCGCGTAAGCACGGTAAACACAGATATTTTTTCAATCATTACATACGCGGCGTTCGGCATACTTTCCCTTCTGCCGTTCATTTTTGAAGTAAAGGAGGTTCTGAAATGGAAATACTTGCGCTCAAAGATTTAAGTTTTCGTTACCCTACGGAAGAAAAAGACACGCTCTCGCACGTTTCCCTTGCCATAGAAGAAGGTGAATTTTGCGTGCTCTGCGGCGGCTCGGGTTGCGGCAAAACCACGCTTATGAAGCTTATAAAGCGCGAGCTTGCGCCCCACGGCGCGCTTTCGGGTGAAATACGCTTCTGCGGCAAAAAGCAAAGTGAGCTTTCCTCGCGCGAAAGCGCTGCCGGCATCGGCTACGTACTGCAAAACCCCGAAGCACAGGTTATAACGGATAAGGTGTGGCACGAGCTTTCTTTTGGGCTCGAAAACCTCGGCTATGACGCAGATTTCATACGCCTGCGCATAGGCGAAATGGCGAATTACTTCGGCATAGCGCATATCTTCCGCGAGGGCACGGCGCACCTTTCGGGCGGTCAAAAACAGCTACTTTCACTCGCCGCGGTTATGGCTATGTCGCCAAAACTGCTCCTGCTCGACGAGCCGACCTCACAGCTCGACCCCATCGCCGCCTCCGATTTTATAGCGACGCTCAAAAAAATCAACCGCGAGCTCGGCACCACCGTCATCATCGCGGAGCACCGCTTGGAGGAGCTTTTCCCCATAGCCGATAAAGTCGCGTTTATGGAGCAAGGCACGCTCCTTTCTTTCGGCACGCCGCGCGAGGTCTGCCGCGAGCTTGCCGCGCACAAAATATCGCTCGGTTTCCCCACGGCGGCGCGCATCTGGCAAAAGCTCGGGGGTGGCGGAGAAGCACCGCTTACCGTGCGCGAAGGGCGCAAGTTTTTGGCAGAATTTTGCGCAAAAAACGCCCCTATAAGTCAAAAAAACGATAAAGAAAAAACAGAAACAAGCAAAAAAACGCTCGGCGGCACGCCCGCGCTCACACTTTCGGGGGTTTACTTCCGATATGAGAAAAACACACCCGATATTCTGCGCGGTGCAACGCTCGATTTGCGCGAGGGCGAATTTTTCTGCCTGCTCGGCGCAAACGGTGCCGGAAAAACGACCGTTTTGCGCGCCTCCGCAGGGCTTTTGAAGCCTTACAGGGGCAAGGTGCAAACGCACGGCAAACGCGCCGTTATGCTGCCGCAAAACGTGCAAAACGTGTTTATAAAAAACACCGTGCGCGAGGATATAGAAGATATGCTCGCCACACGCGGTGCATCAAAAGAGGAAATCCCGACAAAAACGGCGGAAATTGCAGAAAAACTCGGCGTTTCTCACCTTTTGGAAAAGCACCCCTACGACGTTTCTGGCGGCGAAGCGCAGAAATGCGCCCTTGCCAAAGTTCTCGCCGCCGCGCCGCAGATTTTGCTTTTAGACGAGCCGACGAAAGCCATAGACCCTGCCGCCAAACGCGAGCTTGCGCGCATTATACGCGAGCTTTGTGCGGAAGGCACAGCCGTGCTCGCCGTAACGCACGACGTGGAGTTCGCCGCGGAAAATGCAGACCGTTGCGCTCTTTTCTTCGACGGCGAAATTTTAGCCCCCGCCGCGCCGCAAGCGTTCTTTGACGCAAACAATTTCTACACCACGGCGGCGAGCCGCATTTCCCGCGGTATACTCGAAAACGCCGTGACAGAGGCAGACATCGTGCGCCTTGCGGGAGGTGTAAAATGAAAAAAACGCAAATTTTGAAATATCTTATTTTGCTTGTATGCGTGCCCGCGGCGGTACTTCTCGGTGCGCTCGTGTTTGACGACAGAAAATATATTTTCGTTTCCGCTTGTGTCGCCGTGCTCTCCTGTGTACCGTTTTTTATGAGCTTTGAGGGCAAAAAAACAAGTACAAAAAGGCTTGTCTTGCTCGCCGTAATGGTGGCTTTTTCCGTGGCAGGCAGGTATATTTTCGCTTTTCTGCCGCACTTCAAGCCCGTAACGGCGATTGTGGTTATAACCGGTATATACCTCGGCTCGGAAATCGGATTTCTGTGCGGCGCGCTTTCGGCGCTGATTTCGGGTTTCATTTTCGGGCTCGGTCCGTGGACGCCGTTTCAGATGTTCGCCTGGGGGCTAATAGGGCTTCTTTCGGCGCTCCTTTCCGCAATTTTAAAGAAAAACAAAATCGCCCTCTGCACTTTCGGTGCGCTTTCGGGCGTGCTGTATTCCCTGCTTCTCGACGTGGTTTCCACGCTCTGGTACGACGGCGCGTTCAACCTTTCACGCTATCTTGCGCTGTTTGTGACAGCTCTGCCCGTTACGGCGGTCTACGCTGTTTCCAACGTAATTTTTCTCTTTCTTTTGGCAAAACCGATGGGCGAAAAGCTTGAACGAATAAAAATAAAATACGGGTTATAAACCAAAAAGCAGTTGCTTTCGCAACTGCTTTTTTTCATTGGTTGTTTTCAGGAGGTATGAAATTTTCTTCGCGTTCCTTTGTAATTTTCACAAAGTTTGCGTGCAGCTTTTCCAGCACCGAATAGAAGCTTTCGAGCTCCTCCTCGGAAACGCCGTCGTCTGCCTGATTTTGAATTTTCAGCGCCTCTTTTCTTATATATTCCGCAAGCTCCAAACCCTTTTCCGTGAGCACAAGGCGGGAATTGTAGTTTCTGCGTTTCCCGCTTCCGCCAACGTTGGTTATATAGCCGTCGGCGCAAAGTTTTGCCACCTCGCGCGAAACGAGCGAGCGGTCTATTTCCGAAAGAGCGGCAAGCTCTGTTGCCGTAAGCCCTTCGGGGTGCGTGCGCAATGAATATACCCAAAAAACGTGTACGCTCTTTATGCCGAGGTACGGCGCTGTATCGAGCTTGATTTTGTGTATGCTTTTGTATATACCGTCTATTAAAAGTGTAAATTTGCTAAATCTTTCAAGTTCCATTTATACGCTCACTTCATACGAAATTCCATAAATCTTCGTAAAAACGCAAGCAATCGCGTTTTTAATCTATTGTCTTGTCCATTTTGAAGCGCTGAATTTTGCGAAGCGTATTCTTCGGGAAATCTTCCTCTCTTATCTTGAGCAAGCCAACCTTTTTGTAAGGAACCGCGTGTCTGTTATAGTCATCCACGAATTTCTGGAGGTATGTCTGCATATCTGTAAGAGAGTTTGCTTCACAATATTCTTTATCGGGGAAAACTTCGAGCACTATGGCGTTGTATTCCACGCCGCGTTTGCTCTTGCCCTCGTAAACAACGGCATCCTGAACACCGGGAATACCGCTGAACACTTTTTCTATTTCTTCGGGGTAAACGTTTTTGCCGTTGGAAAGGATAATAAGGTTTTTAATTCTGCCCGTGATGTAAAGAGCACCCTGGTCGTCTATTTTACCAACGTCACCTGTGCGGAAGAAGCCTTCCTTATCGAAAACTTCTGTTGTGGACTGAACGTCGCGGTAGTAACCGAGCATTACGTTCGGGCCTTTAACGCGGATTTCGCCTTCCCCGTTTTCGTCGGGATGCGCAATCTTTATTTCGTCGCAAGGAAGAACCAAGCCCACGCTGCCTTTTACCTGGTATTTATTTCTGTTAACGGAAATGAGCGGTGCGCATTCCGTAATGCCGTAACCGTTGATAACCGTTACGCCCCAAGCGTCGAAATCGTCTATAAGGTCCTGGCTTATAGGTGCGCCGCCGGAAATAACAAACTGAAGCTCGCCGCCGAACGCTTCGAGAATAGATTTAAAGAACGTGCGGCGTTTGTCTATGCCGAGCTTACGCAGAGCGTTGCTCACCTTCATCATATTTTTAACAAGCGTTTCTTTGCCCTGCTCCTTGATGTTTGCCATTATCTTGCGGTGGAACGTTTCAAGATAAAGCGGAACGAGAATAAGGTGTGTGGGCTTTTCGAGCTTGAGCTCTTTAAGCACGTATCTTATACCGGAGGAAAGGTAAACCTCTACGCCGCCGCAGAACTGACCGAGCAAGTTAACCGTGGAACCGAACGTATGGTGGAGAGGAAGCAAGGAAATGGATTTCGGGCTTACTTCCACGTATTTAAGACCTTCCGCAATGTCGGAAAGAATCATCTTCTGTGTGAGCATAACGCCCTTGCCCTTGCCTGTTGTGCCCGATGTGAAAACAATCAGCGCGAGCTTATTGGGGTCGAGCTCGTTTTCAAAATATATATCGCTGCCTTCTTCGAGCGCGATTTTACCAAACTGAACAAGGTCTGCCCAGTTTTCTTTTTCGTCTTCTTCTTTTGCGTTGAAAAGAATGTGGTCGGTTATACCGGATTTTTCGAGTATAAGCTCGTATTTTTCTTTCATTTCGCGGTCACAGATAAGTGCGGAACATTCGGCAAACGTAATCGTTTCCGCAAGGTCCTCACCTGCCCATTCAGCATCGAGCGGAACCATAACGGCGCCTGCAGCCAAAAGTGCATAGTATGTGCAAATCCACTGGTAGGAAAGCTTGCCCGTAACGGCAATATGCTTGCCCTTATATCCGCGGGAAACGAATGCCGTGCCGAGGGCACGAACATCTTCGCGGAACTGTTCGTAAGTAACTTTTACCGATTTTCTGTCCCTCTGATTTATGCGGTAGGAGTAAGCGACGCGGTCGATATAGCGTTCGCTGCAAATTTCCACGAGTTCTCTCATATTGGCATACTCTGTGGATTCTAACAAAGCATAATTTTTCATAAAACTACTCTCCGTTTTTTATTATTTGTTGACAAGTCAACATCATATATAAAGTATACCATATTTTATTCCCGCTTGTCAACAGAGCAAACAAAAAAACACGTAATTTTAAAGAAATACGTGTTTTTTGGAAAATTATTTACCCAAAATATCGGAAAGATTTTCCTGCACCTTAAATGCCACGTCGGGTTTGTTCATAGAATAAACGTGTACGTTCGTGACGTTGTTGGCAAAAAGGTCTATAATCTGGTCTGTAGCGTAGGCTATGCCCGCCTGCTTCATAGCCGCAGGGTCGGAGCCGAATTTGTCCACTATGCTTTTGAATCTCTGCGGCATAAAAGAGCCTGAAAGCTTTATGGCTCTCGCCACCTGATTTGCGTTGGTTATGGGCATAATACCCGCAACCACAGGCACGGTTATGCCCGCCTCCCTGATTTTATAGAGGAAGTTATAAAGCAGATTGTTATCGAAAAACATCTGTGTGGTAAGGAAATCGCAGCCTGCGTCCACTTTTTCTTTAAGGTATTTTATGTCTTCCTTCTGGTTAGCGCTCTCGGGGTGCACCTCGGGGTAGCAGGCGCCGCCTATGCAAAAATCCGCGCCGCTTTCGCGCAGTTCACGCACGAGGTCAACAGCGTGTCGATAATCCCAATTGGAACGGTCAGCGCCCTCCATTTCCGGGGTGAGGTCGCCGCGCAGAGCCATAACGTTTTCTATGCCTGCCTCTTTCATTTCCTCAATACGAGCGTGCACCGTTTCCCTTGTGGAAGAAACGCAGGTAAGGTGCGCCAGCGTAGAAACACCGTGTTCGCGCTTTATTTCCTTTGCTATATCGAGCGTATATTTGCTTGTGCCGCCGCCCGCACCGTATGTGACGCTCATAAACGCAGGCTTCAGCGTGGCTATTTCCTTTACAGCCGTGTGAACACTTTCAAAACCCGCGTCTGTCTTCGGCGGGAACACCTCAAATGAAAGGGAGAGTTTTTCGTCTTTCAGCAAATTTATAAGTTTCATTTTTTCGCCTTCATTCTGTTTTGATTTGTTTTAAGTATAATACATATCATTCAAATATGCAATAGTTTTGGCAAAAAAGAGCGAAGAAAAATCTTCGCTCGCGCTTTTTATGGTTATTTCTTTGCTTTATTTTCAAGCTCCGAAAGCTTTGCCTTAAGCTCGTCAAGCTCTATTTTGCGGTGGTTCACCTGCATATTGTATCTGTGAATGTGCGAAGAAAGGCGCATCTTTGCCTCTGCGTTGCGCTTCGTGAGGTCACGCACAGCTATAGTAGCTATACCTAAAACGCACACCGCGCAAATAACAGCGATAACCACCCACATAGCGGAAGCCATTTTGCCGTTTACGCTTTCCAGAATGGCATAACCGAGCACAGCCACCATAACCACAAGCAAACCCGCCGCAATAGCAGTCCAAATGGGGTTGTTGCCCTCTGCCTGGCGCATATATCTGTTATATGTAGCCTTTGTATCTTCTTTTCTCGCTTTTTCAGAATCCATAGCCAGATAATCTGCTTCGCGGAATTCTATTTCTTTTTTCAAACCGTCGATTTCGCTTATTTCGTCGCTTTCTTCAGCTATGTCGATATTATTTTTTATATTTGACATAAAACCAACCTCGTTACTTTAAATTTTATATTATTCCTATACAATTATATTGTAACAAACTGTTACATAAATATTGTAACAAATTGTTACAATATTGTCAAGAGCATTTTTATTTTTTAAAAATAAAAACGCGAAATTTCAATGATGCACGGTGTTCAAATGACAAACGATATTGAAATGAAGGGCCTGCGCGAAATACGCAAGAAAAAAGGTTATTCACAGCTTAAAGTAGCAATGGATTTAAGCATAAGCCGAGAGGCTCTTTCTTTTTATGAAAACGGAAAACGCAGCCCCGATTTGCAAATGCTTATTTCTATGTCGGAATATTTCGACGTTTCCATACACTATTTGGTAACAGGAAAAGAATTTTGCCCAAAATATTTACATTGATTAAAAAACAGCCAATCTTGCGATTGGCTGTTTTTAATTATTCTTCGTAAAGTCCTTCGGGCATATGCTTCATCGTTCTTTCCACGAGTTTGGAAATAGGGGATTTTTCCGCGCCGACAACAGTTGTGTCGAGAATGCCGTGCGTGGGTTCTTTCCAATATTCGTCTATGCAGCCTTCGCCGCCGCGCATACCGAGAACAGAGCCAACCGTAGCGCCGTTGCAGTCTGTATCGAAACCAACGTCAACAGACATACAGATAGATTTGCCGTAGTCGCCTTCGCCGTAAAGCAAGGAAGCAACAACAATCAGCGCGTTGGAAATGGTGTGGCACCAATCGTGTTCGTCGTCATCGTCCCATTCTTCGTTAATCCAATCGAAAGCGGCTTCTTTGGAAACGCCTGCGTCGTATTTTGCGATGAGTTCCATAATGCTTTCGTAAAGTCTGGAAGTTGCGGGAATTTCCGCAAGACCGCCGTAGATGATATCTTTGATGTTGTCGTTGACAGCGGCAACGGCAATCATAGCGGCAACGAACATTTCGCCGTAGATACCGTTTTTAACGTGGGAAATGGAAGCGTCGCGCCAAGCCATTTCTGCGGCAAGCTCGGGGTTGCCGGGGTTGATATAACCGAAATAGTCGCCGCGAATCTGCGCGCCAATCCATTCTCTGTAGGGGTTTTTGTAAACTGCGCATACGGGCGGGTGGTAACCGCGGAGATAGTTGAGGTAAGCAACGCGCTCTGCCGTGCAGTAGGATGTTTTGGGCTGGCAGGAAACCCAGAGCTTCATAACGTCTTCGGGCGTGAAATCTCTGCCTTTTTTTCTCACGAGCATCTGAGCCATAACAACGTAGTTCGTGTCGTCGTCCCAGGGGGCATATTTAACTTCGTCAGCGTAGCATCTGTATTTGAGAGCGTATTCGTATTTTTCTTCGTAGTTTTCGGGAAGGTCTGTTTTGTAGATGTAACGGTGCATCGGGTAGTTGCCGGATTCCTTGAGGAAAGGAATGAGCTCTTTGCGCTTCATACCCTCAACTGTTTTACCGAGCAAGCAACCGCAAATTCTGCCGTACCAAGCGCCGGAAACCTTTTCTTTGAGCGCCGCCGCGTCTGCGGGCATCGTAGCTTTGAATTCGTAAGGTTTGCGGAGCGCCTTGATTTCTTCAAGGGTAGAGGGCTCGTTATATTTATAGTCTTCTCTTGTAGGTGCGTGTTTGATGATGTCGTACAAAACGTTTGCTATATCCACTTTGTGTCTGTCGTGTTCGAGGTTGTGAACAGCAAGGAATATATCTTTGTATTTTTCGATATCGAGGCCTTCTTCTATAGACTGTTTGTACTCGATTGCAAGCTGTTTACAATATGTATCCCAAGAGCTGAGCTCTTCAAAATCGGGAGTAATATCGTAGGTTGTATGGTAAGACATTTTCATTCTCCTTTTCGCCTTTTTCGGCGGTATTGTTCATAAATATAACATTTTTTCATAAAACAATCAAATTACTTGCATTTTTTGTTTCGCATAAAAACATCTTTTGATGTTTATTTCGCACACTTTTTACCAAAAAAGCCTTGTTTCTTTTGTATATATTTATGATTATACCTTATTTTAGCACGATATCTATGACTTGTCAACATTAAATTTGGAAATCTTTCGGCAAAAATAAATACCGCCCCGAAAGGCGGTATTATTAAGTTAAGGAAAAGTAGATTGTATAAAGCCTCTCACTTGGGAGAGGTGGCACGGCTTGCCGTGACGGAGAGGGTTGGAACCAAAGCGGCTCTCCCCTCTCGCCGCTTC
>JAFTOK010000155.1 GCA_017463815.1 Clostridia bacterium | reverse complement strand
TGTGGAAAACGGCAATTCGCAGGTTGAACAGATACATCTTCTTTCGGCGCTCGTTTCCGACGAGAACGGGCTGTGTTCACAACTCCTTACGAAAACGGGGATAGACACCGTGCGTCTTAAGGCAGAGGCCGCCGCAATCATTTCCGCCCGCCCTAAAATGTACGGCGCGTCGGGTGACAGAGTGTATATTTCCGCAGAACTCGATAAAGCCATAACCGCGGCTGAAAAAGAAGCCGAGAAAATGAACGACCAATATATTTCCGTAGAGCACCTTTTCTTGGGCCTTATAAAAGCGCCCGACAAAACGACGAAGGAGCTTTTTGCGAAATATTCTATAACGGAGAACGCTTTTCTCACATCGCTCAAATCCGTGCGCGGTAACAGAAGCGTTACTACGGACAACCCCGAGGCGAGCTACGATGCGCTTGCAAAATACGGCACAGACCTCACAAAGCGCGCACGCGAGGAAAAGCCAGACCCCGTTATAGGCAGGGATGACGAAATACGAAATGTGATTCGTATCCTTTCCAGAAAAACAAAGAACAACCCTTGCCTTATCGGCGAGCCGGGCGTGGGCAAAACGGCTATTGCAGAGGGCTTGGCGCAGAGAATCGTGCGCGGCGACGTGCCCGACACGCTGAAAGACAGAACGCTTTTCTCGCTCGATATGGGCGCGCTTATTGCGGGCGCAAAATTCCGCGGCGAATTTGAAGAAAGGCTGAAAGCCGTGCTCGACGACATAAAAGCGTCGGAGGGCAGAATAATCCTCTTTATAGACGAGCTCCACACCATTGTGGGCGCGGGCAAAACAGACGGTGCTATGGATGCGGGCAACCTGCTTAAACCGATGCTTGCGCGCGGCGAGCTCCATTGCATAGGCGCGACCACGCTCGATGAATATCGCAAATATATAGAAAAAGACGCCGCGCTTGAACGCCGTTTTCAGCCCGTTATGGTGGAAGAGCCGAGCGTGGAAAGCACTATTTCCATTTTGCGCGGTCTTAAGGAAAGATACGAGGTTTACCACGGTGTAAAAATACACGACGCGGCGCTTATAGCCTCTGCTACACTTTCCGACAGGTATATTGCAGACCGCTTTCTGCCCGACAAAGCCATAGACCTTATGGACGAGGCTTGCGCGCTTATAAAAACGGAAATGAACTCTATGCCCACGGAAATGGACGAAATTTCCCGCAAAATAATGCAGCTTGAAATAGAAGAGGCCGCACTGAAGGGCGAAAAAGACGAGCTTTCGCAAGGCAGGCTTTCCGCTTTGCGCGCAGAGCTTGCCGAAAACCGCGAGGTTTTTGATGCTATGAAGGCTAAATGGGAAAACGAGAAAGCATCCATTGGTATTGTGCAGAAGCTGCGCGAGGAGATTGAGGACGTAAACGCCGAAATAGAAAGAGCACATAACAACTACGACCTCGCGCACGCGGCGGAACTACAATACGGCAAACTGCCCGAGCTCCAGAAGAAGCTCGCGGAAGCAGAGAAGAAGAACGCGGAGGGAGAAAACGAAAACACACTCCTTCGCAATGAAGTGACGGAAGAAGAAATTGCAAAAATAGTGGCGCGCTGGACTGGTATTCCTATTTCCAAGCTGATGGAAAGCGAGCGCGAAAAGCTGCTCGGTCTTGACGCTCTTTTGCATAAGCGCGTGATAGGGCAGAACGAAGCCGTGGAAAAGGTGGCAGATGCCATTCTGCGCTCCCGCGCGGGTATACGCGACCCCGGCAGACCCATAGGCTCCTTCCTATTCCTCGGCCCCACGGGCGTGGGCAAAACGGAGCTTGCAAAGGCGCTTTCTGAGGCGCTCTTTGACGACGAAAAGAGTATGATACGCATCGATATGAGCGAGTATATGGAGAAATACTCCGTTTCCCGCCTTATAGGAGCGCCCCCCGGATACGTCGGTTACGACGAGGGCGGTCAGCTTACGGAGGCGGTGCGCCGCCGCCCGTATGCGGTAATACTTTTCGACGAAGTGGAAAAGGCGCACCCCGACGTGTTCAACGTACTGCTCCAGGTGCTTGACGACGGCAGGATTACCGACAGCCAGGGCAGAACGGTGGATTTCAAGAACACCATAATTATTCTTACGTCAAACCTCGGTTCGGATATTATTCTCGGCGGTATAAAAGAGGAGGGCGATATAAGCGAGGAGGCACGCGCACAGGTGGATATGCTTGTGAAGCGCAGTTTCCGCCCCGAGTTTATAAACAGGCTTGATGAAATCGTCTACTACAAGCCGCTTACGAGGGAAAATATAAACGCTATTGTGGATTTGCTGCTCGCGGACCTTTCACGCAGGCTTGCGGAAAAGCAACTTTCCGTGGAAGTGACGGAAAGAGCAAAGCAGTATATCGTGGACTGCGGATACGACCCCATTTATGGTGCGCGCCCGCTCAAACGCTACCTGCAATCGAACGTGGAAACGCTGATTGCCCGCAAAATCATTGGCGGCGGCGTGCGCACGGGTGAAACGATAACCGTGGACTACGACGGCAAAGCGCTTACAGTTTGATAATATTTCATAAAAAGCTCCTTTAAAGGAGCTTTTTGTTTTTTTGAGAAATCAAAATATTGACTTTTCTTATTTGGTATGATAGAATAATTATGCTACACAAACTAAATATTAAAATTAGGGGTATTTTACTGTTAAGGATATTATACCTTTTTTCGCTATAACCATTTTTAGAATTTGATAAAAATGCAAGCTCTACTAAATGGTTATGGTTTAATACCTGGAATTTAGTTTGTGTAGCGACAATCGGAGTTTGCGTTTTTTAGTGCGCCGCTTCGGTTGGCGCACTTTTTATTTTTAGGAGGAATTATAGAATGAAAAAAATCGTATTAGCACTTACAACTTTTTTTGTTGTTTTATGTATAGTTGCTTGTAACAAAACAACTACGGTTACTTGTCCATCGTGTCAAGCACAAAATTCAGATGATGTAAAATTTTGCTTTAACTGCGGAACATCATTGCAATCTATTAAGGAAAATTATACGTCAGGTAATCAAAATAATATTAGTGGCAATGGAAATATAGGTGCGGGAGAAAATTCTGAAAATAATAATCAAGAAAATTTAAATAATAAAATATCAAATGCCAAAGATTTTCTTAATAGTATAAAGAGTGATAGTACAATAACGTTATATGGTGGCGAAATTAATTTTGAAAATTTGTCTGGAATAAGCAATTCATTTGTTGAAAAATCAGATGTCGATGATGGATATATTATTAAAAATATTGATAATTTGATAATAGTGGGCAATGAAAGCACAATAAAAAAGACAAGTTTATCTTTTGAGAATTGCAACAATATAACAATAAATGGATTGAATTTTGATAATTCGGTTTATGGGGATGAAATATATTTATACGAATTCTCTTTCGCAAATTGCTCCAATGTCAATGTGTCAAGGTGTTCTTTTTATAACGCTGAATGTGCGATTGATTTATTTGAATGCAATAAAGTTTTTATAGATAAAAATTCATTTAATAGTGTGTTTGATGCAGTATTTATATGGTTTTCTGAAGCTAATGTAACTGATTGTAATTTTAATAATTGTAATCGTGTTTTTGGATGTTGCGAAAGTGTTGTTAATATCAAAAAATGCGATATGAAGGAGATAAATGATTTTTATTTGATTACAGATTTTGCTTCTGGATATATGTCGGATAAAATATATAATGAGTCTAATATATGTATTGAAAATTGCAATTTAACAAATAGTAAGTTACTCAGCTTTTTCGCAAAACAAGTAAAAGACGCAGAGCAATATATACACGGTTCTTTAAATTTTAAAAATTGCAAGTTTAGCAATAATATATATTGTTATGGCGAAATAAATACAGAAAATTATATTGATTGTACGTTTGACAACAATCAAAAAGGTGTTGATTTTTTATGGGACTTTACAGGATGGGAATATGATGAAGTGGTTATGGAAGAACTTGAAGCCTCAGGTTTGAATGTTGTTGTCGAGTATGTTTATAATGACATCGAAACAGACTGCCTGTATCCCGTCGGAACTATTGTATCTCAAAGCGAATGTGGAATTTTGTCTAAAAATAGCACAGTTAAATTAACTGTTTCAAAAGCTGCTATCACTATTGAAGAAATTGATATAGAAATAAATTCTGTTGGTGGGGTAGAACCTGATATTACGTTTATAAATAACACAGACAAACAAATAGCATATATTCGTTTTACAATTAAATTTTATGATAGAATGGGTTATCCTGCTTATTGTAAATATGAGGATACACATACGCAAAACTTAAAAGTGACTGGCCCCGTAAATCCTGGAGAAAGGGACACAATATATTGGGAGCCTGTAATGTACCATAATGCAACCGCAGTTGCACAGCCAATAAAAACAGAGGTAACTTTTACTGATGGCACAAAACAAATCATAACTCATACAGGAAGATATTGGTACACAGGTTCGTATTATGGTGGCGAATTGCACTAACAGATAGAGAAAAAATACTTCACAAAAAAGTGAAGTATTTTTTCTTTTTAACAAAACATAAACATTTTTTAAAACAAACGAAAACAAACGTGGGGTATACTATGCTCGTAAAAAACAAAACAACTTTTGAAGAGAGGTACTTACAAATGAATAACAGAGATACACAGTTTATGGCAGAAAAAATCCGCACACAGTACGTTGAAAAACAGAGCACAGAGCTTGATACGCTCCGCGAGCTCGATGAAAAAGTAAAACGCCCCGCAAATGTTTTTGCTTATACATTCGGAAGCATTTCCGCGATTGTTATGGGCGCGGGAATGAGCCTTGTTATGACAGACATCGGCGTAACGCTCGGTATAGCAAGCGCAATGGTGCCCGGTATTGCAATAGGCGTGGTTGGTATGGCTATGGCGCTTATAAACTACCCGATTTACAAAGGTATTCTCGATTCCCGCAAGAAGAAATACTCACAGGAAATACTCGCTCTCAGCGAAAAAATAATGAATAAATAATTTAAATAATAAGAAGGAGATAAAAACAATGGGTATCAAAGCATTTTTCAAAAACGCATTCGCAGATATGAATCAGGATGCAAAAGCACAGCACGAGGTAGACAAGGCAAATTTCAACGCAGTAAAAGCGGAATCCAAAGCAAATTTTGCTGAGGCAAAAGCTATGGGTAAACCCGAAACGCACAAAAAAATGATGCAGGCACAGCGCGACGCGCAGATAAAAGAAGCAACCGCGAGAACATCTGCGGCAAACGCACGTATAGACAAAACAAAATAATCACGCGGGAGCAAGGCGCAGCCTTGCTTTTCGGCGTTTGGGAGGCGAGAAAAATAAAGAAGAAATATACTTACAAAGTAAACGATAAGACCGTGGAGCGCGAATATAGTTACATACCCGTGCGTTATATAATTGCCGTTTTGCTTACGGTGCTTGAAATAGCGGCAATCATCGGCATAGTGGTTGTACTTTGCTATTACGTGCCGTATTTCTACATTGCCGCGTGGCTTACGGAAATCGCCGTTATAATCAAGATTATAGCTTCAGACGATAACCCGGACTACAAGGTGCCGTGGCTTTTGTTCGTTATAATTTTACCCATAGCGGGTTTTATGCTCTATTTCCTTTTCTATTCCAGGAAACTGCAAAAGAAATTTGTGCGCAGAATGAAGGAGCTGAAAGAGAAAACGTATAAAAATGATGATAGTGCGCTTTTTGCCGAGCTTAAGGCGCGCGACAAAGCGGCGGCAGGGCAGGCAAAGATGCTATGCGAGATAGCGGAAGCGCATTTGTTCACAAATACAAAACAGGTATATTTTCCGCTTGGCGAGGATATGCACGAAAGCCTTCTGCGCGACCTGAAAAAAGCCGAAAAATTTATATATATGGAGTATTTTATTATAGAGGAAGGGAAGTTCTGGAACTCTATTTTAGATGTGCTCAAAGAAAAAGCGGCGGCTGGGGTGGAGGTAAAGGTACTCTACGATGATATAGGCTGTATGATGACGTTGCCGGGCGACTATGCGAAAACACTTAAATCGTACGGTATAGATGCCGCGCCGTTTTCGCGCTTGCGCGGCAACGCAGACAGCGAATTCAACAACAGAAGCCACCGAAAAATAACCGTAATCGACGGCAAGGTCGGCTACACGGGCGGCATAAACATCGCGGACGAATACATAAACGAAGTGTCCCGTTTGGGGCATTGGAAAGACACAGGCGTGCGCCTGGAGGGTGAGGCTGTTTGGGAGCTTACAAAGCTCTTTACAGTGGATTTCGGCATAAACAAAAAGAACGTGCCCGAGTTTTACCGCGAGCTTTTTCCGAGCGCCGACACAAGCGAAGCGGGATATATTATACCGTTTGGCGACGGCCCACACCCCATATATAACTGCCGCGTTGGAAAGAGCGTTATACAAAATATGTTGGCGATGGCAAACGATTACGTGTATATGACATCACCGTATCTTATCATAGACAACGACCTTTGCACAAGTATCGAAAATGCGGCGATGCGCGGCGTTAAAGTTAAAATAATCGTGCCGCATATACCCGATAAAAAGCTCGTTTTCGAGATGACGCGCAGTTTTTACCCCAGGCTTATGAATGCGGGCGTTGAAATTTATGAATACGAACCCGGGTTTATCCACGCCAAAAGCTACGTGGCAGACGGCAAATGTGCGATGATCGGCACAATCAACCTGGATTACAGAAGTCTTGTGCACCATTTTGAAAACGGTGTATGGATGTATGAATGTGCGGCGATTGCCGATTTGCAGAGCGATATAGAGGCGACGTTTGAAAAAAGCATAAAAATAACGCCAGATATGCTTAAAGCAGGTGTCGTGCGCCGTGCGGTGCGCTCGGTGACACGCATTTTTGCACCGCTTATGTAAATATGAACCCCTTGTTCTGCGCTATAATGCGGCACTTTTTCTGTGCCGCATTATATTTTTTAAAAATCCTTGAATATGTAAACAAAATTTTAACATTTGTGTGATATAATATATACATAATACTGTAAAATCGGGAGTTTTTGTATATGTTTAAGATTTTGGTAGTTGAAGATGACAGGGCGCTCAACCGCAGCGTGTGCTCTTTTCTTTCGCAAAGCGGCTATGAAGCCACGGGGTGTCTGGGCGCAGATGAGGCTTACGACGCTATGTACGGCACCACGTTCGACCTCATTATTTCCGATATTATGATGCCCGGTACAGATGGTTTTGAGTTTGCCAAAACCGTGCGTGCGCTCAACAGCGATATTCCGATAATGTTCGTCACCGCGCGCGACGATTTCGCTTCCAAGCAACGCGGCTTTCGCGCGGGAATAGACGATTATATGGTGAAGCCGATAGATTTGGAAGAGCTGCTTTTGCGTATAGGTGCGCTTTTGCGCCGCGCAGGCATATCTGCCAGCCGCAGGCTTACGGTGGGGAATTTTGTTATGGACGCCGATGAACGTTCTGCCTTTTTGGGCGACGAGGAGATAGCCCTCACTGCGAGGGAATTTGACCTGCTTTATAAACTGCTCTCATATCCCAAAAAAACCTTCACGCGCACACAGCTTATGGATGAATTCTGGGATATAGACACTGCGGCGAGCACACGCACCGTGGACGTATATATGACAAAATTGCGCGCGAAGCTCGCAGAATGTGATGCTTTTGAAATACAGACGGTTCACGGCCTGGGCTACAAGGCGGTGATAAAATGAAGAACGAAAGAAAATTCGGGCGCGTGCTTAAGGCGTTAAACCATTATTTTGTGTTTTTTCTGCTGGTTGCGTTTGTTATAACCTGCTGTATTATGCTTTTTGTTTCCACGCTTTCGGAAAACCTCGGCATAGAGCTTACGCAGGAAAACGTGGCGCAGGCGGCAAAACTAACAATGTTGAACGTGGTTCTTATAAGCCTTATTTTCACGGTGATAGATGCTATTAGAAGGAAGTTTACCGTGGAGCGCCCCGTGCGCAGAATAACGGAAGCGGCGGAAAAAATGATACGCGGTGATTTCAGCGTGAGGGTGCCGAAAACTTCTAAGTTTGTGACAGACGAAAATTTTTCTGAACTAATAGATTGCATAAACAAAATGGCAGAGGAGCTTTCGGGCGTGGAAACCCTGCGTACGGATTTCATTTCCAACGTATCGCACGAAATGAAAACCCCTCTTGCCGTTATAGGCAACTACGGCACGCTTCTTGCCGCAGAAGAGCTCGATGCAGGCAAGCGAAAAGAATATGCCGCGGCAATAACAGAGGCTTCGCGCCGCCTTTCCGATATGGTTACAAACGTGCTGAAGCTCAATCGCCTCGAAAACCAGCAAATATACCCAAAGGCGGAAAAATACGACCTCGGCGAACAGCTTTGCGAATGTCTTTTGCAATATGAAAGCGTTTGGGAAACGCGCGGTATAGAAATAGAAACCGACATTGCGGAAGGGGTGCAGGTTTGTGCAGATGCCGAGCTGCTTTCGCTCGTATGGAACAATCTGTTTTCCAATGCCTTCAAATTTACGGAAAGCGGCGGCACGGTTTCGCTTTCTCTTTATGCCGATGAACGCTACGCCACCGTAAAGGTCAGCGACACGGGCTGTGGTATGTCGCCCGAGGTCGGCGCACATATTTTTGAAAAGTTCTACCAGGGCGATTCTTCGCGCGCTATGCAGGGCAACGGGCTC
>JAFTOK010000154.1 GCA_017463815.1 Clostridia bacterium | reverse complement strand
GTTTTGCCCGAAAGTATATCTTCTTTTTCTCGCAAGCACTACATTTGTGCCCACAAAAACAAAATACGGCATACCTCTTTCGAGATATACCGTATTCTTGCAAAACTGTCCTTTAGAGCGACGCTCTAAACATCGTGATTTTTTGCATTATTACGCATTGTCGCCGAGTGTGGGGAAGTCTTGGTAACCGCTCGGAGGTGTTACCGTTACTTCTTCGCCGAAGCTGTTGAAGTGCAGGCTTTCTTCCACAAGCGCCTGAACGGAAACCTGTGCCCCGTTTACTACGCCCACTATATCGAGGTAGTAGGCAAAATCGTAGCTTTCTACTTTTCCGTCCTGCGTTACCGTAAGGCTTACCTCGGGGTAGTAAACTTCATAGGCGCTTACCGCGCTTGTGCTGCCCATTATGAGCGTGAGCGCACTTTCTACGTGTGCGGCGAAAACTTTTTTAAAGTCGTCGCTTTCGGCGTAGAACGTAACCGTGCGGAGTTTTGCTTCTTCATCCCAATATACTTCGGAATTTTCAAAACTGATATTGCCGGGGAGGAGAACGATGTCTGTTTTTGTGTCTTTGCCGTAGAGAGCTTCGTACTCCGCTTTGGAAAGCTTCAGCTTCTGACCGTTGCTGTCGATATAGTAATATCCGTCTGCGAAATATACCGTTGTGGCTTGCTTATCGTAAGCCGTGCTAAGATATACTGTTTCTTTCCATATAGGCGTGGTGCTGAAATAATCTTTTGCGGTAAAATTGCCGTTCATTTCAAGCCAAACGCTCACGCCGCCCATATTCATCGTTATGGACGTGCTTGTGCTCACGTCCAAATCGGGGAGCTTGTTTGCCGCGAAGAAAGCATCGCTCACGAGCGCAAACGGGTAACCCGTTATAGATGTGGAAACGTATTCGTTTGCCGCAGAGCCGAGTTCCTCTACCTCTGCTTCGCCGTGCTCGCTGAAGATTAAGCCGTAAGATATGCCTATATCCAAATCCTGCTGTTCGCCTGTTGACACGTCGGTTATTGCAAACTTTGTGTCGAAAAATACGTGGTATTCGAGCAACGCGCCGTCTGCGCCGATGATGATTTCCGCCGTGCCGTTATCTGCGGAAAACGTGACGGTGTTGCTTTCAGTTTTGAAGCTTTCCGTAAACGACGTTTCTATTTCGGAAATAAAATCTTCAAAAACCGTGCTTATCGTTGCCTCGTCCATAGGGTCTGCGGTGATTTTTATTTTGCCGCTGTTCAGAACGGTCACTTTAGTTATTGCGTCGAATGAAAGCGCCTTCACGATTTTTTCCAAATCGCCGCCGATGGGGGTGAATGCATTTGTCGCGGCATCATCTTTTTTGATTTTTGCCTTGAAGCCGTATGCGTCTACGTAGTAGAAACCGTCTTTGAAAAATACGTTCTGCGTTTCTTCTTCGCCGACAGCCGTCGTTGTGGCGTTTTCGCGCCATACGGGTTTTTGTGTTGTAGCGCCGCTTACGGTGAAATCGGAAACGAGCTTCGTTTCGGTTTTTACGCCGCTTGCAGACATAACTATGAGCGCCGTCGTGTTTATTTTAAAAGAGTCTGTGTTTTTGATTTTTTCTATTGCTTCTGCTATAAGTGCCTCTGCTTCAAGCTCGTCGGGTTCCGTGGGCAAGGGCGAGGTTGTGGAGGTTGTAACCGTAGTAACGGTTGTTACCTCCGGTTTTTCGCCGCCGCAAGCCGCTATGGATACAAGCGTGCAGACGAAGAGTAAAAGTGCAATTATTTTCTTCATAATGAACGTGTTCCTTTCGGTTTTATGCTTCTGTGCTTTCGTCCGCCGCGTTTTCAGCTACCGTGAGCTCGCGAAGGCTTGCGGCAAGGCCTGCAAGGGACTGAATTTCGCTGGGAATGATAATTTTTGTGGCTTTGCCGTCTGCCGCTTTTTCAAACGCTTCGTAGCTTTTGAGCTTGAGGAATGCCTCGGAGGGGGCTGCTTCGTTTATGAGACGGATACCCTCTGCAGTAGCCTGCTGGATTGCAAGTATTGCCGCTGCTTCACCCTCGGATTCGCGCATTTTGGATTCTTTTTCTGCTTCAGCCAGGAGAATCTGCTTCTGCTTTTCAGCCTCTGCACCGAGAATCATAGCCTGCTTTTTACCTTCCGCTGTGAGAATGTCTGCCGCTTTTGTACCTTCCGCGATAAGTATTTTTTCGCGGCGTTCGCGTTCGGCTTTCATCTGTTTTTCCATTGCGTCCTGAATTTCTTTGGGAGGAATGATGTTTTTGAGCTCTACGCGGTTTACTTTGATGCCCCAAGGGTCTGTGGCTTCGTCGAGCGTGGTGCGCATACGCGTGTTGATAAGGTCGCGGGAAGTGAGCGTGTTGTCGAGTTCGAGCTCGCCTATGATGTTACGAAGTGTTGTAGCCGTAAGGTTTTCTATGGCGAGCTTCGGGTGTTCAACGCCGTATGTATAAAGCTTGCAGTCTGTAATCTGGTAGAAAACTACCGTGTCTATGCGCATCTTAACGTTATCTTTTGTGATAACGTCCTGCGGTGCGAAATCTGCGATTTTTTCCATAAGGGAAATTTTTGCGCGCACTTTATCGAAGAAAGGCGCTTTGATGTGGAAGCCCGTGTGGAGCGTTTTGTGGTATGCGCCGAGTCGCTCTATTATGTACGCTTGCGCCTGCGGCACTATGCAAATGTTGGAAGCTATGAGCGCGATTATTACGATGAGTATGATTCCTATGATTATGAACGGTACCATAAATATTTACCTCACTTTATTTTTATTTTTTTGTTTCTTCTGTGTTTTCGGGTTTTCTGCATATGAGCTTTACGCCCTCTATGGAGATGACGCTGACGAGCTCGCCTGCTTCGAGGTCGTTTCCGTCTGCGCTGCGCGCGCTCCAAACCTGCCCGCGCACTTTAACAAGACCTTTGTTTTCGATATTGCAGATGCGCTCTGTTACAATAGCGGTTTCGCCTATGACGGCGTCGGCGTTGGTAGCGACGTGGTGTGCGGCAACGGTCTTTTTGAAAATAGTTCTGGAAAATATAATAAGCAGCGCCGATATTACAAGGAACACCGTTACCTGAACGGGAATGGGTACCTTAAAAAATGCAAGTATCATAGAGATTATGGCAGATGGCATAAACCATATTGCCACAAGCGCCGTTGTCATACTTTCTGCCACGACAGCCAGCACCATAACGGCTATCCAGAAAAACGGCATATAAGACATTTTGTTTTACCTCCTTTTTCGGAAAAATATAAATTTTTTGTTAAATATAGAATAACACAAAAGCATACGTTTGTAAAGAGGGGAAAAATAAGGCAAAAAATCACATTGCCGAGAAAAAGAGCGCCCCACACGGGAAAACGCCCTTTTTTCTCTATACCAATCCTCTCCTCTGCAATATAAAGACGCAAAAACGCACAGGATTTGTGCGTGATTTTGAAATGTTTACATTTTGTTCATATATTTTTCTATAAGGGATATAACGAAAATACGGCGCAAAAGTTACGTGATGTTTGAAAAAATCATAAAATAATTTTATATTATAGACATACCTCTTTTTTTGTGTTATAATAATATGAAAAGCATAAAATATCAAGCAAAATATTAACGCAATTAAGGAGAACTTTTTATGATAGCTCAAGAGGGCAGACCCACAGACACGGTGGGAAGGCTTGAAAAGGAAATACGCACCTACGATTTTCTCGACGGCATAGGCGTTTCCTACTACCGCATAGACCACGACCCCGCTATGAAAATGGAGGCGTGCGCCGAAATAGATAAAGCGCTGGGCGCCACGATTTGCAAAAACCTTTTCCTCTGCAACCGCCCGAAAACGCATTTTTACCTGCTTATGATGTGCGCGGACAAGCATTTTGCCACGCGCCCCGTTTCCGACCAGGTGGGCTCTTCGCGCCTCTGCTTTGCAGACCCGGAATATCTGGAGGCGTTCCTCGACCTCACGCCCGGCTCGGTAAGCGTTCTCGGTCTTATGAACGATAAGGAAAACCGCGTGCAGTTGCTTGTGGACGAGGATATTTTAAAGGGCGAATATTTCGGTTGCCACCCGTGTATAAACACCACGAGCCTTCGCATAAAAACGAAGGATTTGACGGAGAAGATTTTCCCCGCTATGTGCCACGCGCCGAAGCTGGTTCATTTGGATTAAATATAATCATTTTTGAAAGGAAGAAACAATGTATAAACAGAATTTACATACACACGGCGTGCTTTGCGACGGCAAAGACGAATATGAAGCTACCATACTCCGCGCGATAGAGCTGGGCTTTGATACAATCGGTTTTTCGGGTCATTCCTATATGTCGTATTCCCCCTCGCACTCTATGTCTGTGGAGGGCACGGAGGAGTATAAGAGAACTGTGCGCGCGCTTGCCGAAAAATACAAGGGGCAAATCGACGTGCTCTGCGGCATAGAATTCGATATGTACTCCGAAGACCCGCTCGTGGGTTACGATTATGTTTTGGGCGCTGTGCATTACCTCAAAATAGACGGGGAATATGTGGGCTTTGACCGCTCCGCAGATGAGGTTAAGCGCGTTATAGACACGTACTTCGGCGGCGACGGTATGAAATACGCAAAAATGTTTTATGAAACGGTTTGCGAGCTTCCCAAATACGCCAAATGCGACGTTATTGCACATTTCGACCTTATTACAAAACACGCAGAAACGCACAACTTCTTCGACACCGAATCGAAAGAATACAGAAATTACGCATTGGAAGCGCTCCATACGCTTGCAGAGCACTGCAAAGTGTTTGAGGTGAATACGGGTGCGATTTCACGCGGGTACAGAACCACGCCGTACCCCCAGCCGTTCCTTTTGCGTGAGCTCAAAGAAATGGGTTGCGGCATCGTGCTCGGCTCGGACTGCCACGACAACCGTTACCTCAACTGCAATTTCGACGAAGCGCTCGAGCTTGCGCGCTCCTGCGGTTTTACGGAAGTACTAAATCTTACGAAAAACGGCTTTGTGCCGCAGAAAATTTAAGCGGAGGGAAGTATGAACGTTATTTCTGTTGTTATGCTCGTTTTTTCCGTGCTCGGCGCGCTGGATTACATAACGGGCAATCATTTCGGAATAGGCAAGGAATTTGAACGCGGCGTTATGCTTATGGGCACGATGCTCCTTTCTATGGTAGGTATGATTGTGCTCGCCCCGCTGATTGCAGAGTTGCTGGAACCTGCGCTTAAAGTTATTTCGGAAAACACACCTTTTGAACCCTCTGTTATAGCGGGCTCGCTCCTCGCAAACGATATGGGCGGCGCTCCGCTCGCTATGGAGCTTGCGAAAACGGAAATGTCGGGCTATTTCAACGGGCTTGTCGTGGGCTCTATGATGGGCGCTACAATCTCTTTCTCGCTCCCCCTGGCGCTCGGCGTTACTAAGCCGGAGCAGAAGAACAGCATTATGCTCGGCCTTATGTGCGGTATCGCCGCAATACCCGTTGGCTGCCTCGTGGCCGGGCTTATGCTCCGTATGCCCTTGCTTGAGCTCGCCATAAACCTCATACCTCTCGTGGTTTTCTCGGCAATTCTCGCGGTGGGGCTTCTCAAAATCCCGCATATCTGCGTTAAGATTTTCAGCGTGTTCGGCGTGATAATCAAAACGATTATTATCATCGGCCTTGTTATCGGCATAGCGGAATTTTTGCTCGGTATGGATATTATCCCTCATACGGAGGACGTTATGGAGGGCGTGCGCGTTTGCTTTAACGCCACCGCCGTTATGACGGGCGCTTTCCCGCTTCTCTACCTTGTGGGCAAGCTTATTAAAAAGCCGATGCACAAATTCAGCGAAAAAGTGGGTATGAACGAAGTTTCCGCCCTCGGTTTTGTGGGCACGCTTGCCACAAACGTAACCACATTCGGTATGATGAAGGATATGGACGACAAGGGCGTTGTGCTCAACTCCGCGTTTGCCGTTTCCGCGGCGTTTACGTTTGCGGGGCATCTGGCGTTTACGATGTCGTTTAACGCGGACTATCTCGCCGCCGTTATTGTGGGCAAACTCGTGGCGGGCGTTTGCGCCGTGCTCGTGGCTTTGTTTATATACAAAAAAGTTAAAAAAGAAACTAAGGCTTGAATATGGAAAAACGCACCCGACGGGTGCGTTTTTTGCGCAAACCCCCTTTTAAAATACACCATAATATGGTACAATAAATATATAACTGCTTGATTTTGAAAGGAATTTTACTATGAAGGCACAAAAGCGTTCAAAATTCTTCCTCGCACTCGTCATATTCAGCCTCACTGGGCAGATTGCGTGGGTAGTGGAGAATATGTATTTCAACGTGTTTATCTATAAAATGTTCGGGGCTTCCGCTTCCGATATTTCGCTTATGGTAGCGGCGAGCGCCGTTTCCGCCACGGTGACCACGCTCCTCATCGGCGCGCTTTCC
>JAFTOK010000153.1 GCA_017463815.1 Clostridia bacterium | reverse complement strand
GCTGACGTTCTGCACGTTTGAAGTCGCCACCTGCTGTGTAACGAATACGTGTGTAAGCAACCGCCTGCACACCATCCAATGTATGGTGACCAGGACCGGAAATGTAGCTGGAATTTCCACCTACGATATCATTGTATCAATGTGTTTTATTTCCTCATTCAAAGCGCGTATGTCCGAAACTAAGGAGCATTCCTCGTGTTCATTTGCGTATGCAGGACAAGGAACAATCGTCGCCGTCTTATCCAACTTGAATCGAGACGGCTTTTTATCCGCCGTTTTTAAGCATCGGCTACACCCTTTTTGGGTGTGCCGATTTTTGCATTGGTCGCACGAGTAATTCATTGGAAATCCTCCTTACACCGCATAGTGAATATCTTTTCCGTATTCACGCTTAATCAAGATGTATGCGGGCTTGGTTTTCTGAGCTGCTTCGATGAGTTTCTTCTCTTCGACGTCATCATCGTCACAGTTGTAGTAGTCCATTCTGAACTCGTCGGGCAGAATGATGTTGCCGAGAACCTTATCATTCCACTGTGCAGCAGACGGGTCGAAGGTAACGCGAACATAGTCGTAACCGCGCTTATCCATCAACCACACAGAAACCTCATCGTCAGCAAACATATCCATCCAGTATTCCTTGCAGAGAGCGACGATGCCGTTTTCATATCTCAGCATAATGGAATACTTGTCACGCTCAAGATTGACGATATTCAAATCGCTGACAGCTTCCTTGAAAGGCAAGCCATTCGCAAGTTCAAATACGATGGCGCGGAGGCAGTCATAGTTAAGCTTGACCTTGCGAGAGAAGGAAACAACTGCTTGGATTTCACCCCAATATTCCTCGGGGAGTTTGTCCTGCATATACTCGGTGATTTCTGCGGGAGTGGGATAGTCGAAGCGGAAGTGATAGTGGAATCTGCCGGGGCGGTTAACAAGGAACTCATTGAGCTTGCGAAGCTCGTTACAAGTGATAACGAACAACTTCTTGCCCATCGCCATACCATCAAACAGAGTCAGAAGCTCCGTCTGAGGAGAAGCCATACCGTCCTCGGCTTTCACATCTCCAAATGTCTTGTCAAACTCATCAAACATAACGGCACATTCCTGCTCGATGCTCTGAATGTAAGATGCAATGCCGGGGATGTATGTATCGACAATCAGCAAAGGATATCCCGCACCAATTGCCTTGATAGCAAGCAATTTGGCAAACAAAGATTTGCCGATGCCCTTGTCGCCACTGAGGATAACACCGAGGTTGCGATTAAATGCCTCAAAGGATTTGAGTACCTTCTGGCATTTTGCGTCGTGAACGCCGTAGATTTTGGACTCTTTAATTTCAAGTGCCGTAGATACTTCGAGGAAGAAACCGCGCTGTTTACTGAAACGAACATTATAAACCTGCGCGGGCAACTGTTCGTAAGTCTTCAAAGAGTCGCTGTAAATGGTGAAAATATCACCTTGGCTGATTGCTCTCATAATTTATTCTCCTTCATTTTATTGTTACTTTTGTAAACGGGTGGGGATTTGCACCCCACATAGTTGGCGCCACTTGCCTGCACATTCTTACCCCGTTGCTCCACCGCAAAATTCGAGGTAGGTGGAATCGAACCACGGCCCAACCTGATGAATGTTTAGCGTCTACTATTGCCAATGCGCCTTTTGGCTTTACCACTTCCTCCCGAGCGCAATCTAAAATGGGGTCAGTGTCTATTCCGCCACCGCTTATGGCTGGGATGGCTGGATTTGAACCAGCGTGCGGCTACGCCGTCTTGTCGGAATCAAAGTCCGATGCCTTACCGCTTGGCGACATCCCAGTATAATAGCAGACTATTGCGAACTTGCGGTCTGCCAGCGCGACTCCTTTAACTTCGTCTCGCTTTACGGACTTTGGCGCTGTGACATAACAGCGCAATGCCAGAGGTGTTTCAGCCGACTTTTACAGGTCTTTGCAGTTTGTTCCAACTGTGCCTTTCTCGGAACTTAATCCTATTATTCAGCTTTCTCATTGATGGCAATTTAGAGAACCCACCAATGCCTTCCCCGTTCAACCCCGGTCGTATCGGCGCGGCCTTTGGACTCACTCGCACGAATATCTGAATTTCACATACCGTTCATTGCGAGGTTTGGTGATGAAACTTTTATCCCGCGTTTACCCACTTCCCGCGGCAATGGTCTTTGTTCACGTGCCATTAACGTGGCTCTATCGACCTAACCGAGCAGAGCAAACACTCGGGGCTTCCGCACTCATTTCTCCAATTGCCGTCCGTATGGAAACTCGCTTCCATATTCAGCCATAGCATCATTATCGCTTGTAAATGCTTCGCACGGGGAGCAGTATGGGATTGGATTTGGTTGGAGCATCTGGGCTTGAACCAGCTAACCTCCCTCTGAGGAAACTCCAGTATGAAAGCCGACTATTACGGCGCGCCCAAGCCGGCGGACACGTTCTGAATTCCACAGTGGCACTAACGGAGTACCCACGGTGACACAAACAACACAATGTATGGAGGTTTAGACAAGAAAGGATTCAAAAATATACGAAAGGTGAGGTGATTTTTTATCAAGGAGGAACACAATGAAATGTGTTTGTGTGTCTGTGTCTTTGGTGCGGATAGCAGGAGTCGAACCTGCACGGTTTTCACCTCCAGCCCCTCAAGCCGGTGTGTCTGCCAATTCCACCATATCCGCATATTGGAGGCTACGGAGAGGCGTTCCGTAGCCATATTTAGTTAGTTTCCAGCCTTGCCGGTGATAATCGTGCTCACGTCATCGGAGCCAACGTATGTATCGGGAAGCTCACCGTTCCAGTTCTGGATATAGTAGTATTCAAGAAGCTCGTCTGTAAGGCTCTCGGAAATCGCCTTGTTTGCTGCGGCTTCCTTCTGACCAGCGTACTCTACACCGTCAGCCTCAATCTTAACTACCTCGAGGTCTGCCTCGGCTTTAATCTTTGCGGTTTCTGCATTAACCTGAGCCTGAATCTTAGCAGTCTCTGCCGCGGCATTCGCCTGAATTACTGCCATCTCAGCAGCAGCCTGCTGTTCCATAACCTTCTGTGCCTGCTCAATCTCTGCCTGAAGCTTGTTCTGAGCTGCAACCTGCTTAGCTTCTACCGCATTGGTAAATGCGTCGGTGAAATCCATATCCTCGATAGCAGTGGAAACAACCTGAATGTTATACTTTGCAAGGCTTGCGGAAAGGAACTCATCAATTGCCGCTGCAAGCTCTGCTCTGGAACCTACGAGCTGCTCAGCCGTATACTGTGCCGTTACAACCTTGACCGCTTCTGCGATGTTAGGAACGATTACCGTATCGTAATATGCCGTGCCGACACTTCTGTAAATCTCCTGTGCGTTTGCCTTATCAATCTGGTAGTTGAGAGTGTATGCAATGGTTACTTCCTGAATATCGGACGAGAAGCAAGCAAGGGTTGTATTTGCCTTCTGCACGCGGTTATCCATAGTTACAACCTTCTGCCACGGTGCTTTCATATTAAAGCCCGCATCAAACGTCTTGTCCTCAACTTTACCAAAGGTCGTTACAACGCCAGTGTGACCCGTGGGGACAGAAGCGATACAACCGAGCCAAGTGAGAAGAATAGCGAGAAGAATGCCCGCAATCATTGTCAAGAGAGCAAACTTCTTAAAGGGATGCGTGGTTTTCTGAATGCGGTTGCCGTTTGCGTCCTTCTTGTAGTTGCCATAGAAATCTTCCTCATAAGAGG